>NZ_JAMPKG010000023.1:0-103351 GCF_039962015.1 Trichocoleus sp. AS-A1 | reverse complement strand
TGGTCTTGGCTCAAAAGTCGAATTTGCAAGCAACTCGACCAATTTGATTGTCTACGTGATGCGATGGAGTATGTCTTGCACCTGGCGTCCTAACCCTATTGGCGGTTGCTATACAAAGAGGAAGATATGCAATTTTTGGAACAAGAAGTCACTCTTCAATTAAATTCACGTCCCCTCCGCCTCGTTTATTTGGTTCGCAGTAGAGAAGATTTAATCAACGCAGTAACTCTCTACACTCACGTATGGGGAGGTGCTGCGAACGCTATACTGCCCATACCTGAAAACGATGTAGAAGCCGATACTTTCAACCTTGCTCTAAGGTGGATAGATCCTGATTATATTTTTATCCCAAGGCAAGGAATTCCTCCCTATATAGACCAAGTTCTACATCAGTTACCAGCCTTGCAGCGTCCTATTTCGCTTGAAGAAATTCAAGAACATATTCATGGATATAATTTGATTTATTTGCATAAGGGAACACTTTCTCACATAGGTCTAATACTTGAAAGTTTATACCCCAATTCTTTGGAAAACAGTAATATTCGTCTTGTAGAGCCGAGTAACATTTTTAATTTAGAGCTTGCATTGCAAGGTGGCGTTCCGACTCAGCTTTACCGTAACTACCTTGTACAAAACCTAGCGGCAGATGTTTTTTCTCCACCCCACACTATTGAACAGCTAATTAAACTGAGCTTGCTATTATCACAAGGAAACAACCCAATTTCTCTAACAATGAGTAAGACTAGACGGAAATGGGATGCTTTCGAGCCTTATAATATGTGGACAAATGATGCAGAAACCCTTTGTCTCTTTTTGGACGACGATCAAAATATTGGTATAGCTACCGCTTTTTGGAACTGTAGCTGGCTCTTTCCAAAAAATAAACTTTTTCTTCCAAGAGAAGCGTTTTTGAAAGATATTGAGCATCATGCTTCCCTAATTGTAGAAGTCCTTCCTACCATCCGCGCATTATTTGTTACAAGTCCGATTGACCCTGAAGGCGCACTTGCTTTGTGCAGTCACCTTAAAAATGCCTTTGCAGCAGCGGGTCGGGAAGTTTTAGTAAAGGTATCATATCGTGATTTCCGTTTTGATTGGATCAAGGGTGCTGTTTCTTTTGGGAACGTGGTCAATTTTACTCGGATAAGGAATCCAGATGGCTCCATTCGTTTTGATCTACCTGTGCCTTTCGGACATGAAAATACAGAGTTCGCGTTTGGTTACAATGCGGAAGTGAAGTTTGCATCAGGTAAACTATTTTCTATCCCAGCTACCCCAGCCGCATCTGTTTTACTCAGAAATGAGCTATGGCGGATTGAGCGTGCAGAGAATAATCAAGACGGTATAGGTGAGCTGTGGTTAAGACAAGACTCACCTGTACGAGCAGCAGCTAAGGGGATTACTGGAACAGCACTGGCAGGAAAGGAGTGCCATTTTTACGTTCACCCAGATGATGTAGTAATCATCCGACAACTTAAAGACGCTGGCTTTAAGATTAACCCTAACAAACATACCCGGTATGCACAAGGTTTTGTTAAGCGCTTTGGGGGATTTGAAAAGACCAGACATCTTGTCAATCAGGGTGGATTAAATATTATTTCAGTTTTGAGACATCCTCAAGCAAAAGAGGGAGGTCTGAATTTTCAGCAAACAGTTGAGTTTATGAGTCAGCGTGGCATAAGTAAGGACGAAGCACGAAATTTACTTGAGCAGCAACTACCACTTTTGCTATCATCCAGGCTTGTGCGTCGTGGTTATTCCTTGCGCTGCTGCCATTGCGATCTTACTGAATGGTATTCAATTGAGGATGCAGGGGAATTTGTTGAGTGCATGGGATGCGCTGAACCTTTCCAGCTAAGCTTGAAAAATCCTGTGTTTGCCTATAAACCTAACGAACTAGCTGCCCGCTTTGTGGAGGAAGGGGGACAGGCGGTACTGATGACTGCTGCCCTTCTTTATCAGATAGAACCTTCAGCCTTCATTAAATTTGGGGGGATCTTCTACATAATGGTGACAAAAAGAATTTTTCAGAAGTTGATTTGTTGTGGCTTACTGGACGTGCTTTCATGATTGCAGAGTGCAAATCTTATCATAAGATTGACAAGGAAGGGATTGCGCGGATTAAAGACTCGTTAGACAAGAATGTACAAGCGGCTATCTTAATTGATGCACAGGTAGTTGTGCTAGGCGTAGTCACTAACTCATCTAATCTATCTGAGCTATTTGCTACCGTAGCTGAGGTTGCAAATAGGGCTAAAGATAAAAAAATCGGTGTGCATCTAGCCATTAACGGAAAACTTCACCTCTGGGGAAGTGTGACGGGGACTGAGCCTCACAAAGCGAGTCTTGAAGAGCTACAGGTTGATAACCCCCCTCCACAAGAGGAATGGAGCCTTGGAGAGTCGCCTACCCAGTATGGTGGTTTTATTAGGGGTTCAAGAGAATCTTTCAATAACGAAGTTTTGCGCCGTTGGCAAGAGGAAATGGGCATTGGAAGACGCTGACACCTGGTAATCAAATAATTTTTGGTAACAATAGGCACAATCAGTAAGCCTACGATTTTGTAGTTTTCTTGGCTACAGGATCAGCGGCGGGTGGCACCGGATCGTAACCGCCAGGATGGAAGGGATGGCAGCGCAAGATGCGCCGAATCGCCATCCAGCCGCCGCGCCAAGGGCCAAATCTCTCTACCGCCTCTAAAGCATATTTGGAACAAGTCGGCTGAAACCGACACGCTGGGGGAAAAAGGGGAGAAATTAGCACTCGGTATCCCCGAATTAGCCAAATTAGTAATATTTTCATTACTGTGCCCTGGATCTAATAGATTGGTAAGGAGAGCTTTTTTTTATAATTCAATCTTTGCGTAAATCCGTGTTGTGGTTAGAATCAATTCCGGATCTATGGCTCCACATTGGGTTAGTTGGGGCTTGCCTGGGCATTCTTGTGTTACTGGCAGAAGGGCTGCATCGCTACACTTCTACCGAACCGGAAAAGGTGCGGAAGGTGGTTCACATTGGCACGGGCAATGTGATTTTGCTTGCCTGGTGGCTGAACCTTCCCGCTTGGGTGGGGATTACGGCTTCGATTTTCGCGAGTGCAGTGGCTCTTTTGTCATACAAATTTCCGATCCTTCCAGGCATTAACAGCGTTGGGCGCAAGAGCTGGGGGACATTTTGCTATGCCCTCAGTATTGGCATTTTAATCGGTTGGTTCTGGCCTCTAAACCAACCCCAATATGCAGCACTGGGAATTTTGGTGATGACTTGGGGGGATGGCTTAGCTGCCCTCATTGGTCAACGATTTGGTAAGCATCGCTATGAATTTTGGGGCATCCGTAAAAGTTGGGAAGGCTCGCTGACGATGTTCCTGGTTAGCTATGGGGTTAGTAGCTTGATTTTTCTGGGAGTCCAGGGCAATATCTGGCAAACGTGGGTAGTGCCGATTTTCGTTGCTTTCTTTGCTACTCTCTTAGAAGCTTTCTCCTGGTTCGGCATCGACAATCTGACGGTTCCTGTAGGCAGTGCCGCGATCGCTTTTTTCTTGACTCAGATGCTTTTACTTAGCTAACACTTTCGATAACTAGCAAACAGTTAGTTTGGTTGCAATATCCGTAGAATCCCAGATTACAAATTTTCTGCTTCCATTAAGATAGTTGAAGAAGCCTATCTAGCGACATACTCCCGCTTTATTCAATTTATCTCCAAAGATGGATGTCAATGACTTTTTTTAATCCTGCTGAACCGCTTGTCCGTAGCAAACAGGAAGCCCTTGATTTTCAGGATCGTCAGGGGCTTTTACGTATTCACTTGCAAGTTGGAAATAAAACGCTGATTTCGAGCTTTTATTCTCGAATCGATCAGGCGTTTATTGTTTGGGGTTGGATTACCGCTGCAATTTTTATCAATGCTCAGTTTTTACCTGTTAGCTGGTACGTGCAAGCGATGTTTTGGTCAGCACTTACCTTAGTCGGTACGGTGGGGATGGTGGTGTTGACTCACTTTTGGGTGAAAGTAGAACGCCTGCGCTGGCTGCTTTATAGCTGGGTTGCACTGATGTTATTCGGGATGGTGCTAACTGACTTGGGTATTTTTCTGGGTTGGGGGTTGGTGCTGATGAACCTGTGTCAGTTTTGGCTGGGTTTAAGTACCATTGGCTACTTTTTTACGGGGATGGGAATGCGATCGCGTACTTTCCTGATTAACGGGTTCGTTCATCTATTGGGGATTGCGATCTTGCCTTATGTCGGTGGCTGGCAATTTCTCACCACGGGTCTTGTGATGGCGGGGACTTTACTGCTATTGGCAGAAGTGCAGTGGGATATGCGATCGCCCATTGATTATGACGTATTAACCCCCGAACAAAAGCAGTTTAACCAGGAACAACATCAGCTACGTCAAATGAGTATTTAGAACTTTAAATAAGCTCTAACTTTTGTATTAAATTCCATACAATTTTATAGAACGCTTGTCACTATAGAACTATGCAATATTCGGTGCGTGAATTTTCCTCATCCACCGAATATTGCCCGACCATAGCAGGCGTTTTGCTGTTTGTCCTGCGAATTGCCCCACTTAGGAGAACGGCGTCTAGGCGGCGAGTGGTCATTCATTGCCCATTCTCAGGATATGGGCTAACCAAGCCAGTTGAGCGCCAGTTGAGCGTTAAGTAGTGGTACAGGGTTTTTGTCGTTTCCCCTGCTTTGCAGCCACCAAAGGGATGTTAAACCATCCAACAGAGCAGTCTGAGGTGACTGACACATTAAAAGACGTTCTGGCGGGACTTTTTAGCCATATCAGAAGAATAATTTTTAAAATCATTTCATAAAATTTGGTGGAGAAAGAGCCTCTTTCTCCACCAAATTTCTTATTTTTGACTCCAACGATATAGAAAAAAGCATTTAGGCTGACTACCAATCTTCTCCGCGATGTTCTCTGAACGGTTCCCCTGTAAAGGGCTGCACGCCAGTTACCGGATACGCATCGTCACTTAGTCCAAAGATGCGAGCGATCGCGCCAGAAAAATATTGGATGATATTGTCAAACGTTCGGGTAAGACTCATATCTTTACTCTCCAGATTCCTTTGGGGATTCGATGAAATGTATATTAGTCTTTGATACTTTTATTATGAATATGGCTGGATAGTTTGAGGTAATTTGCAATACTTGTTTGATTAGGTTTGCAATACTTTGCTTAGACTTGAGTTGGCGGTCAGTTCACTTAAGATTTCTACATACTTTAAAATTTATTTAGATTTTGCACAATTAACTCTAAAAACTGATGGTGAGTGGTTAATCACTAATGAGTAACGCCGCCCCTCTCCCTTTTTCACTCTCCTGTGTCCTTCTGACATTAATTGCCCTTTTCTGTAGCTTTTAAGTCAAAATACTATTAAGAATAATGTATATAACCTAAGAATGACCTGAAGATGGCAGTACAGCTCTTTTCAACAGCCCTCTTCTTCAAGCAATCATCAAAATGCCTTGACACTATTATGGTAAATCTTACTATAATTGAAAAGCCCACTCTCTCTGGCTAGGAAGCAAGATGATGAGAACTTCCGTGGACGGACTTGTAAAGCATCCTGCTAACCTGCTTCAGGAGCCGGTTAGGGTAGAAGATCGAGAATTGGCGATCGCTTCTGAAGATTACAGTCTCTTGACCGACCTGTATCAGCTGACAATGGCAGCTTGTTACACCGGCGAAGGTTTAGATCAAACACGGGCAAGCTTTGAGCTATTTGCGCGGCGTCTACCCGCTGGCTTTGGCTATTTGATTGCGATGGGGTTGGAACAGGCGCTGGACTATCTGGAGAAATTTCGCTTCAGTCCCAGCCAGATAGCGGCTTTGCAAGCGACCGGAATTTTCGATCGGGCACCAGAGCGTTTTTGGTCGCTCTTAGGAGATGCTCGGTTCACCGGTGATGTTTGGGCAGTTCCAGAGGGAACCGCCGTATTCGCTAACGAACCGCTGCTGCGGGTGGAAGCGCCGCTTTGGCAAGCTCAGCTGGTGGAAACCTACCTGCTGAATACAATTAATTATCAAACTTTAGTTGCCACACGAGCGGCGCGGATACGGGATGTCGCGGGGACAGAAGCGACGCTGCTGGAATTTGGCACCCGGCGCGCTTTTAGCCCCCAAGCGTCTCTGTGGGCAGCCAGGGCGGCATTGGCGGCTGGATTGGACGCGACTTCTAATGTACTGGCAGCGATCAAGTTGGGTCAAAAGCCCAGCGGGACGATGGCTCATGCTTTGGTGATGGCGCTGACAGCAACGGCTGGGAGTGAGGGAGAGGCTTTTACCGCCTTCCATCGATATTTTCCGGGTGCGCCGTTGTTGATTGATACCTACGACACAGTTGCCGCTGCCCAAATGCTGGCAGAAAAGATTGACGCCGGAAAAATGCAATTGTCTGGGGTGCGGTTAGATTCTGGTGATTTGGTAGGGTTATCCAAACAAGTGCGATCGCGCTTACCGGATGTTCCCATCTTTGCGAGTGGCGATTTGGATGAGTGGGAAATTGCCCGATTGCAAGCAGAGGGTGCTTGCATTGACGGTTATGGATTGGGAACTCGATTGGTTACAGGAACTCCAGTCAATGGAGTGTATAAACTGGTTGAAATTGATGGCATTCCTGTGATGAAACAGTCGAGTGGCAAGTTAACTTATCCCGGTCGCAAGCAGATTTTTCGCTGCTTTGAAGGGAGTTTGATGAAAGGAGATCGATTGGGATTGGTGACGGAAAGTCCGCAGTTTGAGCAGCCTTTGTTGCAGCCGATGTTTAAGCAAGGCGAACGGGTGTTTCTACCAGAATCTTTAACCCAAATTCGAGAACGGACTGCGATTTCGGTCGCTAGTTTACCAGCGGAGACTCGCCAATTGGATTCGCCTGTGTCGCCGTCGGTGGAGGTTTCAGATGCACTGCTGGAGTTGATGGAAAAAACTCGTCGCGCTGCTTAAGGGATTTGGGAACGAACCGCAAAGACGCCCTAGCGAAGCCATGCGCGTTAGCGCTATAGAGCGCGAAGAAAGAGGAAAGAAGAGGAAGTAAGAGGAAGTAAGAAAATAATGAGAATTGCTTTGTTTGGTACGAGTGCTGACCCGCCAACTTCTGGGCATCAAGCGATTTTGAAATGGCTGTCGCAACACTATGATTGGGTGGCGGTTTGGGCTTCAAATAATCCGTTTAAATCGCATCAAACGCCGCTAGAACATCGCTCAACAATGCTACGGTTGCTGATTGAGGAAATTCATCCGAGTTGCCACAATATTGGGCTGTATCCGGAATTCAGTAGCCCTAGAACTCTGGAGACGGTGCAGAAGGCTAGGCAATGCTGGGGGATGTCGGCAGATTTTACCGTCGTCATTGGTTCGGATTTAGTAAACCAGATGCCGCGTTGGTATAGAGTTGAAGATTTATTGCAGCAAGTGCATCTACTTGTGGTGCCTAGACCAGGATATGCGATAGATGACTCTGATTTGGAAGCGCTGAGGCAACTAGGGGCGCAGATTGCGATCGCTGACATCAAACCACCGGCGGTTTCTTCCACAGCTTATCGTGAGAATGGCAACAGACAAGCCTTGACGACGACCGTTGAGGATTATATTCACAGAGAACGTTTATACGAATGCGAGGACGCAGCTCGAAAAAGATAGGAGATTCGGTAAAAAAACCGGCATTAGCGGATTTTAAAGTCGGAGTCGATAACGTGATTTTCTCAGTTGATACGGCGCAAAACCGACTATTAGTTTTGTTAGTAATGCGGCAGGACGAACCTTTTTCCGATCGGTGGAGTTTGCCCGGTACTTTAGTGCGGCAAGGGGAATCTTTAGAAGATGCCGCCTATCGGATTTTGGCTGAAAAGATTCGCGTGAAAAATCTGTACCTAGAGCAGTTATACACCTTTGGCGGGCCTGGACGAGATCCGAGGGAATGCGAAGAAAGCTACGCAGTTCGTTATCTGTCGGTCAGTTATTTTGCTTTAGTGCGATTTGAAGAAGCTGAATTAATTGCCGATGGGGTTAGTGGAATTGCCTGGTATCCTTTAGAGCAAGTGCCACAATTAGCCTTTGACCATCATAAAATCTTAGAGTATGGTCATCGGCGTCTGCGAAATAAATTGGAATATAGCCCAGTCGCCTTTGAAGTGTTGCCGGAGTTGTTTACTTTGAGTGACTTGTATCAGCTTTACACGACCGTTTTAGGTGAAAATTTCTCGGATTATTCTAATTTTCGCGCCCGACTCTTGAAGCTGGGTTTTCTTTACGATACCAAAGTCAAAGTCTCGCGAGGGGCGGGGCGTCCGGCGAGTTTATATCGATTTGATGCTGAAGCGTTTGCTCCGTTTAAGGATAAACCGTTGGTATTTATTTAAACGCAAAGGTAGCGCTGTCGCGCCGCTTCGCTAACGCAAAGGTTCGCCAAGTTAAAAAAAATAATTTAATTTTATCTTTCTTTGCGTTACTCTGCGTTACCCTTTGCGAACCTTTGCGTTAATAATAAAAAATTAGATAAGGAAAGCCAATTATGAAACAAACCAAAGGTTGTTCAAATATTGAAGAAATTCGTCTGGAGATTGATGAACTTGACCGCCAAATTATTACCGCTTTTGGTAAACGATTTGAATATGTAAAAGCGGCGGCAAAGTTTAAAACAAACGAAACTAGTGTAAAAGCCCCGGAAAGGGTTCAGTCGATGTTGCAGCAAAGACGTCTTTGGGCTGAAGAACAAGGTTTAAATCCAGATGTAATTGAAAAGCTATATCAAGATTTGATTAATTATTTTATGACTGAAGAATTAAAACATTGGCAATCTAAATCCTAATTGCTGCGATTGAAAAATTAGTTTAAATAATCAGAACGACGCAGGTGATAACTGAATATGAAAATTGCGATCGCTCAACTCAACCCCACAATTGGCAACCTCACCAGCAATGCCCAACACATTCTGGAGGCGGCAAGACAGGCAACTCAGCAAGGTGCCCGTTTGTTGCTGACGCCGGAACTCTCTTTGTGCGGCTATCCGCCACGAGATTTGCTGCTGAATCCCGGCTTCGTCGAGTCTATGGCAACGGTGTTGCAGCAGCTAGCAGAGGATTTGCCACCCAATTTAGCGGTGTTGGTGGGTACGGTAGACCCAAATCCGGAGGCGCACGCCGCTGGAGGTAAACCGTTATTTAATAGTATTGCCTGCTTAGAACAGGGCAAAATACAGCAAATTTTTCACAAGCGACTGTTGCCCAGCTACGATGTTTTTGACGAATATCGATATTTTGAACCGGGACTTCAGCCAAATTCTTTTACGCTCGATAATCTCCGCATTGGCGTCACAATCTGCGAAGATTTGTGGAACGATGAGGAATTTTGGGGAAAGCGTAGCTATGCAGTGAATCCGATTGCTGACTTAGCTCAATTGGGTGTAGATTTGGTGGTGAATTTGTCAGCTTCTCCCTATAGTGTTGGCAAGCATCACTTGCGAGAAGCAATGTTGCGTCATAGTACTGTCCGTTACCGCCAACCAAGCATTTACATCAATCAGGTTGGAGGAAATGATGACTTAATTTTTGATGGTAGCAGTTTCGCTTTGAATCACGCCGGGGAAGTCGTGTGTCGTGCCCTTCGTTTTGAGACGGATTTGGTACTGCTGGAATTTGATGAGGAAAAGCGGGATTTGATCTCCCCCTCAGCAACCGGGGATAACGGGGGAGCCGCACCGCTTGCAGCTAGTGAAGACGAAGAAATTTGGGCGGCGTTGGTGTTGGGAGTGAGAGACTATGCCCGCAAGTGTGGCTTTTCCAAAGTTACGCTTGGCTTGAGTGGTGGAGTGGATTCGGCGTTGGTAGCAGCGATCGCATCCGCCGCATTAGGGGCAGAAAATGTATTCGGCGTCCTTATGCCTTCGCCCTACAGTTCCGATCATTCTGTCGAAGATGCGCTGAAATTAGCCCAAAAGCTGGGGATTGCTACTCAAACCTTAGCGATTGGGCAGCTGATGCAGGGTTACGACCAAACTTTAGAACATCTGTTTGCTGGAACAGCTTTTGGACTTGCGGAAGAGAATATTCAATCGCGGATTCGGGGCAATTTATTGATGGCGATCGCGAACAAGTTTGGCTATCTCCTCCTTTCTACGGGTAACAAGTCAGAAATGGCGGTTGGTTACTGTACGCTTTATGGCGATATGAATGGGGGATTAGCGGTGATTGCTGATGTGCCGAAAACTCGCGTTTATTCTCTATGCAATTGGCTGAATCGTAACGGTGAAATTATTCCGACGAATATCCTCACCAAACCGCCAAGTGCCGAACTAAAACCCGGTCAAGTCGATCAAGATTCTCTGCCCTCTTATGACATTCTGGATGATATTTTGCAGCGGCTAATTCACGAACATCAATCAACCGCTCAAATTATCGAAGCTGGTCACGATCCAGTCGTTGTCAATAAAGTGATGCAATTAGTCGCGCGTGCCGAATTTAAGCGGCGACAAGCACCGCCTGGACTGAAAATTACCGATCGGGCTTTTGGCACCGGCTGGCGAATGCCGATTGCGAGTCGTTGGAGTGCGATCGCATGACGTGGAGTGGATTTTTAGAAACGGCAATGTTGGCTCGTTTTAGCGGCTGATATAGCCCCACTGACTGCCAATTCTTACGGGTGCCAGCCCCTCTTGAAAGGAACCAGCCGCATCAAATTGTGGCTGAATAACTGTTTTGCCAGTCTTGTCCATATATCCATACTTCCCACCAATTTCTACCGCGATTAGCCCTTCGGAAAAACCACCGTGATCGCGTACTTCATTAAACTGCGGCGGAATCACAATTTTTCCGGTTTTGTCCATATAACCATATTTACCCCCCATTGAGATGAGTGCCACTCCATCCTCGAAACTCCCCGTATAATGAGACTGTGGCGGGAGAACTAGCTTGCCAGTTTGATCGATATAGCCAATCTTTTTGTCAACTGTTACTGCTGCTAGGTCTTCGTTTGGGTAAAAGGGAGAAGCATACTCAAATTGCGCCTGGATGACAAACTTCCCAGTTTTGTCAATATAACCCCAACGCTGAGGAATTTTACTGCCCATTGCTACGGGTGCTAGCCCTTGGGAAAAACCATCATTTATCCCATCGAATTGTGGCTTGATGAATAGACTTCCGTTTGTGTCAATAAAGCCTATCTTTAACTTATTATCAAATACTGCTGCCCGCCCTTCTTTAAAGGGATAAGCTTGTTTATACTGCGGTTTAATAACTATCTTGCCCGTCTTATCAATATAGCCTTCTTGATTGCCAATTCTGACGGATGCCAACCCTTCTGAAAAGTTATGAGCAGCGGCAAACTGCGGTTTAATAACCAGATTGCGGTTCGTGTCGATATAGCCCCACTTGCCGCCAATACTGGTTGGCGCAAGTCCTTCTGAAAATTGTAAAACTTGCTCAAATGGTGGATTGATAATGACCATTTTTCCAGTCTTATCAATATAGCCGAACTGATTGCCGATTTTTGCGGCTGCCATCCCTTGTTCAAATTTTTCAGCAAAATCAAACTGCGGCTTAATGACAATATTGCCAGTCTTATCGATATAACCTTTTTTTCCGTTACTCGTGACGACTGCTAGACCTTCTGAGAAGTTTTCAGCAGCCTCAAATTGCGGCTTAATAACGCGATCGCCTGTTTTGTCATTTTGGGGCGCTAAAGACGGTGAAGAAGCTTGAGAGGATTGCTGGGTGGATTTTAGGGAACTGACACAGGCGGTAAGAGGAACGATGCCCAAGGCGATCGCGATTAATCCCAGTCTAATTAACTGACTAAAATTCTTATCTTCTAACTTTTTAAATAGCATAGGGTTTCTAGTAGGTAAATATTGGCGTTAATCTCAACCAAGTTTATTTGGTATTTATTTGGTACTCAAGAAATTTAAGCTGAGTACGGCTCGCTCGAATATGGCGCTGGATTTAGGGGAGTGTGGAGATGGCTGGATGAATCTCTCGCAGAGATTGAAATCATTTCCCGACCGAGAGCCAAGAGTAACCTTGAATCCTTATCAGAAATTGAAATACAGTAGACTGGTTGGCTATAGCTGCTACGGCTCCTCATCAAAAATGTTTACTGGATCGGAAACTACGGCGACAGTTTTAATTGTGCTGGTGGCTTTAGGCATCCTGGGTTGGGGCTTCTACCGTGCCAAGTCATTCGGCAAACTCGGCATCTTAGCTTGGTTGCAGTCAGTGGTGTTGATGTCTCCCTGGCTGTTGTTTTTTGGATTGTTCGCGGCGGGGATTTATCTCAACCTGGTGAGCATCTTGTTTATGTTGATAGCCTCCGCTGGGTTGTACATCTTCATCGGAAATAAACTGCGAGCAGCCGGTCAGGATGCCATACTGCGGGAGCGAGTCTTGAAAATGGTGCAAGAATCCAACCCGATAGAAGATACTGCTGAGGAAAATGGGGGAGAGACAGCAGCGGCGACGCCAAAAGAGGCGAAAAATGCCGTTACCCAAGAAGTGGTTCCCATTCCAGATGAAGACTTAAAAAACATCCAAGGAATTTTTGGCATCGATACCTTCTTTGCCACCGAAAGCATTCCTTATCAGGAAGGAGCCATCTTCAAGGGCAATCTGCGGGGAGAACCTGCGGCGGTTCATTCCCGCTTGTCTGCGAGTTTGCACGAGAGATTGGGCGATCGCTATCGGCTATTTTTAGTAGAAAATCCGGAAGAGAAGCCGGTGGTGATTGTTCTCCCCAGCACCAACGATCCGAAACCAGCAACCTTACCGCAGAACATCTTGGCAGGCGTTCTCGTCGTCGCTACCATTGCCGCTAGCTTAGAGACGGCGGGAATTTTCCTCGGCTTTGATTTCTTCAGCAATCCAAGCCGCTTTGGAGAAGTTCTGCCCATCAGTGCCGGAATCTGGGTGATTTTAGTGACTCACGAACTCGGTCACTGGTTCCTAGCTCGTCGTCACAATATTCGCCTAAGTTTTCCTTTTTTCATCCCATCCGCACAGATTGGCTCGTTTGGGGCGATTACTCGGTTTGAATCGCTATTACCCAATCGCACAGTGCTGTTTGATATCGCTTTAGCTGGCCCTGCTGCTGGTGGCATTGTTTCCCTATTGATGCTAATCGTCGGTTTAATTCTTTCCCACGAAGGCAGTCTATTTAAGGTGCCATCGGAGTTTTTCCAGGGATCAATTTTGGTGGGTACTCTAGCACGGGTTGTCCTTGGTTCTAGTCTTCAGCAAACCCTGGTTGATGTCCACCCCCTGACGATTATCGGTTGGCTGGGTTTGGTGGTAACAGCGTTCAACTTGATGCCAGCGGGAATGCTCGATGGGGGTCGAATCGTCCAGGCAATCTACGGACGCCAAATTGCTCGACGCGCTACCGTTGCCACGTTAGTTTTGCTAGGAATTGTCTCTCTAGTAAATCCGACGAATCCTTTGCTGCTGTACTGGGCGATTGTAATTCTGTTCTTGCAACGGGGTCTAGAACGCCCTAGCTTGAATGAGATTTCCGAACCCGATGATGCGCGAGCTGCTTTGGGGCTGTTGGCTCTGTTTTTAACAGTGGCAACTCTCCTCCCTCTCACTCCAGGCTTAGCGGGACGCTTGGGCATTGGGGGATAGGCATTGGGAATGAGCGAATGGGGAATTGGGAATTGGGAATGGGGGAATATTCTCTCCTCACCTATTCCCTGTCTCCCACTCAGTCCTATCTGGAGGAATGCAAAGAAGTTTAAACAGTCCTAGAGGGGATTTAACATTTCTTAAAGAATTTCCCTAAAAACGATTAAACTTCATTGCAAAATTAGAAGAGACTAGGAACGGTGTGATAACTTCGTTAAGGTTGACAAACGGCTGAGAGATAACGATGGAGAACACAATAAACGTGCCTTTACAGCAATCCTCAACTCCTTCATTTCGTGAAGATTTTAGTGAGTACGTGGCGCATCTACAGCTTCACATGGCGTTACAAGCGCGCAACCTAGTTCCCACTCTCACCAAGGCTGTTGATAGCCGCGAGCAGCTATTGCAGCAAACTCAGGCGGATATTGAAAAGCTGATTTCTCGTCAAGGCATCTAATTCGGCTAATTTTGATTGATTGGCTGATAAATTGATAGCCGCGCAATTATTTCTAACAATTTTTTGAAACTCCACTGAACTTAGTTTGACAATCAGAGCTTTATCGCTCTGATTTTTTTATGGATTAAATTGCTAAGTAGAGGCATGGCAGGCATGATAGGTATGCCTTTAGGGGCGTGTTTGTGCCATGCCCCTACAAAACGTAAATTTTTTACCAGTTAATTTAATCCAGATAAATCAGAGAGACGCGATCGCTTTACTGAGTTATCAGCACGCACATTATTCCGATTCAGCGCAATTACCGATTCTGCCTGTTGGAGTGCCGATTGCCAAACTTCATATCCTCGACCGCTCAAATGTAGCCCATCCGTCGTTAAGTCCACACGCAAATTTCCTTCAACATCGCTAAAGCGAGAGTGAATATCTAGATAGCCTGCACCCTGTTGTTGAGCAAGGATAGCCAGTTGTTGGTTAAGGTTACGAATTCGGCGGTTTGGGATGGTGTTGATCCGGGTGGGAAGAATGGATTGCACGATGACTGAGCTGCGAGGATGCTCTTGTCGTAAGCGGCGAACAATTTGGCGAAGATTATCGAGAATTGTTTCATCCGTTGCACCTTGGCGTAAATCGTTGATGCCAGCTAAAACGTAAATAACATCGGGACGAGTTTGGGAAAAAGCAGACAATCTTTTCAAGATGCCACGGGAATTATCCCCAGAAATTCCCTGATTCAGCCACAAACTCCCCCCAGGAAGACGTTCTTGGGGAAACCACAATGAGAGAGAATCTCCCACTAATACGGAAAGACGGTTGGAACCTTGACCTTGAGAAACTGCTCTCGCTTCCTTTGCCAGTAGGCGTTTCCACTGTTCATAGCTAGGTTTTTGTAAAGCCAGTGCTTTAGTACCTGCTTGGTTCGCCCAGTATGACTGAAAGCTATCAACAGGTAGACGAGTATAAATCTTGCCTGCTTTCAGAGCAGCTAATCTTTGGTAAAAAAGTTGACTGCCAGATGCCGGTTTTGTCGTTGCTGTATCCGGTTTCAGCTTCGCTTGTAGGGAGGGTTTCAGTTCTGTCGCGGCTTGAGCTGCTGTCGGTGCTAAGGCTGTAGTAATGGTTAGTGTGTCAGTCCCCTGGAAAGGATTAGTCTGCGAAATCAACTGCTGGCTAAATTCCGGAGAGGTGATTTCAATGGTCGGGACGATTTTCTGAGCCACCAGTGGCTCAAAGGTACTCGACTCACTGGAATGCCATAACGCTAACAGGTTGTCAGGCTGTGGAGGTAGCACGGGTGGGGGCGGGGCGGCTATTTGCCCGCCGCTTAACAAACTTACCGCCAACAGATAAGGATCGCCCATTGTGTCTCTACTCCTTCACTTGTGCCTTCCTTTCCCTTTGACAGGGATTATTGGTTGGAGTCAGGAATTTTTAAAAGAAGCGATCGCTTTCTGTTGGCAAGACGCAGGAGCGATCGCGTTTAAACTCCTCTAAAGTGACGGCATACACGAGTCATTTGTCAAGGGCATTCAAAAATAAGCCAAAAAAATAAGTCAAAAGTGGATTTGTGCGTCCTAGGAATCCACGTTTGACTATCTACTTGCAAGCAAGCCAGACTGGGGAATGCGATCGCATTCCGGTTACGAATACTGCGATATCATTGGCAGTTCCTGATTGAGAACCCAATTGCCAATATCTCGCAGCTTGTAGTCCACTGGGTCATGCAGGGTAAACGTCCGCAAATCGCGCCAGTAGCGGTCGAAGCCGTATTTCGCAGCAGTCGAACGAGCGCCCATGACTTCAAAGATGCGGGTGGTGATATCCAAGCCAACTTTAGTGGTAAAAGCTTTAGCAGTATAAACAGCGATCGCAACTTCACCCCGTTCCTCATGAGTGAGCGCCTGTCCCTTTTCCCATGCCGTCTGTACTTGCTGCGCTGCCTGACGGCAGAGCGCGATCGCTGCCTTTAGCTCAGTCCATAGCTCACCATAGTGCTGCAAAATGTAGGGATCTTTCGATGCCCGATCGACGCCTGAGGTCATCCAGGGTCGAGTCATCGTCGTCGTGTAATCCCTTGCCGCTTCCAAGGCACCCTCGGCAATTCCTAGATAGACATGGGTTTTCGCCAACTGATTCACCACGAATAGCAAGGTGGAAAAGGCACCCTCTGGAGATGGCGACGGGCCGAGAATTTCATCCGGGTTCACCAGGACATTGTGGAAGGTGAAACTACCGCTAGCAGTGCAGCGTTGTCCCATATTGTCCCAGTCGTTGTTGTAGACAATACCTTCTCGATCCTTGGGAAGGATGAAGACAATTGGATGATCGACCCCGTCTTGCACCGCGGCGAATACACGGATATCCGCTGCTGCCACTCCGGTGCCAAAAGTCTTAGTTCCATTTACCCGGAAGCGATCGCCTTCTGGCTCAATTTTGAGGCGAGTGTCCCGCGTGTTAAATGCATTGCCCCAAAACAAGTGATTCTGGGCAGTGGCTCGATAGTAGTGTTCGGCTTGAGCAGGGGTGCCGCTCACCTGACCCACCACTGATAAGATTAGCTGATTGCAGTAGAGTTGCCCCGTAGAACCATCTGCTTTAGCAATTTCCTGAAGAACCTTGTAAGCTTCTACCCAGGTTGCGCCAATACCGCCATATTCTCGCGGTACAACCAGAGGTAACAGTCCCGATTCCCGCAACCGTCGTACTTCTTCATGGGGAATAGCGGCTTGGCGATCGCGCTCAACGGCACTCGCTGCCAATTCTTGGGAGAGAGCAGTTGCGATCGCTGCATAATCTTTCAATTCGATGCGGTTTAGTAATGTAGTCATGGTTTTTTCTCCTTTTTACTTGTCTTTTGTAGTAGATAATTTCTGAACTGGTTGCGAGGCTTGATTTAAAACAACCAGTGAAGAGAACTGTTTCGTAGTTAGCAATAGCGAGTCACTGCTACCAGGTTTTTGGTAACGCCAAGCAAATGCACAGAGTTTGCACATAGGATTTTCTAGCTTTCAATGGTTTTCAGAAGTGAAGGTTGGTGTTACATAGTTTTTTAGCGATTCACTTTCTGGCCGCTACATTTGTGATTTTTTCTGTATCCCCCCAATTGATGGCAGGGATTTAATCCAGACAATTCGTAAAACGGGTTTAATTCTTCCGCACAATGTAGTAATTGTTCTGAAAATCATGAGCGAGTTGCTTGATTTCCACGCTAGTGAAACCGGCATCTTCCAGCATTTCCAATGCTTTCTCCTGACCCCACATGGCACCAAGCCCCATGCCTCCTGCGGCAAGCGATACAGTCATGCAGTGCATACAAGAAATGGTGTAAAGTAACGGCCCTGCCGGATGATCGAGATTGCCATCAACATAACCGGAGGCACGAATATCCTGCATCAAATAAATGCCATCCGGACGCAGTGCTTGGGCAATTCCTCGCAACACTAGATCGGGCTGAGCTTGGTCGTGAATGGCGTCAAAGGTAGCGATGAAATCGTAGTTTTCAACTTCATCCAGGGTGGCAGCATCTTTTACTTGAAAGCGGATATTCGCAAGATTGAGGCGTTGGACTTCGGTTTGCGCGATCGCGATCGCTTCTTCTGAGAAGTCGTAGCCTGTAAACCGACTATTCGGAAATTCTTTCGCCATTTTAGTGATAGCACGACCGCTACCACACCCTACATCCAGCACATTAATTCCCTCCTCAAGTGCCTCAATCAGTCCGGGAATTAAGGGCAGAATGTGGTCATTGAGCGCCGAAACCACCGTTTGACCGCTGTCTTCCGCCATCACTTGATGAAAACGCTTGAAAGCAGAATAGGGAACCCCACCACCCTTGTAAAAGCAGTCGATGATTTGCTCCTCAACACTTCCTAACAAAGGGATGTATTGGGAAAATGCCGCAATGTTGTCAGGACTGGAAGCCCGCGTTAAGAATGCGGCGTGTTCTAGAGGCAAATCGTAGGTATTCTTAGCTGGATTGTATTCCACAAAGCCACCCGTAACCATTGCTCCCAACCATTCGCGCACGTACCGCTCATTCAACCCCGCTGCGTCTGCAATCTGTTGGCTTGTAGAAGGCGGTAGTTCAGCCATCCTGTCAAATAGCCCAGTTCTGTGACCGATAGACGTCATCAGAGCGATCGCGCCACTGTTGAGAATGTTAAGCATCCGTTCGGCAAATGCTTCTGCTTTGGTTTGGTCTAGGGTAAGTGTTGTCATAAAATCCTCGTCATGATTTTCAAGTTTGAATGTGTTATTCAGAGTGCGATCGCAAAAACTTAGATTTCTGTTGCACTCTTAAGCGGAGTTAGAGGAGCTGATAGGTAGCATTCCGAAGAGAAATAGATATAAGAAAAACGGAGGGTATTCGCAGGAATTCAACCCAAGCTGTGTGTCTCTTCAGGATTTATTCGATATCCTCTATGAATGTTTTTTGGTATATGAACAAGCTATCAAGGCAAGCGTTCCGATAGCGTTCTGGAAGCGTTCGCTCCCCCCAAACCCTTACCTAGGCTATGTATGCATATAACCACTGTGAAATAGATGCGCTCGCGTACAGCCCTTTGGGCATGAAAACAGCGTCAGCGTAGCGAAGGCTAACACTACTAGGTAGTTGTTCGTTCGTCGTTCCTGATAACGGATTGCGGCTCGTATACACTGCTTGAGACGGTTAATACAAGATCGGAAAAATAGACTTATGCTGTTGCTTGCTGCACAATCCTAGAAAAATTTATATAGAATTTGCGAGTTACCAAAAAGATTGTTATCGGGCATCTTCGCTTTAACACGAGCGCCAGTGATTTGAGTCACAAAAATGTAAGTTTCCGATCGCATTTAATTGAACGCTTCGCGAACGCTGCTTTGAATAACTTGGTATTTAGGTGAAGCAATTCACTAATTAACAACGCAAATACCAAGGAGCAACTTCTATGACGTCCAACATGAAACGTACAAAAGTAGCGATCGCATTTTCTGCCACTCTATTATCCACTGCTGCCATTCCCACCGCAGCATTAGCTGGAGATAATAAAGTCTACGCTGGAAGTATGTGTCAGCCTGAGACTTCCGCTTCTAATCAGCAATTTAGTCGTGCAGCTGGACAGTTTTCAGTTCAAGGTACCACATCCATTAATCTACATTGTCCTGTTGTTCGGGACATTACATCAGGGACTGAAAATGGCAGCGCAGGACCTCTTGCTTTTGTGCATGTATTCAGTAGAAACGCTCAGTCTACAACCCTACAGTGCGAGCTGCGGGCTAACCAGCCGAACTCTCTAAGTTTTCAATTCCAGAAATTAACAATCGCACTTAGCGGTGGTGCTACAGGTACTCCGAAGAAGCATGTGTTCAACTTCACGGGACCTGTAGCTCAAACTGCTAACGGAGCTTATGAGGTTGTTTGCTCACTACCACCAGGTACTGGAGTTGCGAGTTACTCCATTGCTGAGTAACTGGGTACATTTGCGAGTCGATTTCCAATGCTCTAATACCATTTTGTTTTCTGTTTGCAACATATAGACTTCTTGCCCCCCGATAAATTGGGGGGCTGGAAGGATCGTTAATGTAGCACCTCACTAGCACCTCACAACCCAAATGAGATAACTAGTAACCTGGGTTAGCAAGGCATTGGAATTTTCTCAACTGCCTTAGCCAAGAGATTACTTTTTATTCCCTCACTATGGCTAGGGATTTAACACCGGGCGAGCCAATACTGGGTGTTTGGAAAAGCCCAACACTCAAGCTCTGAACTTAGAATTTAGCCTTGAATACTGCCTTGAATTAAATTCAGGCCATCACTCAAATCTGTTGAGACAGGTTGAAATTTTGTTATGTTTTTACCAACTGTTAACACTATGCAAAAAAACCTTACTTTAACAATTTCCTTCTGGATTGCTTCGATTTTCTTTGGCAATCATCAATCTTCTGGCAATTCATGGATTACCAATTTACAAGCTGCGAGTGCCTCATCTTCCGAGATCGATATGCCCTTTTGCTATATGCAGACATCAGATGGCAGAACCTTAGACCTCACCCAACTATGCGGTCAAAAACCACAAGTCATCATCGCAGACCAAACATCTGATGGAGATATTTTGACAGGTCGCATCATCAACGAAACCCAAAAAACAGTTCATTCGATTGAAATCACCTATAACGTTGTTGGATTAGATGGCAAGGTGATTAAAAGTAGTTCTGTCAATGCAGAACCCTCTACCCTCAGTCCAGGACAAAGCGGCTCTTTCAAAGTTCACACGATTATCGGTGATGGCAAATTGAGAGCAACATCTGTTAATTGGAAAGAGTAACAAGAATGGTGGTGTGCAAATGAAACCACGCAGTTATTTAACCTCAGCGATTGATTGGGTTGAAAACAACAATGCAGGCAAAACTCAGAAATCAGAAAATTTCTGATAGGTTTGCTCTAAAAGTAGTCAATAAGCAAGGGATAGTAAAACTAAATGGTCTGGACGCAGATATCAGCGATCGCTTTTTCGGGTATTCTCTGAATCCAAGACTTTACTTTTACTGATTCTGTTGTTGCTGTGGTGCAACTGTTACTAAGAGGGTAGTCCAGTTGCACTTTCTTCCCCAAGCCATCATAGAGTTGAGCGATCGCATAAGCACCACCAATATCAGAAGACTCTCTAGGAGGTAGGGTAAACCTACGGAATGGAGGGTCTTATCGTTATCTCCTCGTGGTTGTCTAAATGGGGATGGCTGTTATTGTGCATTCTGTAGCTCAGAACTAGGAAAATCTGTCCGAGTCAGTCTTAGAGATCCCTTAAGCTTGTCGCAGACAGCGCCAGGAGGCTGGTCTTGTCAAGAGAGCCGAAATGATGACTAAATACTTACAGGAGAATGGTCAGTAGTTTGTCAGCTTTCAAGCATCGAATTTTTCAATTTTTTATGCCATCTTGGGGTAATTACAGATGAGCTAACCGATAGGTCGGCGCTAGGCTAACGCCTCGCTTCGCTGTTTTCATGCCCAAAGGGCTGTACGCGATCGCAGCAGGATTCCATCTGCATATTGCCAAGCCTGGAGAATCGGAAAAACTGGTTGAAGCGATTGCTACTCTAGTTAAATCTAGCAGATGAGTCTGAAGCACCATTGGCCTCTGACTATTCTGACGAAGCACGGCTATAGGATCTGTTGACATGACCTTGAAGTTACCCGGATTTACGATTGTCACTTTGCTCAAAGAAGGGATAAAAGCCGTCCTATACCGTGGAATCAGAGTCGAAGATCGGCGTCCGGTGATTATTAAAGAGCTACGTCCAGAGTGCTGTACGCCCAACAATATTGAGCAACTCAGACATGAGTATGCGATCGCCCAACGGTTGAACACCCCCGGAGCAGTTAAAGCCTACGCCTTAGAGGTGCATCAGGGCATTCCTTATCTGATTTTGGAGGATTTTGGCGGGCGATCGCTCGATCGGCTTCTAGACCACTTTCGGGAGCCGATTCCGTTTTTAAAAATTGCCATTCAAATCAGCAATGCGATCGCCCAAATTCATAGCCATAGCATTGTCCATAAAAATATTAAGCCGCAGAACATTCTCATTAATCTGGAAACGCATCAGGTCAAAATCGCTGACTTCGGGATTGCTGCTTTTATCCCCTACGAACAGCAAATGGTCAGCAGTTCCAGCCAGATTGCAGGCAGTTTGGCTTATCTGTCGCCAGAGCAAACTGGGCGAATGAATCGCGGGATTGACCATCGCAGCGATTTATATTCCTTGGGAGTCACCTTCTATGAAATGCTGACCCGTCAGCTACCGTTTCAGGGCAAAGACCCTTTAGAGTGGGTGCATTGTCATATTGCCCAATCGCCACCACCACTTACAAAGGTAAGACCGGAGATTGGGCGATCGCTATCTGACATCATCATGAAACTGCTCTCAAAGGTTGCAGAAGATCGCTACCAGAGTGCCTTGGGTTTGCAGTTCGATCTGGAACGATGCCTAAAACAGTTGGAGACAATTGGACAAATTCAATCTTTCCCTTTAGGCGAACAAGATATCTCAGAGCGGTTTCAAATTCCCCAAAAATTGTATGGGCGAGAGCGAGAAATTACACAGCTTTTACAAGCATTTGAGCGAGTTGTTAGCCAAGGTACGCCAGAACTTATATTCGTCGCTGGATATGCTGGGATTGGTAAATCTTCTCTCGTGAACGAGATCCAAAAACCCATCGTAAGAGAACGTGGGATTTTTATCTCTGGTAAGTTCGATCAGTACAAACGAGATATTCCTTATTCCACCCTTGTTCAAGCTTTTCAGACGCTCGTTCGGCAAATTTTGACGGAACCTGAAGATAAACTTGCCACTTGGAGAAAGCGAATCCAAGCCGCATTCGGGAACAATGGCAGACTGATTACCGATGTGATTCCAGAAGTTGAACTCATCGTCGGCGAACAACCTCCTGTACCAGACTTGGGACCCGCTGAATCCCAAAATCGATTCAATCTGGTGTTTCAAAACTTTATCAGTATCTTTGCTCAAAAAGAGCATCCATTGGCTGTCTTTTTGGATGATATGCAGTGGGCAGATAGCGCCACTTTGAATTTGATTCAAACCATCGTCACGGGATCAAGTCTCCAGCATCTTTGCTTTATTCTGGCTTTTCGAGATAATGAAGTCGATTTGCTCCATCCCTTCAGTCTGATGATGGAGCAGATTCGTCAAGGTGGGGCAAAAATAACCGAAATTGTTCTCACTCCTCTCAACCTTACTTATGTGAATCAGCTCATTGCTGAAACCCTACATTGTGAGCCGGGACGGTCAGAATCTCTTGCCAAATTAATCGTCCAGAAAACCGATGGCAATCCCTTTTTTGTCAACGAATTTCTCAAAACGCTGTACCAAGAAAATCTGCTGACGTTCGAGCGCAACCATCGCGTCTGGCAATGGGATCAAGCCCAAATTGAAGCCCAAGGCATTACGGATAATATTGTCAATCTGATGATTGGGCGGATGCAAAAACTGCCGCCCGAAACTCAACAGTTGCTCAAGTTAGCTTCCTGTATCGGGAATCGTTTTGATTTAGAAGTTTTAGCAATCGTCGGTGAAATATCTCCTCAGCAAACAGCCAACACACTTTTGGAAGCGGTTCTGAGAGGATTCATCATCCCAACAGAGGCAACTGAAAGCATTGAGAAAAGCTATCGCTTTTACCACGATCGCATTCAACAAGCTGCCTATGCCTTGATCGATGATGAACAAAAGCAAGCGGTTCACCTCACGATTGGGCGACTTTTACTTAAAAGTTTCAATTCTGATCAACTGGAAGAACAGATTTTTGATTTAGTGAATCAACTTAATCTAGCTGTTGGTTTGATTACTGAGCGGACAGAAAAAGACGAATTAATTCGCCTAAATCTAAGTGCTGCTAAGAAGGCAAAAGCCTCCACTGCGTACACACCTGCAAAAAAAATGCTTACTGTCGCTGCAAATCTTTTAAATGAAGATTCTTGGCTTGACCATTATGAACAAACATTTACTCTAGTTAAAGAACGAGCTGAATGCGAATTTTTAACGGGTAATTTAGAGGAGGCGGAAGCTCTATTTAAGCTTCTATTTATCAAAGCCAAATCTTATATAGACAAAGCGAATATTTATATACTTCAGCTCAGACTTTATCAAGTTGCAGGTAGGTATGAGGAGGCACTAGCACTCGGATTAGAAGCTTTAAAAATTTTTGGGGTGACTTTCCCGGATTCAGAGGAGCAAGTGCAGGTTGCGATCGCTATCGAAAAAAGCCAGGTATTGGGAAATTTAGGTGACAGACAAGTCTCCGATCTACTCAACGCCCCAACGCTCCAAGATCCAAATCTTAAGACACTCATCGGTCTGCTGACAACTGTAGGGCCGCCTGCTTATCTCGGCAGACCCAGTATTTTTCCGCTAGTTGTACTCAAAGCAGTCAATTATTCCCTGAAGTATGGTAATACGGAAGATTCCTGTTTTGCTTATAGTATGTATGCGATGTTGTTGGTTTCGATCTTTCGGGATATTCCTACGGGCTATGCATTTTCTGAGATGACGATTCAACTGAATGAGAAGTTGAATGACTCAAAACTCAGAGGAACAGTTCTACACATTCATGGCAGTCATATCAACGTTTGGCGGAACCATATTGCTACCGACATTCCATTTTTAGAGCGAGGATTTATCGGCTGTGTGGAAGCAGGCGATGTGACGATGGCTAACTACAACGGCTATCAAGGCTCTTGGCAGATTATTCAGGTAGGAAGTCCACTTCCCGAAACGTACAATTTAATTCAAAAGTACGTTAACTTTGCCCAGCAATCTAAGCATGAGGCGGCCTATCAGACGATTAGATTGCAGCAGCAGTTTCTCATAAATTTACGCGGACTTACCTACCACAGCCTGACCCTAAGTGATGATAATTTCGATGAGTCGCACGCCTTTTCCATCCTTATGGATGCAGGCTTCGTAAGTGGAATTATCTTTTATCAAATCATCAAATTAATTTTGTATTTCACCTACGAACAGTATGAAGAGGCGCTGAATTCTGCCTTACAAGTGTCCGTGTTTCCAGTTACAACCCTGGCATTACCAATCGAAACCGATTATGTTCTGTATCACTCGCTGACCTTAGCGGCTCTTTATCCAACTGCATCTTGTGAAGAGCAGGAAGGGTTTTTAGAAACCTTGGAAATCCATCAGCGACAATTACAGGATTGGGCGAGCCACTGCCCTGCTAACTTCTTACATAAGTCTCAATTAGTGGGGGCGGAGATAGCTCGAATTGAGGGTCGGGACATGGAAGCAATGCGCCTGTATGAGCAATCAATTCGCTGTGCCCGCGAGCAGAAATTTGTGCATTATGAAGCCTTGGCGTATGAGTTAGCAGCTAAGTTTTACTTAGAGCGGGAGTTTGAAGCGATCGCTAAAACCTATCTGCAAGAAGCCAGGAATGCCTATCGGCGCTGGGAGGCGCTCGGCAAAGTCAAGCAGCTTGAGCAGCTCTATCCGACCTTATTGCCGCAACCGTTGCCGCAACAGCCCCCTGCCTCCAACGAAACGTTTTTAAGCACGGGGGAGCAACTTGACTTTCTATCGGTTGTTAAGGCGTCTCAAACTATTTCTAGCGAAATAGTCTTCTCTCGACTTTTGAAGACATTGATGCAGATTGCGCTTGAGCAAGCAGGAGCCGAACTGGGTTATTTGCTGCTTTTTCACGAGCAGAATCTAGTGATAGAAGTCGAAGCGAAAATAAATTCCCAAGCAGAAAAACTTAATGTTTTTCGACCTGAATTGGCGGGTGAAATTGCATTGCCTCAGTCAGTGCTGAATTATGTGCAGCGAACTCAATCAACTGTGATTTTGCCCGATGCCACAGAGCAGAATCTATTTTCGGAAGACGAGTATGTGATTCAAAAGCAACCGAAGTCTGTACTTTGCTTACCAATCGCCCGTCAGTCAAACTTGCTGGGAATTTTATATTTAGAAAACAACTTTATCCCAGGCGCTTTTACACACGACAAGCTTTCCGTGCTGGAAATTTTAGCAGCTCAAATTGCCATTTCCCTGGAGAATGCTCGTCTCTATCAAGGGTTAGCACAAAGTCAAGAACAACTTAACCTAGCGTTGAAATCCGCCCAAATCGGTGTTTGGATTTGGGACATTCTCAACGATCGGTTTGACTGGGATGAGCAGGTTTATCAACTATTTGGAGTCACTCCTGCAACGTTTGTTGCCACCTCAGAAGCCGTGTTGGCTCGTCTGCACCCAGAGGATCGGGAATCGCTCGCCCAATCTTTGAGCCGAGCGATTCACGAAGGCGTGGAACACGATCTGGAATATCGAATTATCCGGGATGACGGCAGCATTCGCTACGCTGCTTGCCGGGGAAGAGCCTTTTTCAACGAAGCGGGCACAGCGACTCGCATGAGTGGTGTTGTAATTGACATCACGGAGCGCAAACAAACTGAAGAATCTCTGCTGATTTCTAAGGCTGCTTTGGAGCAAATGCCCGATGCTGTTGTGTTAACCGATCTGGAGGGAAATATTCAACGTTGGCTGGGCAACGCGGAACAGATTTTCGGCTATACAGCGTCCGAAGCGATCGCTAAACCCCTGAATTTCTTACATCACCCTGACATTGCAGCAACGATGACCGCCCAAATGATCCAGTCTATTCAGGAAACCGGAGGATTTTGTGGTGAAGTTCCCTGTGTGAGAAAAGATGGGTTGAAAGTGTTGATTGAAACAACATCAAAGCTTGTTTACGACAAGGCTGGCAAGCCGCTCTTTTTTGTGGGCATCAACAAAGATATTAGCGATCGCAAACAGGCTGAAGCGAAACTTGCCCAACTGTACGCAGAGCAAACCGCCCGCCAGGAAGCAGAAGCCGACCGACAGCGAGCCGCGTTTTTGGCTCAAGTCAGTGCCACCCTCGCCTCTTCCCTCGATTACGAAAGCACGCTCTCCAGCGTGGCAAACCTAGTTGTGCCCTACTTCGCCGACTGGTGCGGCGTTGACCTCCTGCAAGACAACCAATCAATTAATCGGGTCGCCGTTGCCCACCGAGATCCGGAGAAAGTGAAACTCGCCTGGGAACTCCATCAGCGTTATCCTAGACCGTTGAATGCACCGGAAGGTGTACCAAAGGTGCTGCGTACTGGGCAAACAGAAATGGTGACGGAAATTTCAGATGCAGTCCTGGCAGAAGCAGTCAAAGATACCGAACATCTGCGAATTCTGCGGGAACTGGGTTTAAAGTCCTATATTATCTCACCGTTGATGGCACGGGGGCGGATTCTCGGTGCCATTTCGTTTGTCACGGCTGAATCTGCTCATCGTTTCAACACCGGCGACCTCTCGCTGGCGGAAGATATTGCTCATCGGGCAGCGATCGCTATCGATAATGCCCGCCTCTATCGGGAAGCGCAGCAGGCGCAACAGACGGCGGAGCGGGCAGCAGAGCGAATTGCCCGTCTCCAGTCCATTACCGCTGCCCTTTCAGAATCGCTCACACCCACCCAAGTGTCTGAAGTCATCGTCGAACAGGGCATGGCTGCCTTGGGTGCCAACTATGCTCTAGTGGCATTGCTCAATGAAAGGGGTACTGAACTGGAAATTGTGCGGGCGGTTGGCTATGAAGTGAATCAAATCGATGGCTGGCAACGTTTTTCCATCGATACCGCAGTCCCTCTAGCAGAGGCGGTACGGACTGGGCAACCTGTTTGGGGTGAAACGTCACAAAAACGAGCTGCTCGTTACCCTCACCTGGCTGAAGCCTATAGTCAATTTAACTTTGGGACGTGGGTTTCGATTCCGCTGATGGTAGAGGGTCGGGCAGTTGGAGGGTTGTCTTTGGGCTTTACTGAGCCACAAGAACTTAACGAGGATGACCAAGCTTTTATCTTGGCGCTTGCCCAACAATGCGCCCAAGCAATCGCTCGTTCCCATCTCTACGAAGCAGAACGAACCGCGCGAAGTGCGGCGGAAGCGGCAAACCGCGTCAAAGATGAATTCTTAGCCGTTCTCTCTCACGAACTGAGAACGCCGCTTAATCCGATTCTGGGTTGGGCAAAACTCCTGCGTAGCCGCAAGTTCGATCCGGCAACCAGCGATCGCGCCTTAGAAACTATTGAGCGCAACGCCAAGTTACAAACCCAATTAATTGAAGATTTGCTTGATGTCTCCCGCATCCTGCAAGGGAAGCTGAGCCTCAACGTCTACCCGGTTGACTTGGTATCGACGATTGAAGCCGCAATCGAGACGGTGCGTTTAGCAGCCGAAGCCAAGTCTATCCAGATTCAGACCATCCTCGAACCGGGCGTAGGACAGGTTTCTGGTGATGCCAATCGATTGCAGCAAGTCGTTTGGAATCTCCTTGCCAATGCGGTTAAGTTTACTCCGGCTGGGGGACAGGTCGCGATCGCATTAGAGCAGGTCGAAGCGCAGGCTCAAATCCGCGTAACTGACACAGGCAAGGGGATTGCACCTGAGTTCTTACCTTATGTCTTTGATTATTTCCGTCAGGAAGATGGTACCACCACCCGAACCTTTGGGGGATTGGGTCTAGGGCTGGCAATCGTCCGCCATCTCGTAGAACTTCACGGCGGCACCGTAAGTGTATCAAGTCTGGGGGAAGGACAAGGTGCAACTTTCCTAATTAAGCTTCCCTGTTTGCAGAATGATAGAGAAAGGCAGTCGGATGAAAAAGACAACCTCTCAGTTCTGACTTTTGACTCCTTACCTTTGTCTGGCTTACAAATTCTCGTGGTGGATGATGATGCAGATATGCGAGAGTTTTTGTGCTTCCTGTTGGAGCAATATGGTGCAACTGTGACCTCCGTAGCCTCAGCCGTTGCAGCGCTGACAACACTAAGCCAATCCCAGCCAAATGTCATCATCAGCGATATTGGAATGCCAGAAATCAATGGCTATATGTTGATGCGACAGGTGAGGAGTCTGAAACCAGACCAAGGAGGAAACATTCCAGCGATCGCGCTGACTGCCTATGCTGCCGAGATGGATTACCAACAAGCAATCGCCGCAGGATTTCAACAGCACATTTCTAAGCCTGTGGAACCAGAGGCATTGGTGAAGGCGATCGCATCATTACTGTTTCTTCAACCTGAAAGTGAGACTACAAAGGTTTTTTGATTAAGAGCAATTAGACAGGGTTGATACATTTGATCCAACAGATGGTTCTAAAATATCAACTGTCCAGATCCGGGCGAAGGGTAAGCCAGCTTTCCGAAAAGACTTCCGCACAGTCTCAGCATCAGGTGCCTCAAATTCGCAAATTACTTTAGCGCGATCGCGTGCCATCATTGAGCGAATCCAATGAACATTGTGTGCCCTGTGACAAGGTATTCCGATCTCAAGATCGTGGTTCCACTTCTGTTCGGTGATCGGTGGCTCAAATATCTTTTCTACAAGGACACGAACCATATTTTCCTCCTGATTGATTGAGCAATTTAGGTTTTTAAATACAGGACTTACCCACTGAAAACTTGAAGCCTAGATTCCTCTAACCCCCCGATAAATTGGGAGGAACTGGAAAATTCCCCTTTTTTAAGGGGGACGCAAGGGGGATCTCTGCGTTAGTCCTCAGCTCCTGCGGTAAGCGATTGATGGCAGTTTGGGCACGAACGCTCAAGACGCGAGGGTCAATTTGGTACTGTAAGCTTTGAAATAGCTCTGCTGCACGCTTTTGTTCGCCTAAAGCTAACTTTCCCCGAATGAGTGCAGCCCAAGCTAGGGCAATTTCACTGGGATGATCTACAATTTGCGCGGCATGAAGTGCTTCTTGAGCGCGGGCGATCGCTAATTCAACGCGACCCCTTTCCAAATCCCTTGCCGCTGCAAAGCTCAGGATATAAGCTAGCATTCGGTTCGCATCGATCCGACGCAGGGTGGATAATGCTGGCTCAAGTGCATCTTCAGCGCCCATTTCTCCGATAACATAACGGGCGAGCGAACTCAGGGCAACGGCGAATGGGCCTTCGCTGCCTTCACCACTAATTTTTGTGGCAACTGCTGCCAGTTCTTCGGAGTAAGCGATCGCCTCTGTCGGATTGCCCGCTTCTAACTCGGTCATCGCCAGATAAGTCAAACAAGCAGACTCTCGCCAGCGATCTTGTTCCGCCTGCGCCATTCGCCATGCTTGTTCCAAAAGAGAACGCGCCGCCGGGAAATCTGCTGCATGACGGCGCACGCATCCCAGACCACAGGGAATATCGATAATTTCTAGCCCCACTCTCGCGGCAAGCGGCTGTGCTTCTAGCAACAGCGCCTCAGCACGGGGCATCTCGCGTTCGGTTTCGGCGAGGCACCAACCGCTGTGAGCTAGCATTCGGGCGGTGGTCGCCGGACTTGCCAATCGTCCTCGTTCCACTGCTTGGAGGGAGTGTTCGCGAACACCCATGAGATTACCTCGCTCGTAGTTCAGCACGATCAAAGCTTCTAGCGCGATCGCTTCTTCATCCTTCAAACCAAGGGCGCTGGCTTCGGCAATCAATTGATGCAGGTTATTTTCGAGTTGGGGGATTTGATTTCTGGTAACTCCTGCCAGAACGTAGACCTTTAGCAGTCCGATGTGAAGCCGCACCCGTAAAGTCTTCTCAAGGTTCCGGCAATGCTGAATTCCCCGTTGAGCCAGTTCCGATGCTTCTGAGTAGGCGAACTGGCGCAAGCAACGTTCGGCAGATGCCTGGAAAGCTGAGGCGGCTAAGGAATCATGACCGCCCAATGATGCATGATGCGCGACATCGCTGGCTAGGGCGTTGTCAGGAACCGAGAGACGATTCAAAGCCTGGGCAATCTGCAAATGCACTAATTTACGGCGGGGTTCTGACAACTGGTGATAAGCGACTTTCCGCACAACATCATGAGCAAAGTCATAGCCAGTTTCGTTATTTAATAAAGCTCCTGGACGGATAATCCCCTGCCGCTCCAGTTCTTCCACGGCTAAAAGTAATTTAGAGAGCGGATAGTCGGCAACCCGTGCCACGATTGTCGGATTGAAACTTCGTCCCAATGCAGCTGCCCAAGGTAAAAGTTCTCGCGCCGGTTCGTCGAGTTGCCGCAATCGGTCTTGAATCAAGGCTTCCAGATTGTCGGAGTAAGCCGTGTCATGCTGGGCTAGGGCACGAGCCACTTCTAGAGCGAATAGGGGATTCCCGCCACTATCCACAAAGACGCGGTTGCCATCAACATCGATATTCACCGAGCGAGTCAGCTGAACCACTTGCGCTTGATTTAATAGTGGCAGTGAGATGGTTTGCACCCGCTCCTCCCGCCGTAGCGCTTGCACCAGCTTACACACAGGCACATTATCTGATAACTCGCGTTGACGAGCCGAGAGGGCAAACCGAACGGAGGAATGACCCAGCAGGCGGATTGCATAATGCAGGAGTGCCGTAGATGCCTCGTCCAGCCACTGAATATCATCTAGGATGATAACGATTCGTTTGCCATTACTCGAAAGTTGGGAGAGCAGGTTCACCACCGCATCAAATAGCTGAGAGCGATCGCCCGGATCTCTTCTTCCCTCCATTTCTGGAAATAGGGAACTCAGTTCTGCTGGCAATTGCGATCCTGAATCACGAGCGATCGCCCGCAGTGCATCGATCCAGACTCCATAAGGTCGCAGCATTTCCGCCTCAAATCCGCGTCCCCAGAGTACGCGACCGTTGCTCGTGACAACGGCAGCAAGTTCTTCCAGCAGGCGCGTCTTCCCAATTCCCGATTCGCCAACCAGTAAAAGGATTTCTGAAACGACCATCCGGGTATCGGATGCCATCCAATTACAGATGGTCGCCCATTCCCGCTCTCGCCCGATTAGGGGAGCCAAGAATCGGGGCTGATTCTCTCCTTGGCTCCCCTTTTCCACTGCTCCCAGCGCCTTCAAAGCAGCCTTTTGGGCTTCTGTTAATCCGGTGACTCCGGTGATGTTCATTCCCTCATAAGGTCGATCCGCCCTTAAGGTTTTTACACACTCACCCGTCTGCACATCCCAAAGCTTAATCGTTTCATCCTGGCTGCCACTCGCGACCCTGCGGCTATCCTGGCTGAAGATAACTGACCAGACTAAATTGGTGTGTCCCTGCAAGGTATGAAGACAAGAACCGTTTTGGACATCCCAAAGCTTTACTGTCTGGTCGCTACTGGCACTAGCAAGGATTTGACCATCTGGACTAAAGGCAACTGACCACACTCGGCTGGTATGTCCTGCCAAGGTGCGTCGGCACTCTCCTGTCCGCACGTCCCATAACTTAATACTGTGGTCGCCACTTCCACTCGCCAAGGTTTGACCATCTGGGCTAAAGACAACTGACCAAACCCAATTGGTATGTCCCTGGAATGTCTGAGCGCATTGTCCCGTCTGGACATCCCAAAGTTTCACTGTTTGGTCGTAACTGCCACTCGCCAGAGTCTGACCATCCGGACTGAAAGCGATCGCGCAAACCCAACTGGCGTGTCCCTGCAAGGTACGTTGGCATTGTCCCGTCTGCACGTCCCAAAGCTTCACCGTCTGGTCATCGCTGCCACTGGCAAGGGTTCGACCATCGGGGCTGAAGGCAACTGACCAAATCCCGCAAGTATGCTCTTGCAAGGTTTGGCGACAACGTCCGGTGTCAAGATCCCAAAGCTTCACCATTTGGTCGCCGCTCCCACTAGCGAGAGTCTGACCATCTGGGCTAAAAGCAACAGCCGAAACTGAGCTAGTGTGACCTTGCAAGGTTTGAACGCATTTCCCGGTGCCCAGATCCCACAATTTAACGGTGCGATCGTCGTTCCCACTTGCCAAAATGCGACCATCCGGACTCAACGCCAGCGATCGCACTCGGTTCGCATAACCCTGTAGCGTTCTGCGACATTTACCTGTAGGGGCGTGCCACAACTTAACGGTATGATCGCCGCTACCGCTTGCGAGGATTTCTCCATTCGGGCTGAACGCCACCGACCGCACCCAATTTTGGTGCCCCCATAATGTTTGGTAGCATTCCCCAGTCCGAACTCGCCACAGCTTCACACTGCGGTCTTCGCTGCCACTGGCTACCGTTTGACCATCCGGACTGAAAGAAAGCGATCGCACCCAGTTTCCATGCCCTTTGAGAGTTCGGCTGCATTCACCCGTCTTAAAATTCCAAAGTTTAATGGTGCGATCGCTACTACTGCTGGCTAAGGTTTGACTATCCGGGCTAAAGGCGACCGACCAAACTCGCTCAGCGTGTCCTTGCAGGGTTTGATAACATTGACTCGTTTTTAGATCCCACAGTTTAATCGTCCGATCGTCGCTGCCAGTTGCCAGGGTTTTTCCGTCAGGGCTGAATGCTACCGATCGCACCCAATTTTCGTGACCCTGAAGCGTTTGGCAGCACTGTCCTGACTGGACATCCCACAACTTGACCGTTCGATCCTCACTCCCACTGGCTAAGGTTTGACCATCCGGACTAAAGGCGACCGACCAGACCTGATGGGCGTGTTCTTGCAAAGTCTGGAGACATTGTCCTGTCTTGAGATCCCACAATTTAATAGTCTTATCATCGCTACCACTCGCCAGGATATTCCCTTGAGGACTAAAAGCGACCGACCAAACCCAATTGGTATGTCCTTGGCAGGTCAGTAAATTTTTCCCATCTGCTACTCTCCACACCCGCACCTCGCGGTTAGTATCCCCAGTCGCCAGAAGTTCTCCGTCTGGACTAAAAGCAACGGCGAGGGCGAAGCTCAAGGGTTCTGTAAACACTGTTTTAGAGAGGTCGGCATCAGCAAGATTCACCTGATGTAAATTCACTTCTCGTAAATCAGCCTGCCAGAGGGTGAGATGGGAGAAGTCATAACCTGTTAAGTCTTTTTGCAATTGAACCAGCAGATTGAGGATATTGCCACCTGCATATCCGGGTTGTCGTGACCATTCATTTCGCAGTTTTGAAAGCAGTTGAGTCAGCTGCCGCTCAACGTTGTACTGCCCATACAATCGGGTAATTAAAGTGTTTAAAACGGGTTTAACAATTTGTTGGCGCTGAATCTCTCTGATGTAATCTTTGCCCTGAGGCTTGAGCAAGGCGTGGCTGTGCAGGATGGAAATTAGGGGTGCCTGGTTTTCGGCTAGCAATTCCCCATTTCCGACTTCTAAGTGTTGAATTTCTTCACAGACTTGGGCAATCAATCGCTCAGTCATGTACTCCATCACCACAGGTTGCTGAGTATAGCTGCCCGACTGCTTTTCGATCAGCGATCGCCAACTGAGCGAACCCAACGCTTCCAGTAGGTCTGCACGAGAAACGGTGGGAACGATATCCTCTGCAAATTCCGAGAAGGTTGTCCATTCTCGATTGATGGCAAGCCAAAACATAATTGTTTTTTCTAGGGGAGAACATCGCTGACACTGCTGGTCTAGTAGTCTGTGAATCCCATTAAAAATCGTGGTATTTTGAGCGAGAAAATCTTGGATCTTGCCATCAAAAACATCTTGAATGGAAGTGGCAACAATCTTCAATGCCAAAGGATTACAGCCGTAGAACTGACACAAATGCTGTTGCTGTGCCTCAGAACCGATTAATCCTTTTGCTTGAATGAGTGCTTGCGCTGCCTCTGGCGAGCCGCTCAGTTGCAAGGTTCGCACAGGTAAAGCTGAATTCCCATCAACTACACCTTCTAAGATGCCCACCTCAGCAGGCTTCTCCCGACTGGTCAGCACCAGGCAACTTTGATGAGCGGTTTCTGCGATCGCTCGCAGCAGTTCCCCGTAGCCTTCATATCCCGGACGATACTGCCCCGGACAACTGACCTGAAAAAGGGTTTCTGCATTGTCTAGAACGATTAGGCAGCGAGAATTTCGCAGCCAATATATCAGTCGTTCAAGCTCACTGCCTGTCTCTTGTTGTTCCGACAGAAAAGAGATCGAGTCGTGCAAAAGAGTTTCTAGGGTGGGAGCATTTCGTAGCGATCGCCAAATTACAAAGTCAAATTCGCTCTGGATTTCCTGCGCTAGTTTGGCGGACAAGGCAGTTTTCCCAATTCCACCCATGCCTAATAAGACAACTAACCGACAGCGATTCTGTAAGATGCACTGCTTGAGCGTGTTTAGCTCTTCTGTCCGTCCGTAAAATAGGCTTACATCGATGATTTCACCCCAGTCGCAACGAGGTTGCCTGTCGTTTTGAGGGGGTGTATTTAATTCAGAATTTGTATTGAGTAATTCAGAGCTTTTTTCTCGACTGATTATCCCTTCAGAATCTTCATTCAGCAGGCGATCGTAGAGGTCGCGGGTAATCGGACTAGGATCGATTCCTAACTCTTCCCGTAAAAGCGTCATGCAGCGGTGGTAGATTCGCAAGGCACTCGCGCGATCGCCATTAAGCGCGTGCAGTTGCATCAAGTCACCATAAGTTGCTTCGTTGAGCGAGTCAACTTCTAACAACTGCTGGGCATAGCGCATCGCCGTCCGGATATCCCGTTGCTCCTTTAACAGGCGAACCAACCATTCCAATCCTTGGATAAAAATTTGTCGCAGTCGTTCCTGTTCCGGAAAAATCCATTCGTCGTAACAGTTGGGCAGTAAATCCCCCTGATAGAGGGCTACCGCCTGTTCTAACAAGGTTCGGACGGTTTTCCGGTCAGCCGCTCGTTCTGCCTCCTCCGCTTGAGCTACTGTCCGCTCAAACTCTGCAACATCTAACGTAAAAGGTGCATCTGAGCGCCACTGTAGCGTTTTTGTATCTACTTCAATGAATCGATCCGCGTCCGGCAAAACCCGCCGTAAGTGGTGCAGTTCTCTTCTTAGGTTCGTTCGGGCTTGCTCGTCTGTTGAGTCAGCCCAAAACAGGGAAGCCAGCCGCTGACGAGGCTGAGGCGTGCCCCTGTGCAGCACCAGATATGCCAGCAACGATTGCGATCGCTCCCCGCTCACGTCTGTCACCGGCTTTTCGTCATAAGTTAGGCGAAAGCCACCTAGCAATACGATCTCTAAAGTAGGCAGCATCATATTTTTACTCTGCCCGTCCATTTGGTACTCAGTCTATAACTTTTCGCAGTTTACTGACAGCTGCTTGCGATCGCGGTTAATATTCATCAACTTATAACTGCTATTTGTCAGTGTTGTTAGAAATAAATTATTAAATTCCGAGAAAAAGCCGTTTGGGGCAGTCTTGTCTTAAACCTCAACTTTCCAGTAAGGGTTGCTATTTACCTAAAAATAATTGACCGCTCCCTTCATTGATTATTGTTGGGATATCCTCTTTTGATACTTTTGTGTTCATACATAATACAATATCTGAAAAATTTAAGTTATTTTTTATCTAAGTTTATTTTACCTATATTTAAATAGTGAGGCTGTGTTAGTTATCCCTAAAACATTCATCGTAGACATTTGTATTTACTAAAATCAAAAAATTAACAAACAACTTTATTTTCACTTTACAGATTCGGAGATTTTAGCAACTAACTCCGAGGCTCGACCTATTAAAGATTTCTCAATATCAACGCTATAATTTGGATGATTAATAATTGCATTTACGACTTCTCCCAAATCAGCATTACCTTTCCTTGTTCCCAGTCCATTAATCGAGCATTCAATTTGCTTGACACCCCAACTGAAAGCTGCGATTGAGTTTTCTACTGCTAATCCCATATCATCATGACAGTGGACAGAAATCGTAGCCCGATCGATATTTGACACCCGATTAAAGAGCATATTTAGCAACCCTGAGAATTCTATTGGCGACGATAAACCAAGGCTGTCAGGGATACTGATTGTTCTGGCACCGCTTTTGATGGCTGTTTCAATTGCTTTGCAAAGAAAATCCGGCTGGCTTCGAGGAGCGTCAAAGGCACTCCACTCTACATCCGCGCAGTAATTTCTGGCAAGTCCAATAGAATCGTGTATCGCTTCTAAAGTTTGTTCTTCAGCCCAAGTTGATTGATGCTTCAAATTAACTTGGGTGTAAATGTGAATTCTGCCTCGTCCCGCTAGTTTAATTGCTAAGGCAACGTCCATCACTTCATTCGGTTTAGAATTTGCTAATCCGCAAATGGTAGACTGTTTAATTTGCTGGGAAACCAGAAAAATCTCATCAAAGCCTTTCTGGATAGCCCCTGGATATCCCACTTCAATGACATCAACCCGCATCTCCTCTAGAAGCTTGGCAAGCCGGAGTTTTTGATGAATATTCATTTTGACACCGGGCGTAAGTTCTCCATCTCGCATGGTGGTGTCGAAAATGATAATTTTTGGTAAAGATGGTTGTGCCATAGCCGATTTTTCTCTGCATTTTTAGGTAAGCAGCTAGTAATTTTGACCAATCATTTGCTGCCAATCACTTTTCAAGATGCCGTATTGTTCGATATCTTCAAAGGTTTCTCCTTTCCGTAAATGTTGACGGCGACATCCCTCATACTGCATCCCAAGTTTTTGCATGACTCGTCCCGAGCCTGGATTGCGCGAAAAGTGCGCCCCATGAATGCGGTGCAATTTAAGTACCTCGAAGCCATATTGCAGTAGAGCTTTTGCTGCTTCAGTACAGTAGCCTTGTCCCCAGTAGGGCTTGCCAATCCAGTAACCGATCTCCGCATTGTTCTGTTTGGCATCAATCATCAGATTAACCGTCCCACAGAGTTCTCCAGTTTCCCGGAGTGCGATCGCTTGCGTGATGGCTTTCTTTTCCTTAAATGCTGCCAAATGAGCCTTAATCCACGCTTGAGCCATCCCATCTTCGTAAGGATGAGGAATTAGTGTTGTATCAGCAATTTCGCGAGCGCTGGCGAAGCGTTGCACATCAGGAGCATCTGCCAAGGTGAAAGGACGGAGCGTTAACCGTTGTGTTTGAATTGTGGGTGGTTGTATCTCTAACTCCGACTCAGCAGAACGAGATCCACCAAACACGGCAAAGCTGTAATGCTTATACCAGCAGTCTACATTCTGAAAACCGGCTGCTTCCAACCATTGGATTTGAGCGTCGAGAGGTGCTAGACGATCGTAGGTCATCCGATGTTGAGCGGCGTGGAGATGCTCCTCGGAGATCCCGCGATCGCGCACGGTATTCAGCCATTGTTGTTGATAAAATTGCTCCAGTTGGGGTGTTCTGCCTAAAACTTGATCGGCGTTGATAAACATCCCTCCAGGTTTGAGCGCATCATAAATCCGCTGATAAAGATGCTGCTTCTCGGAATCAGACAGATGATGAATCGATAAACCGGAGATAATCAGGTCATAGGAATCGCTCAAATCTGTCTTAACGTAGTCTTCAATCCAGATTTTGGGAGATTTTCCCATCTGCTGGAATCGAGCCTTTGCCTGCTCTAACATCTCAGTCGCGAGATCCATCAGTGTAAATTCAGCATTCGGAAACACTGCCTGAACCATGCCTGAGTAAAGTCCCGTCCCTGCACCTAAATCGAGAACGTTTAGGGCTGCTGTGCGGTCAAATGGGATCACCTGAATGGCTGTTTGGTAAAAGTCATCAAAACAGGGAATCAGGGTGCGTCGGAGCTTGTCGTACTCAGTTGCTGCTGTGTTAAATGCCTGTTGAATACTCATATCCTTGACGTTTACTTGGTTGTTACTGATACCATTTCACTTGATATCTGCAATAGATTCCGTCTGTTGCCCGCCTCAAAAGCCAGTCCTCGCTAAGGATACAAGCCAATGAGCCAAGCACAATGGTAGCCAGCCGATTAAGCTAATTTTATGGGTCTTAAAACATTTGCAATTTTGATGGTGGCAACGCTGGGAATCTGGGAAACAAAAGGAGCGATCGCATCCTCCCCACCCCCTGCCCAGACGACTTCGGGCGATATGGCGACATCGGCACCCATTGAGGATGCTGCGACTCCAGCCGTAACCCAGGTGACGCCAGGATTGGCTCAGACAGCAAATCCCATTCCTGTTGTTGAATATGATGCCAAATACGGTGATTATCTGCCACAAACGATACCGCCAGTGTCCAGTGGGGAGGGCGTCCAGACTGCTGAGGTTGCCTCCAGAATTGTCAAAGATGTGCAGATCCGCTTTGTTAATAACAAAGGGGAGTCAGTCGATAACCAGAATCGACCGATACCCAGTCGCACCAAAAAAGATTTTATTATTGGCGAACTGAAACTCAAGCCGGGTGAGGTATTTCGTGAGGATTTGCTTCAGGAAGACTTGCAGCGATTGAGGCGATTAGAGTCTTTTGAGGATGTCAATGTTGTTGTGGAGGAAGCCACCGACGGGGTTAACATCATCTATGACATCCAGGAGAATCGCTTTCCTTCTATCACATTAGGGGGTGGCAATAGCGGTGACATCGGGCTTTACGGTTCGGTAAGCTATCGAGATGCCAATATCAACGGTGTCAACGATCGCTTAGCTGCCAAACTTCAGGTGAGTGGTAAGGATGTCCAGTTTAATACCCAGTTTACCAGCCCTTATCGGGCTGGGGAGCCAAACCGCTTGGGATATAGCGTTAGAGCGTTTCGCAATCGGGATTATTCCCGCACCTTCACCGATGAAATCGAGTTGCCCAATGGCGATAGTACACGGGAAGGACGATTTGGCGGCGGTGTGGCGGTGTTGCGTTCTTTCAATGGCTGGGATGGATCGTTGGGTTTGAACTACACCCGGATTAGTACCCGCGATGCTGATTTCAATATTGCACGGGTGGATGAATTGGGAAATCCGCTATCTGTCAGCAAAACTGGCATTGATGACTTGGTAACGGTGTCGTTCGGTGTAGCGAGAGATCGGCGCGATCGCCGTTCCAATCCGACTCAGGGTTCCCTGCTAACCCTCACCACGGAACAGTCGATTCCGATTGGGTTGGGCAGTATTTTGAGTAACCGAGTGCGAGCAAACTACATCCAATATGTCCCAGTCAGATGGATTGGCAAGGGTAGGGAAACCGAAAATCCAGAAATGGTGGCTTTCAATTTGCAAACTGGGACGATACTTGGCGAATTTCCTCCGACTGAGGCGTTTAATCTTGGCGGATTCAATTCTGTGCGCGGCTATGGTTCTGGTAAAGTCGCTAGCGGTCGCAGTTATGCCTTGGCTTCAATAGAATATCGCTTCCCGATTTTGCAGTGGCTGGGAGGGGTTGTCTTTGCTGACTACGGCTCAGATTTGGGGTCTGGTGACACGGTGCTTGGGCAACCGGGTTTGCTGCGCGGCAAACCGGGGAGTGGTTTTGGTTACGGATTAGGATTGCGGATCAAGTCCCCGTTTGGTTTAATTCGCAGCGATTTAGGCATTAGCGACCAGGGAGAAGTCCGACTTGAAGTAACCACGGGTCAGCGCTTTTGATGGAAAGGGGATATTTGGGCGATCGCGTTTAAGTCACCCTAAAAGAGCGATCGCTTTGTACGCTGCTACCAAAGGCTTGCGATCATCATTCAGAGGATTTTGCCAAGGGTTTCCTAGCGACAAACAAGTAGTTTTGACAGACTACAGAGAAAGGATATGCCAAAATGTCATCTAAAAAATCCCAACTCCATGCCAGCAGTGGGAAATTTCCGATTGCTTTGGGAAATACGCCCCACATATTTCTGGGTAGAAAACCATAACGCTGGACTTCTAGAACCTCAAATCCGGTTTCTTGGCAGAGAGTTGTGATTGACTGGCGAGTATAACGATATTGATGATGATATTTGTTAGGCAACCGGGAAGCGATCGCTTCAATCAGACTAAACTGATTCGGAAAATGGTAACAGATAAAAACGCCACCTGGTTGGAGCAAACGGAAGATTTCCCGTAAGCTGGTAATTTCATTTCCTCCAGTCTCTCTGACATGCTCTAAAACCCCTACAGATACGATTGCATTGAATTTATTATCTGGATAGGGAATGGCTGTTGGATCTTCAGCACTCCCTTTTCTAAATTCATAAGTTGAGCTGTTTAGAGTTTCCCGAACACAAAAGTCCTCAAAAGCAAATCCAGAGGTTTTATAGCCAGCCTTTACTAAGAAATAAGAAAAATGACCGTTCCCACAACCCCAATCTAATACTTCACTTCCTTTAGAAACATATTTTAAAAAAATTTTATATAGCCGAAGATATTGATTAGCGCTGACTAAGCTTCTAAATTGCCATAAACTACAATTACTATTTTGCTCTTGAATCTTTATTAGCTCATGGGTGATGCCATTAATGTTTAAGTTACTCACAGTTGCTATTTTATTAGACATTTTATATAAAAAACTTCGCCATTTTAAGCTACATTTTCCTTGAGAGTTTTAGCCAAAACAACCTTATAAAAAAATCCCCTACCAGAAGGCAGGGGATTTTGTTTTAATTACCTAAAATGCATTGATTCAGCGAACTACAGGAGATCAACCAAATTTACCAGCAGTAGAGGCAATCAGGAAGGCGGCGTAGGTCAAGACATAGCCAACTGCAAAGTGAGCTAGACCAACCACGCGACCTTGGACGATGGACATAGCAACCGGCTTGTCCTTCCAACGAACTAAGTTCGCCAGAGGAGTGCGCTCGTGTGCCCAGACAAGGGTTTCGATCAACTCTTGCCAGTAACCACGCCAAGAGATCAGGAACATGAAACCAGTAGCCCAAACTAGGTGTCCGAACAGGAACATCCAGTCCCAAACCGCCAGGTTATTCATGCCGTAGGGGTTATACCCGTTGATCAACTGAGCGGAGTACAGCCAGAGGTAGTCGCGCAGCCAGCCCATGAGGTAAGTAGAAGACTCATTGAACTGAGCCACGTTGCCTTGCCAAATGCCCAGATGCTTCCAGTGCCAGTAGAAGGTTACCCAACCAATGGTGTTCAGCATCCAGAACGCAGCGAGGTAGAAGGAATCCCACGCGGAGAGTTCGCAAGTACCGCCACGACCGGGGCCGTCGCAAGGGAAGGCGTAGCCGAAGTCCTTTTTATCGGGCATCAGCTTGGAGCCACGAGCATCCAACGCACCCTTGACCAAAACCAGGGTGGTGGTGTGGATGGCGAGGGCGAATGCGTGGTGAACCAAGAAATCGCCAGGGCCAATTGTCAAGAACAGAGAGTTCGTACCGTTGTTGATAGCATCGAGCCAACCGGGAAGCCAAGGGCCACCAGCCATTGAGGCAACGCTATCAGGATTAGACAGGAGAGTATCCAAGCCGTAGAGGACTTTTCCGTGAGAAGCCTGAATGAACTGGGCAAATACCGGCTCAATCAGAATCTGCTTTTCGGGAGTCCCGAAGGCAACCACAACATCGTTGTGGACGTACAGACCTAGGGTGTGGAAGCCTAGGAATAGGGAGACCCAGCTCAGGTGCGAGATGATCGCTTCTTTGTGCTGGAGTACTCGATCGAGGACGTTACCTCTATTTTGTTCTGGGTCGTAGTCACGTACCCAGAAGATACCTGCGTGGGCAAATGCTCCCAGCATCAGGAAACCAGCAATGTACTGGTGGTGTGTGTAGAGCGCTGCTTGAGTTGTGAAGTCCTTCCCAATGAATGCATAGGGAGGCATCGCATACATGTGCTGCGCTACCAGGGAAGTAGCAGTTCCCAGCGCTGCCAGGTGTATAGACAACTGGAAGTGCAAAGAGTTGTTGTAGGTGTCGTACAACCCTTGGTGAGGCAGGTTGAATTGACCTTCAGTCTTGGTGCCAAAGAAGTTTTTGGCGTTCAGCATATCTCTGATGCTGTGACCAATCCCAAAGTTAGTCCGGTACATATGACCGGCGATGATGAAGATGACTGCGATCGCCAAGTGGTGATGAGCCATATCCGTCAGCCACAGCGATTGTGTCTGGGGATGGAAGCCACCCAAGAACGTCAGAATCGCTGTTCCTGCACCTTGAGAGGTACCGAACACATGACCAGCAGCCTCTGGGTTCTCAGCGTAGACGCCCCAGTTGCCGGTGAAGAACGGTCCCAAGCCTGCGGGGTGAGGCAGCGTTGTCAGGAAGTTATCCCAACCTACGTGCTGACCGCGAGATTCGGGAATCGCAACGTGAATCAAGTGACCTGCCCAAGCCAAGGAGCTAACGCCAAACAGACCTGCCAGGTGGTGGTTCAGCCGAGGCTCGGCACTCTTGAACCAAGAAAGGCTAGGACTGAACTTGGGCTGTAGGTGCAGCCAGCCTGCAAACAAGAAGACTGCAGACAGGACAATTAGGAACACTGCACCTTGGTACAGATCATTATTTGACCGCATACCGATGGTGTACCACCAGTGGTAAACACCTGAGTAGGCAATATTCACTGGAAAAGTCGCACCACCTTGAGTAAAGGCATCTACTGCCGGTTGACCAAAGTGGGGGTCCCAAATCGCGTGAGCGATAGGACGCACATTCAACGGATCTTTAATCCACTGTTCAAAATTACCTTGCCAGGCGACGTGGAACAGGAGGCTAGAGGCCCACAGGAAGATAATTGCCACATGACCGAAGTGAGTAGCGAAAATCTTTTGATAAAGATTTTCTTCCGTCATGCCATCATGGCTTTCAAAGTCGTGAGCCGTTGCAATCCCGTACCAGATCCGACGTGTAGTCGGGTCCTGAGCGAGGTCTTGGCTAAATTTGGGGAATTTTGTCGCCATAGTCTCCTCAATTATCAGTGCTGAGTGCTGAGGACTCAGAGCATCATACTCTTTACTCAGCACTCGTTACTCAGGCTTAAATCATCCTATTGAAAGGATTCGCGCCTCGAAGAACGCCCATATCGTGACGATCGCGCCCAGGAGGAAGTGAGCTACCCCAACGGCCCGACCCTGAATGATGCTCAGAGCGCGAGGCTGAATAGAAGGGGCAACCTTCAACTTATTGTGAGCCCAAACAATCGACTCAATCAACTCCTGCCAGTAGCCACGACCGCTGAATAGGAACATCAGGCTGAATGCCCACACAAAGTGAGCGCCCAGGAACAGCAGACCGTAGGCTGAGAGGGCTGTACCGTAAGACTGAATTACTTGAGCAGCTTGTGCCCATTGAAAATCACGCAACCAGCCATTGATAGTGATGGCACTCATCGCAAAGTTGCCTGCGGTGATATGATCCACCGTTCCATCAGCATTGACTGTGCCCCACACATCGGATTGCATTTTCCAGCTGAAGTGGTAAACCGCGATCGCAATGGTGTTGAACATCCAGAACAGACCCAGGAATACATGGTCCCAACCAGAGACCTGGCAGGTACCACCACGACCGGGACCGTCGCAAGGGAAGCGGAAGCCCAAATTCATCTTGTCTGGAATCAGACGAGAGCTACGGGCAAACAAGAAGCCTTTCAGCAGAATTAGAACAGTGACGTGAATTTGGAAAGCGTGAATATGGTGGATCATGAAGTCCGCCGTACCCAGCGCGATTGGCATCATCGCCACCTTACCGCCTACAGCAACGATCCCGCCGCCGAAGGCATAACTTACTGGTTCTAGCTGGTTAGGAGCTGTGCCACCAGGAGCCAGAGTGTGCAGGTTTTGCACCCACTGAGCAAACACCGGCTGCAACTGAATCGCCGTATCCGAGAACATATCTTGGGGGCGACCCAAAGCACTCATCGTGTCGTTGTGGATGTACAAGCCAAAGCTGTGGAAGCCTAGGAAGATACAAACCCAGTTGAGGTGGGAAATAATTGCATCCCGGTGACGAATCACCCGATCCAGCACGTTGTTCTGGTTCACTACCGGATCGTAATCCCGCACCATAAAGATGGTAGCGTGAGCCGCTCCGCCAACGATCAAGAATGCCCCAATCCACATGTGGTGGGTGAATATGGACAACTGAGTAGCGTAGTCAGTGGCAAGGTACGGATACGGAGGCATCGCGTACATATGGTGAGCCACGATGATGGTCACAGAACCCAGCATGGCAAGGTTGGTTCCCAACTGCGCGTGCCAGGATGTGGTCATGTTTTCATAGAGACCCTTATGACCGTCGCCTGTGAAGGGACCTTTGTGGTTCTCTAGAATTTCCTTAATGCTGTGACCAATCCCCCAGTTCGTCCGATACATATGACCGGCGATCAGGAAGAGTACTGCCAAGGCTAGGTGATGGTGTGCCGTATCTGACAGCCACAATCCACCTGTTTGGGGATTTAAACCGCCTTTGAACGTCAGGAAGTCAGCATACTGGCCCCAATTCAAAGTCCAGAATGGCGTCAACCCTTGGTTAAAGCTGGGATACAGTTGGGCCATCAAGTCACGGTTCAAGATGAACTCATGAGGCAGCGGAATATCTTTGATGGCAACTCCTGCATCCAGGAGCTTGTTGGTGGGCAGCGCCACGTGAATTTGGTGAGCGGCCCAAGACAAGCACCCCAGACCCAGCAACCCAGCTAGGTGGTGGTTTAGCATTGACTCTACATTCTGGAACCATTCCAGTTTGGGAGCCCGCTTGTGATAGTGGAACCAGCCAGCAAACAGCATCAGAGCTGCTGCTACCAAGCCACCGATGGCAGTGCAGTACAGCTGGAATGTGTTTGTGAAGCCAGCTGCCCGCCAAACCTGGAACAAGCCGGAGGTGATTTGAATCCCGTGGAAGCCACCGCCCACATCGGCATTCAAAATATCTTGACCAACGATAGGCCAAACGACTTGAGCGCTAGGCTTGACGCCTAAAGGATTAGCTAGCCAAGCTTCGTAGTTTGAAAACTTAGCGCCATGAAAATACATACCGCTTAGCCAGATGAAGATCACGGCTAAGTGACCAAAGTGCGCGGCAAAAATTTTCCGAGATACGTCTTCTAAGTCACTGGTATGACTATCGAAATCATGCGAGAGGGCGTGAAGGTTCCAAATCCACGTGGTGGTTTTTGGACCTCTAGCAAGGGTGCGGTCAAAATGACCCGGCTGCGACCACTTCTCAAAGGAAGTAGGCACTGGATCTTTATCGACAACAACCCTTACTTTTTTCTCCTCTCGCTCCGGAGGACTGATTGTCATGAGGACTCTCCTCTCTCTAGACAAGGAACGAGTTCTGTCCCATTAGAAAATTAGATTTTAATGGGTAGGAAAGCAGGCTCTTTGAAGAACTACTTTCCCCAATTTATGGAATACCCGTTTTAAAGGGTTCGCTGAGAGGGAAGGGTTGTAAAACCACACCCTCTATCTTTGTAGATGATAGGACTAGGTTTACTGGGTATTTCGAGCCACTTAACAATAATTCAAATTTGGTCAAGTATTGATGCAACTTAGCTTGCACCTCCATATTTAGTGTTAAAAAGTCAAGAGGGATTAAATTTAGTTAACAAAACGCAACGATTAGCTCATTTAAAATCCGTGTCTTCTGGGTTGCCAGAGCCTGAAATTCACGGCATTGCGAGGGTGTAGTTGATGCTTTTGGGCTATAGTTCCCTATGGACAGGTCTTGATTTTTGATGTTGGTCGCGGAAGGAGTAGGAGTGCGTGTTGGGCATGAATCGCCGGTGGAACCCTCTAAGAACGATAGTTTCGTTACTGATGGCAACTGTTTTGGTAGGAAGTTTAGTCAGTTGTGGCGATCGCGCCCTGACGACCCCATCAGGTACCTCCAAACCCTCATCTTCTCTAAGCTCTGGGCAAATCTCAGAGGTATCTCCCCCCGAGGTCATTCAACAGCTGCGCCCAGCGTTGGAGAGTTATCAGCCTCAAGTCACCATCCTCAGTCCCCAAGCTGATGAAGTTCTTCAAGACACAACAGTGGCAGTGCGGCTCCAAGTTCGGGATCTACCCATCTTCAAAGACCCCCAACTCGGTCTTGGCCCCCATTTACATGTCATCCTGGACAACCAGCCTTACAAAGCCGTTTATGACTTAGAACAGCCTTTAGTCTTTGAAGATTTAGCTCCCGGAACTCACACCCTGCGAGTTTTTGCCTCCCGCCCCTGGCATGAGAGCTTCAAAAACGAAGGTGCTTACGCCCAAACAACCTTTCACCTTTTCACCAAGACAACGGACAACAACCCCGATCCAGGGCAGCCTCTGTTGACCTACAGCCGCCCCACGGGCAGTTATGGAGCCGAGCCAATTATGCTTGACTTCTACCTGACTAACGCCCCCCTGCACTTGGTCGCCCAGTCCAATCCCGACGACGAAATTGCCGACTGGCGAGTTCGCGTTACCGTAAACGGTCAAAGCTTTGTCATGGACAGATGGCAACCCCTTTATCTCAAAGGCTTTAACTCAGGGAAGAACTGGGTACAACTGGAATTTTTAGATGAACAGGGAAATCCAGTCACAAACGTCTTCAACAACACCGTGCGGCTGATTACCTACGAACCGAAAGGCAAAGATTCCCTTGCCAAATTGGTACGCGGGGAACTCTCGGCGACTGCTGCTCGCGGGATTGTAAACCCCAACTACAGTGGTAAGACGCCAGTGCCGACAGCAACCCCTGAGCCATCTTTCACGCCGACGCCGACGCCGACACCGGAACCGTTAGCGCCTCCTGCCGTTGAAGAAACACCAGCGCCGCAGCTGAGTAAAGAAGAACCGACGTCCTCTGAAGTTGAGCCAGCAAAGCCAGCCGAGGCACCCCCAGCGACAAAACAGTTAGAAAAACCCCAAGGCGGATTCTTTAATCGTTTTCGGCGTTCAGAGGCTCCAGTTAGCCCACCACCTGCACTGCCAGTGCCTGAGGCAATTGAGGAGCCTTCTTCCTTAGCCATACCCCCAGAGAAGATTCCTCAACCAGGGACTTTACCAGAGATAACGCCAAGTCCAGAAGCAAGTCCTGAAGTAGAAACGGTTCCATCTACGCCCCCAGCGTCCCCAGCGCCAAAGCAGGTAGAGAAACCCAAAGGCGGATTCTTCAATCGCTTCCGGCGTCCAGATGCAGGTGTTGATACTCCTACGCGCAATTTACCGCCAGCCTTACCGGAAATAGTCCCATCGCCAGCGCCAGAAGAGCTGCTTCAGGTAGTACCTGCTCAACCAGATTTGCTACAACCACCGTCCTCGCCTCAGCCAACAGATTCTGTACAGCAGAAGACTGAAGAGACAACCCAATCAGCTCAATCATCTCCAACCTTCGCTCAAGCAAAACCAAAAGCCGATATCAAGGACGTATTGATTCCTAAACCTGCTGCGGCTCCACCGTTGCGGATTATTCAAGCTCCATCTGAGCCAGATATCCCCAGCCGTTTCTTCCAAAAATCAAAACCAGCAACACCGGAACTAGAAGTCCCAACAGCGGAAAATCCAGAGGATGCTCAGCTAGGGGAAGCTGCAACGCCTTAGAGATTGCTCAGGAATCCATAAATCGGTCTCAACAACAGATGTAGGGGCACGGGCTTTGTCCTTGCCCCTAGGAGCATAGATGGATATTGATTCTCTGAAAGCCCCAGGCTTACCGTGCTGCTTCGCGAATGCGTCTCTAAATATCTAAAATTCCCACCGATTCATCTTTAACCGAACAGTATCGGCTTTACAACATCCTTCTTGAGGAGCGCTCTGTTCCCATCGCGGTTAGTGAAAAAGGAGACATGATGACGCCCCGTGTTAGAGCGCCAGAATTTCCCCAAAACCAAACCTGGTTCAATACAGATCGTCCCCTTTCCTTACGTGAATTAAAAGGGAGAGTGGTAATTCTTGACTTTTGGACGTATTGCTGCATCAACTGTCTGCACGTCCTGCCAAAGTTGAAGTACCTGGAGCAGAAATACAAAGACAGCCTCACGGTGATTGGCGTCCACTCCGCCAAATTTGACAACGAAAAAGAAGTTGAAAACATTCGTCAGGCAGTTCTGCGCTACGACATTGAGCATCCAGTCGTCGTCGATAGCAATTTTGCTATTTGGAGTCAGTATGCTGTCCGTGCATGGCCCACTTTGACGATGATTGACCCCCAAGGTTACGTCATCGGCTATGTATCTGGGGAAGGAAATCAGGATGTCGTAGAGAAGTTGATTTTGCAGCTGATTCAACAACACAAAGAAAGAGGAACGATTAATTTTCAAGAACTCAGCCTTACTTTAGAAAAACAGCGGCAACCGTTGGTAACACCCCTGGCTTTTCCCGGTAAAGTGTTAGCGGATGAAACACGCGATCGCCTGTTCATCGCCGACTCCGGACATCACCGGATTGCGATCGCTACCCTTGCCGGTAAACTGCTACAGATCGTTGGTACTGGCAAACAAGGTTTAACCGATGGTTCCTTTACAGATGCTCAATTTTTCGCTCCCCAAGGTATGGCACTCGACGCAGAAAATGACATTCTCTATGTTGCCGATACCGAAAATCATGCCCTGCGACAGATCAATCTAAAGAATCAAAAGGTTGAAACAATTGCCGGTACTGGCGAACAAAGCCATCACCTTCGCTCCTACACGGGTACGGCACGAGAAACTCCGCTCAATTCTCCTTGGGATTTAGAAAAAGTAGGAAATCGCTTATTTATTGCGATGGCAGGAGTCCACCAAATCTGGGAAATGCAGATGGAAAACGGCATCATTGATACCTACGCAGGAATTGGAGCCGAATCATGCGTTGATGGAAATTTAGACGAATCTGCCTTTTCTCAACCCAGCGGGATTACCACCGACGGACAAGAGTTATACGTTGCCGACAGCGAAATTAGCTCAATCCGTGGCATTGGATTGGGTGAAAAGGCTCAGGTGCGAACAATTTGTGGCAGTGGTGAGCTATTTGGGTTTGGGGATATTGATGGTAAAGGCTTTGAGGTTCGACTCCAGCATTGTTTAAGCGTTGAATACGCTCAGAATTACCTCTGGGTCGCTGATAGCTACAACCACAAAATTAAGCGAGTTGACCCGAAGACCGGCATTTGTAACACGGTTTTGGGGGATGGGACGGCAGGAAACCAAGATGGTCAAGGCACCAGCACCCAATTTTTTGAGCCTTCAGGAGTGAGTGCGATTGGCTCTCATTTATACATTGCCGATACTAATAACCATGCTATCCGTCGTGTCGATCTCGCCACGATGGAAGTGACAACCTTGAAGTTTCCGGGGTTGTGTGCGCCAGAGGTCTGTATTCCTACGGCTGATTAAAATAAGAGGCGAGACATGGAGAGTTTAGATTTTGGATTGTAGAAGACTTATAGCGATCGCATTTTGTTAGTAGCCGCTTCCAGCAATATATTTGTAGCGACCTTCAGGTGAAATAGTATTACACGGCACTCGTGTGCCTCTACTCAGTAATCTACAGCCCCAAGTACCTGCAAGACTCTCTCAATATTGTCTAAATCTCCCACAATCCGTCGCACAGGTTCAGGCCAAACTCTAACAAGGGTGGGTGTAGCAGAGATATGATTTGACTCCGCCTGTTCTGGATGTTTGAAGATGTCAATCACTTTCAAAGTGTAAGGATGACCCAGAGATTGCTCTAACAACTGATGCAGGCTTTGGAGAGTGTGTTCGGTCGAGCCATTATGACCGGAAACAAACAGGCGCAGAACATACCCAGGCGTCGAAACTGGGCGGAATGAAGGCTGGAAACCTGTGCGTTCTAAGCGCACAATCAAATCGTGATTTTCCCAAAGTTGGGGAAATTGGTGACGATAAGTTTCTAATACGATGGGATCCCCTAATTCTGAAGGCCAAGGAGCAACTTGCCAATTTTGCAAGTTGCTATTCTGGAAAATCCCATTCAGTAATGCCTGATGCCGTCGCACCGGCAAATAAACCTCAGCCGCAATTCGCAACTGCTGGGTGTAAGGATCGAGCCACCGATCGATCGTAGCGGTATACGCTGGCACTAAAAAATGGGGAGGTTCGGGTAATCCCAGCATTTCTTGAAGTCCAGCACACAGATGTAGGTGCCAGTGGCTCTGCTTATTGGGGTCGATGCAATAAATTAAGTCTCCCCCTGGCGTAAACAGAGCAATACCTTTAAAGAGCTGGGGAAGAGAGAGTGGATCTTGAGTCAAGAAAAAGCGCCAAAATAATAAAAATGAAAGAAGAAACCCTTCTTCCATTTTTAATTTTTAATTTTACATTTTTAATTGTTACACCCGACCTCGGAGGAACTGAGCCATCTCGTTTGGAGTGGGCGACATTTCCAGAGCAGTCTCTTCGGTGATTCGACCCTCATGGTAGAGGTCGAGGAGGGCTTTGTTCATTGTCATCATGCCGTCAAAGCTGGAGCCTAGCATGATTCCGGTAATATCTTCGTATTTACCCTCCTTAATGTAGTCCTTGATTGCTTCGGTATTAATCAGGATGTCGTGGAAAGCCGCACGCTTGCCATCGGTCGTTTTGCACAATCCTTGGGAAATGATCGCCACCAGAGATTCAGCGATCGCTATCTTCATCGAATGCTGTTCTTCTGCTGAGTAGAGGTTGAGAATCCGCTCAATCGTTTTCACAGCGCTATTGGTGTGCAGCGTCCCCATCACCAAGTGACCCGTTTGCGCCGCTTTGAGAGCAGTGTTAACCGTTTCTTTATCTCGCATTTCCCCAACCAGAATCAGATCGGGATCTTCCCGCAAAGCGGCTTTCAGCGCGTTGTCAAACTTCAAGGTGTTCAACCCTACTTCCCGGTGCTTAATCAGCGACTTGCGACTCGTATGAACAAACTCAATCGGGTCTTCAATCGTGATGATGTGCTTTGCCATCTCCTTATTGATGTAGTCAATCATGGCAGCCATCGTGGTGGATTTACCCGAACCCGTTGGGCCTGTGACCAAAATCAATCCCTTATGGTAATGGGAAATATCCTTAAACACCTCTGGCAACCGCAGTTGCTCCAAAGTCAGAATATTGTTTGGAATCAATCGCATCACCATCGCTGGACCGCGCATCGAACCAAACACGTTAATCCGGGCGCGAGAGAATTCATACTGGGTAACGCCGTCAAAGTCTAAGCGCTCTTCAAATTCCCGAATCTGAGCATCAGTCATCACCTCTCGCAACCAGCTCATAAATGTCGCTTCATCCGTCTGCGGATAATCGGTCATCTCCATATCGCCCCGTTTGCGGTAGCGAGGAATTTCACCGACACCTGCATGAATGTCGGAAATTCCGTTTTCATGAGCTTTGACGACGATTTCCTTTAAGGTGGGCTGTCCGGGACTAGGGCCTGGACCCCTTGCAGCCGTTCGAGCCACCACCGTTGCTGCTGTTGCTGATGCTGCTGAGGCAGCTGTGGCAGGGGATCGAACTCCTGCCCCCGCTGCTGGAGGAGCCGCTTTCGGTGGAGGAGATACAGAAGCTGCCCCTGCACTTGCCGCTGCATGGGGAGAGGGCGGCGCAGTCATCTGCATCGTTTGCATGGGCTGCTGCTGAGTGGAAACGGTGGCAGCTGTATCCCTAGCCGGAGGTCGCATTCCTGGCGGGGGTGGTGGGGGAACGCGGGGTGGAGGCGGTGGTGACATGGGCGGACGCTGCGGTTCTGTCATCTTTCAACTACCACTGATTGAAAATTTGTAGGAATCGTTACAAAAAAAGCTAAGGATAGCCCGCGAATACGTTCTTTTAAGACGTAAAGCGATTCGGTGGAACACGCCACAGCTTTTATTTGAGGAGCCTTAAAAACTCCTATTCCTAGTTTTCCCAAAACTTTTGGTTCGCTAACATTCAACGCCAAAAATTCTCTTACCAGCTCAAAACAGCAGCAGTGGCAACTTAGCCGTCTAGCGGCGGTTTACCCGTTAGCCCTAGATGAGCTGGTTTATGAGAATACCCGTTAAAAGTTATAAGATATGTTAAGCATAGTGAAAGCGGCTTTGGTCGTTTCCCTATGCCACTGCTTGGGCTACAAAATTGCTCGATTGGTGGAAAAGACTGAAACCTAGAACCTCCTCAAATTTCTATCTTTTGGATGATGGTCGTTTTATAAGGCAGTCTAATATAGAGCATTTGGAAAAGTTTCGCATCCATAAATCTTCTGGATTGACTGTAAATTTTGGTTAAGAACGGCTCATCTAAAGAAAAGGATTAACTATACTGATTTTCACTTAGTCGATACTAGGGGATCGATTAAAAGTCATTTTCCGCATATAAATTTGTTCTTTGACTATCAGGAGAAAAAATCGTGCAATTAAGTCACAATCAAGGTTTGGCAAAAGTGTATTCATTGTCTATGGTCAAGAGCTTTTTGATCTGGACTTTTACTTTAGGGGTTTGCTTGCTGGTGGTGGGTTTCCCCTTAGTTGTTTTGATGGTTACGGTTGGCGCTTTGTTAGCGATCGCTTTACAATCTGTACTGCCAGTTAGCGCAGTTTTGTTGGTCGCTGGAGCTTTAATTGGCGGGAATATTTTGGCAGTTGTCGCTGGTGCGGCATTGCTAACCCTAAAGGGTGTTAATCCTCAAGAAGTTCGTTGGTTGCACTGGCTGCATGGTGAAGCCAATCCGCTACATACCTCTGTCTATGCAGCATGCCCACTAACCTGCGATCTAGATTCTTGAATGGCCTGTGAACGCTTTTAAAAAGTTAGTCTATTGTCTGCAAGAGTTCTGCGACCCGGCACCTGCCGGGTCTTTTCGTAGGAAAATGGCAAGCGTAGGATGGGAAGAGAAGCGCGATCGCGCTTCTCTCCCGATTATTCCCAATTAAGCTAAATTTCCATGCCGCCATCTCCTATCAAAGTTTGCATCACACTGGGAACCCGTCCGGAAGCCATTAAGCTAGCACCCGTTATCCAACAGTTTCAGGAATCGCTAACTTTTCAAACTCACGTAATATTGACGGGTCAACATCGAGAGATGGTCGAGCAAGTCATGCAGCTATTTGGGCTGAATGCCGACCAAAATTTAGAAATTATGCAACATCAACAAACTCTGACAGATATTACTTGTCGTAGTTTGCGAGGATTGGAAACTGTATTTAAACAGTTACAGCCTCATTTGGTAGTAGTTCAAGGAGATACAACCACAGCCTTTGCAGCAGCTTTAGCAGCGTTTTATCAAAAAATTCCGGTCGGTCATGTAGAAGCAGGATTACGCACCGACGAGCTTTTTAATCCTTACCCAGAAGAAGCCAATCGGCGATTAATTTCTCAGCTAACTCAGCTGCATTTTGCCCCCACAACCCTAGCGGTAGAAAATCTGCAACGTTCTGGCGTCACTGGCGAAGTTCACCACACTGGGAATACCGTCATCGACGCTTTACTGACCGTGGCGAAAAGCCAGCCGGATTGCCCGATTCCCGGTTTGGACTGGAGTGGATATCGCACGCTACTGGCAACAGTCCACCGACGCGAGAACTGGGGAGAACCCCTGCGGGGAATTGCGGAGGGATTTCTCCAAATATTAGATAAATTTTCGGATACTGCATTACTGTTGCCGCTCCATCGCAACCCGACTGTGAGAGAACCGCTACAAGAACTTCTCGGTAATCATCCCAGAATCTTCTTAACAGAACCGTTAGATTACGCCGAACTGGTGGGGGCGATTCAACGCTGTTATTTGGTATTGACTGATTCTGGAGGATTGCAGGAGGAAGCACCGAGTTTGGGGAAGCCGGTACTGGTATTGAGGGAAACCACCGAACGACCAGAGGCGGTAGCCGCGGGAACTGCAAAATTAGTAGGAACAGAACCCAATCAAATTCTTGCAGCGGCAACAGAACTCCTCAGCGATCGCAGTGCTTATCAAGCAATGGCAACGGCAATTAATCCCTTTGGCGATGGTCGTTCTGCTGAGAGAATATTGCAAGTTGTTGAGAAACATTTCCAAAGCTGTTAACAAGTCGCGAATTCTTAAGGAAACAGAGCATCGCCCGTGGTGGGGTCAAAGACAAATAACTGGTTGAGGTCGAGCTGTACAGAAATGCGATCGCCGGAATGACCCCGCCAATCTGAAGCTGCCTGGATATTGATCGGTACCCCAGACGCCGGTAAATTCGCCCGAATCAGTGTCTCCCGTCCCAGCGGTTCTACAACCTTCACCTCAACCATCAGCAGTGAGTGCTGTAGAGGCAAGACCCCGTCCCGACCAAAGGCTTCGGGTTCTTGTTCGTTTTTAATCTTTAATTTTTCATTTTTACTTGTTATATGCTCTGGGCGAATCCCTAACTCTATGCCCTGTCCCTGTCTGAGTTGCAACTTGTCCTGAAGCGCTGGAGGACAAGATAAAGCCTGATCCCCCACCTGAAAAACTTCACCCGTATAAGTCGCGTGGAGAATATTCATCGGTGGATTGCCTAAGAATGTAGCAACCATCAAATTTGCCGGTCGCGCATAAATTGTTTGCGGGTCGCCAATTTGTTGAATCCGACCGCGATTGAGTACCACAATTCGATCTGCTAGGGTCATCGCCTCTACCTGATCGTGGGTGACGTAGATCGTGGTAATTCCCACTTGTTGGTGTAATTGCTTAAGTTCTGCTCTGGTATCGTCTCGCAGCTGGGCATCCAGGTTAGAGAGGGGTTCATCTAGTAAGAATACTTGGGGTTGACGAGCGATCGCTCTCCCTAATGCCACCCGTTGCTGTTGCCCCCCCGATAGCTGCTTGGGTTTGCGGTCGAGGAGATGGGCGATATCGAGCGATCGCGCGACCGTCTCTACTCGTTCCTGCATCGTTTTCGCGTCAGTTCCACGCATCCGTAGACCAAAAGCTAAATTTTTAGCAACGGTCATGTGCGGGTAGAGGGCGTAATTTTGGAACACCATCGCCACATCTCTTGCCCTAGCAGGAATCTCATTCATCAGGACATTCCCAATGTAGAGATTGCCGCTACTTTGCGTGTCCAAACCCGCAATTGTCCGCAAAATCGTGGATTTGCCACAACCGGAAGGTCCCACCATCACCCAGAACTGCCCATCCGGCACCTCGAAGGAAATATCCTCAATCGCAGTAGCATTATTAAATTTTCGGGTAATTCCTTCTAAGCGAACGTTTGCCATTGTTGTTAGAGATGAGTCAATTAGTCATTAGTTTATAGTTCAAAGCCCTAGTTTCTACTGCCCACGTTCCTCTAGCAATCTTCGTTCGCGTGGGGTACACCAAAACTCTTACTCATTAAGCATTTCAGCTTGTTATTTAGCAATTCTCATTTATTTATAAACTTCTTTCATTTTTCTTCCTTGGCGCTCTCTCCGCCAACGCGGTTCATCATAGAATGACCCAAAACCACTAATTATCACAAAGTAGGCGATCGCTTTCTCGGACTTTGGGATTGTTTTCTAAATAGTCCTGCACCCAACTACAACTGCGTGCCAGGAGATTATCGAGATCCAGATTCCACAACATCACGGTTTTGTCCTTACTGGCAGAAGCAAGAATCTTGCCATCTGGACTGAAACTCACACTGGTAACGCGATCGCTATGACCTGGGAGCGTTTTAATTAACGTGTCATCCAGTCGCCACAATTGCACCGTGTTTTCCCAGGTCGTCGTGGCTAGAATTTGACCATCTGGGCTAAAACTAACGTGAGCAACGCTATCCGTATGCCCTTTCAAAGTTCGATATAAAGAACCATCGCGCCGCCAAAGTTTAACCGTATTGTCATAACTCGCGGATGCGATTAGCTGACTATCCGGGCTAAAAGCGACATCCAAAACCCAACCACTATGTCCCGGTAAGGTTTGCAGATATTTTCCCTCGGCAGTCCAGACTTTGACCGTATGATCGTCGCTAGCAGTCGCCAGTAATTCCCCGTCGGGGCTAAAAGCCACTGCATTAACGCGATCGCGATGCCCAGTTAAAGTTTTAATCAAATTGCCCGAAGTATCCCAAAGTTTTACCGTCTTATCACGAGAAGCAGAAGCAATCATTTTGGCATTGGGACTAAACGCCACATCCAAAACCCAATCGCTATGCTTATTTGGCTCATTCAGGGGGTTGAGAAGCGTACCCGATCGATTCCAGAGTTTCAGCGTCTTGTCACGAGAAGCAGAAGCAATTAACTGAGAGTCTGGGCTAAAACTCACGCTATTTACCCGATCTTTATGACCGTTCAACGTAGCAATCAAAGAAGCACTTGTGTCCCATAATTTCACTGAATTATCTTGACTTGCAGAGGCAACCATCTGACCATCGGGACTGAAACTCACATCATATATCTGATCCGTATGCCCTCTTAAAACAGTGCGCGACATATCATTAAGTCGCCAGAATTTGACAGTTTTATCGTAACTACTAGAAGCAATCGTCTGACCATCGGAGCTAAAACTAACACTTGTCACCCCATCACTATGTCCCCGCAGGATTTTCAGCAGCTTCCCGTTGCGATGCCAGAGTCTCATTGTATTGTCATTACTGGCAGAGGCAATCATCTGGCTATTCGGACTAAAACTCGCTCCAAACACCCAGTCACTGTGTCCCTGAAGAACTCGGATCGTTTGTCCAGTTTGGTAGTTCCAAAGCCTGACTGTTTTGTCATCGCTTGCTGAAGCTAACAACTGCTTATCGGGACTGAAATTGAGGTTGGTTACTTTGCCAGTATGTCCCTTGAGGATTTTGTAGGGTTGCTCGACTGTCATGGAAGCCATGTTCCAGATTGTCACTGTTTTGTCGTCACTCGCCGATGCTAAAAATCGACCATCCGGGCTAAAAGTGGCGCTGGTAACTTTTCCGTTGTGTTTCAATGTTTTCAGCAACTTGCCGGTGCGATAGTTCCAAAGCTTTACCGTTTTGTCATCGCTTGCCGAAACTAATATTTGACCGTTTGGGCTAAAGCTGACGTGATTAACCAAACTACCGTGTGCTTTTTCAATCGTTCTTAGTAAAGTACCGTCTGTTTGCCAAAGTTTTATTGTCTTGTCAGAACCAGTCGAAGCTAAGAGGCGACCGTTAGGGCTAAAACTGACGCTGGTGACGCTCTCACGATGACCTGACAAGGTTTTCAGGATCTTGCCATCGCGCCGCCAAAGTTTTACCGTTTTATCGACGCTGGCAGAGGCAATTGTCTGACCATCGGGGCTAAAGCTGACGCTCCAAACGACATCACGATGTCCTTCCAAGCGATTGCGTTCTTGTACTCCGTAGATTGCCTGCTGCATCGCCGTAACGACGCGCATTTGGGTATCGGGTTCTACTCCAACTGCACTTTCGAGGCTTTTCCCTGCCCTCAAGGCTTCAATTAAGGCATCAAATTCTTTGTAGGAGACAAAGAGCGTTTCGGAAGAAGCACTTAGGGCGGTGAGTTGAGCATTGGTTTGCGCGATCGCTGCCAGCTTTCTTTGAGCTTCGGCTCGCAGCGCAAATCCTCCGGCAGAAACTGCCAGGATTGTCATCATAATGCCGACGCCGATCGTTCGCAATTGTTGTTTCCGTGCCTGATACAGCTTTTCCTCACTTTGTGCTAATTGGGCTTTCAAGTTCAGATCGGATTTTTGACGAATCCGATCGACTAGATAATCATGAACCAATTGGTAACGGGCTTCTGACCCTTCCCAAATCACGAAAACCAAACCAGATCCTACAAGAATTTCTAAAATTAAGTCTAGTAGAGGCATTTCGCCGCCCACTGCTCTTTCCGCCTCAAGCTGCAATACGGTTGCCAGCTCTTGCTTCGTCTTCAGGGGTCGCGTTCCTTTCTCGTTCGTCAATAAAAATAAAACGTTCCAAGCCAAAGCTTCATTTTCGATACCACAATCAGCAATGACTTTTTTCAGAAATCGCTCAACCAGTTCGGCTTTCGGATTCGCTCCCAATTGCTGATACTGTTGCATCGTGGTGATTTTGTCTTCTTCTTCCTGCAATTGGGCACCCACTAATTGCAATTCAATGGGGCGCACCTCTCCCAGTTCTTCAGCCAAATCTTCCACTAACCGATTAATTAACTGCGGCTCTAAATAAAAAAATGGAGAGCGTTCGGTTAAGCTTTTAACAATCTGCCGCGCATCCGGCTTAGAAAAATTCCCCAAATAGTAGCGAATATCTTGGTTTAAAATGTCGTTATTTATGACATCTAAATACTGGAGTCGTTCGCACTCTAGTAAATAATGCAGATAGTCTTCTCGCAGAGACAAAATAACTTTTACAAAGGGAATGTTGAGGCAGTCGCGCAAAAATTCATAAAACTGCCGCCGCATCGCTGGATTAGTACAGACGAAAAAGAATTCTTCAAACTGGTCAAAAATCAGAACGGTTAACAGATTGCGATCGCTATTGTGTCGCAACTGTTCTAGGAGGTTGGCAGCAAGTAGTGTCGGCGGAACCGCAGACATTGGCATTTCTTCAGCGCGATCGCTTTCTTCTAAGATTTCCTGTAAAGATAAAGTTTCTCCGCCCGTTCTCACTTCGCTGCTATCTTCTGACTCCTGTCCGGACGCGATCGGGACGGGAAGGTGTTGGGCGTCTTCCTCCTCTAAAGGGAGTTCTGATTCCTGGTTTCTGACTCTGAGTTCCTTCGATAATTGTCTTGCCAGCGTCCCTACCCAATCTTTATAAACTTCGATAACGACAGGTAAAACATCGCGTGCGCCGATGCTTTTGAGCTGGAGTGCTGGAACTAACCCAGCAGTGATAATTGAGCTTTTCCCAACTCCAGAAGGACCGTGAATCACAATCAATTTGTAGTCATTGCGGCCGATCCGGTCAATGAGGCGAGTGACATCCTGCTGCCGACCAGAAGCAGCAATTTCCTGGGGAATCGACCCTCCCAAGCGCATATCTCCTCCAGATGTGACGCCTGGGTTCAGAGCCTGCCGGTAAGGCTGTAGGCGTCCGGCACCTGTAAAAGAACGGAACCCGTATTGATGCTCCAGGGAACGCTGCTCTTGCTTCAGTTGAAAGGCTTGCAGATAATCACCCTGCTGAAAGTAGAGCGATCGCAGTGCCTTGAGAATCCGCAAACATAAATGGGGATCGTACTGATGGTTACACTTGTTGAGCGCCTGTTCCAAGTTTTGAATCGCGGCGGCAGCTTGCCGCTGTCCCAAATGTTTCTGAGACTGTGCCAGCAGCAACAAATATAAACTTTCATACTGAGATTGCGGGATTGAGGCAGAAGTTGTCTGGAACGTTTCTTCCGCCAGCGTTGAAAGTGCCAGAGTCGCTTGCTGATACGCTTCTATCCAATTGGACTGGTTAAGCGCCACCTCCGCCAGAAAGCCAAAATCTTGAGCCTGCTGGAGGTTTGCATCATAAGTTTGATGCAGGATCAAAGCTTTTTCTGCCAGCTCCTGCAAATCCGCCCACGCTTCCAAACGCCGCAGCACTTCACAAAGGAATGAAATAAACTTAGCAACCAGTTCTGGACGTTGAGCTTCCTCAAAAACTTCAATGCACTGCTGAAAATAATCTCTCGCTTGCTTCCAGTGCTGGCGGCTCATTTCCGGTCGCAAGTTAGCCAAACGGGTATAGCATTGCCCCAAATGAAACAGCAGCAAACCCACTTTTAGGACTGAGTGCTGAGGACTAACGACACACAAAGAATCGGAAATCGTGGTGCTTGCCTCTTGACCCTCATTTCTGATGTTTTCCCCAGTCCGTACTTCGTGGCGCTTTGCTAACAGTTCTGAGTCTTCAGTCCTAAAATAAGCCAGACTTCGTTGATAATGGGCGATGCTTGACTGGATTTGATCGGTGGCGTAGTCATTGCGCCCCCGCACAAATTCGAGACTTGCCTGTAGTTGAGGCTCCAATTGTTGCCCGCGACGCCGCAAATCTGTTAAGGCCGACTCCAGTTCTAGGCGATGCTGGGAACCAACAACTAAATCGAGAGCGGAATGGTGCAACAACTCAAAATTGCTAGAATCTAGCTCTCTGGCAAATAGAGAGTCCGCTTTCTGCCGCAATAATTCGATTAACTCATCCCCTGACATCACAAATCGGATCGAAGAAGCTGCCCAGCTTTTGAAATCTGGCGCAAACCGAATCAGCTTTTGTAGCACCGCATCGGAGAGCCACAACACGAGGGGGAAAGGAAACTGAGCGCGAAACTCATCGCGTACTTGATTGGTTGAGGTTAGCAGCTGATCGAGAGCAACTACCGACTCCAGCCCTAAGATCATCGCGGCGGACAATATTTCTGTTTGTCGAGACGTATTCCCTGGCTCTTCCAGCGCTTCCAAGATGGGGTTGTAAAGCGTCTTGACCGAATCTGCTAATATCACCTCGCGCACGGGAAACGGATTTTGTTCCCGTACCTGCTGCACCATCCGCTGTTGCAACAAGCTATAGTTGCAGCGCACCAAAATTAGCGAGAATTGCCCCTGAGAAAGGGCGATCGCTCTCAAGAGCGTCTTTAATGAGCGTTGGTTGTATGCATCTGCCTCTTCTGGTCGGCTCAGATCGGTCATTGCTTCTACGTTTGGCCTGCGCGTTCGATAGACAATATTCCTCTGCCAATGCTTTAGCAGTAGCGGTATTTTAAAAACGAATAGGCACAAATACTATTTTTAATCAGATGAACCGGCTTCGGAGCTGCTTAGGTTTTGCATTTGCAATTGACTGATAATTCGCCTGAATTATCGTCAGGCAGCTTTGTTATACGTGAGTTTTATAATTCCCAGAAATCGTTGATTAAAATGAGTTCCTCCACTCATTTCTGCCAAGATGTCTCTTTTCCTAGTGGCTTAAGCCAAGAGTCTTATAAAGAATCCAGATAGGGAACCATCTGGAACTGCCTACCCAGCAGGAATTTTCGGTATTGCTCCCAGCATTGGCATCCAGGAATGGTTTGCGAACCAACCAGGTTCGCAACTCCCCCTTTAGCAGAGGTTCTTGACGGCTGTTTCGGCAACTCACATCTTATTATGTAGTTATCAGAGAATAAACGATTTTTCTGATAAAAGAAAATAGTATCTGTCGTGAGCAAGAACTGAACTCTAACCGCTCCTGATACAATCGAGTTCCTCTAATCCGAGGTAGGCATCAGCTCATCCGGAGACTTTTGCGAATGTTTAGGACAAAGTTGTACTCAAGGGGATTCCTTGCCTACTCCGGGAAGGGAACCTCTAATCTCACGCTTCTATAGCTATGCCAGTCTTTGGCTACACAGGGCAAGTAGGAAGCCAGGGAATAACAGCGATTGGGTAGATTTCCTGGAAAGTCGTTTGGAATACCTTACTAAAAAAAGCTCCGAGCCAGACTCAGTAGACTGGAGACTCGGAGAAAATAAGCGCGAATAGAAAAGAAGAACAGATGATAAAAAGCGCGATCGCCGAGCGAGGAAAATTGATGCTTCTCTCTACTTCCCGCATCAGCAAGCTGAAAAATTCCCTTACCTCGATTAAAGCTTAGCTTCCAGAGACTTGAGAAACTCTGTGTTAACACCCGACTCGCGGGTAAGGGCAATTTTGCCGGTGCGAGCAATTTCACGCAAACCAAATTTATTCAGCACTTGAACAATCGCCACCAATTTGCCTGGATCTCCCACCACTTCTAAAGTGAGCGCATCCTCCGCAATGTCTACTACCCTAGCGCGGAAAACCTGAGCCAGTTCAATCACTTCCGAGCGATTGGAGCTGGTAGCATTCACCTTCAGCAACATCAGCTCTCGTTCTACACACGGAGTATCCGTTATATCCTGGACTTTTAGTACATTCACCAGCTTGTAGAGCTGCTTGGTGAGTTGCTCGATCACCCGGTCATCTCCCGGCACGACCATCGTAATCCGGGAGATTCCGAGCTGTTCAGCTGGTCCAACAGCAAGGCTTTCAATATTAAATCCCCGACGGGCAAACAAACCGGCAATCCGAGTCAGGACTCCAGCTTCATCTTCAACCAAAACTGAAAGGGTATGTTTCATTTTATACAAAACAGGCGGAGGCGCGATGTTGCTTTCAACACGCTAAGCAATATTTTGCTTCCCTACAAGAAGCTACGTGGGTTGTAAGCAGTACGTTAGCAAAGACTTACTACCTACACGGTATGCGAAGGCAATGTTAACAGAAATTACGTTAACGAAGCTACATCTTAATGTTACTGTATAGCACCCCTTGGCTACAAAAAACGGCTATCTCTGTATATTTAGGGATTTTTAGCCCCCGGAAAACCTTAAATCTTTTCATTGATAGATGTCTTGATTTAGCAATTTCATAATAATGGTGTAGTTCAGCTTAATTTGGAGCAAAAATACCTATGGGTTGGTTAAAAAGACTTTTTGGCATGGAAAAGCCGCAAAATGCACAAACTAATGCGGTACCAGCACCGACAGCTCAAGCTCCTGCCTCAACCGGCACTGCAAGTAGCAGCGAGACGATTCCGCCAGAGCGAGTGGGATTAACTGGAGAATATGACCAAAGCGGACTTGCCAAGCGGGTTGCTCTAGCTTTCGATCAAGATCCGGATCTGGATGATATTAATACGCTCTATGTAGCCCAAACCGGCGGCACAGTTGTGCTAAAAGGACAAGTTCCCAGCCAGCAAATTCTCAATCAAATGGTCTCGGTCGCCCGGAGTGTGGAGGGTGCCACGGGTGTCCAAACCGATCAAGTCACCATTGGCTAGAAGTTAGAGGCCTAGAAATTCGAGGCTAGAAGAAAAAATCGATAGGGTGGGAAGTGCCCACCCTACTTGGCGAAAAGCTAATCACTCACTGCTAACTGTTTTTGGGGTGTAGCAGAGCTATCTACCTGGTCTTCAGGCATCGTTTCAAGCCAGTTGAGGATAATCTGGTTAACTTCATCTGGACATTCGTCATGGGGACAGTGACCTGCATCCAGCTCAACCAACTGAAGCTTAGGGTTGATATCCCTAAATCGAGCCAGTACGCTAAAAGGAATCATTTTATCTTGCCGACCCCAAATCAAGAGCATGGGCGTGTTCAAGGTTGGCAGTAAGGTTTTGACACTGGGGCTAAATTTAGCACTGGTCATCGCTTTAAGGATGGCACCGAATGCTGCTGCCGAACCCCGATCTTGAGCGGGACCTGCCAGAATATCTACCAGTTCGTCGGTGACAGCATTTGGGTTAGCGTAAGCGATCGCTGCCCACTTGCGGACGAAGGAGGGACGCCTGACTAGATAAAAGACATTCTGGAGAATCACGGGTGAAGCCACAACACCTTTGACCCCTGCCACAACGGGTCGCAACCAGGCGGGAATTGCCTCTTCCTCCACGGAGGGATCGGGCAAACTCATCATCACAAAACCTTTCACCATTTCTGGATGCGCGGCTGCCACTGCCAGACACACCAGCGATCCTATGGAATTTCCGACTAAGACTACTGGCTGCTGAATAAAAGTCCGCCAGAAATCATAAACTTGCTCTACCCAAAGATCGACTTTGTAGTCTGCCTGCGCCTTTCGGGATGCCCCAAATCCCAGCATATCCAGCGCATAAACCGTGTGAGACTGACCGAGTACCGCTAGATTGTGTCGCCAGTGTCCAATGGAAGTCCCAAATCCATGCAGCAGCAATAAGGGGGTCGTCTTTTGTGTCGGTTGAGACGCCCGGATGTATGTATAGCGAGTCTGCCAACCCCGCCAAACCCAGTCTCTTTGACTGCCAATTCGATGCTGCCAATGCTGGGTCACGATCGCTTTTGCCTCAAATTAATAAGTTTTATAAACTTTATCTTTGTCTGTTGATTTCCATTTTAGTGGTTTGCTGCTAGAGCGTGTCTCATCAGGGTTTCTGAGAACTTAAGTTAACAAACCTAGACAAAACCCATGCTGTATGGCTGCACAGAAAAAGTCCCTACCTCGAACACCAGACTTACATCGTCTGCGTAAATTGCCAATCAACAGTCGTTGAGGGGGAGATGGGAGCGATCGCTTTTTGGAAGTTACGTGAACAACTATAGACAGAAACTCTCCCATACTCAGTAGAATGGCAGATACAAGGAAAGAAAAACTTGGTTTCTTTGGGAATGAAATTGAGAACGCCAGGAAGCAGCCTGTAGCCCTAGTGCGATCGCTCAAACATTCAACAACCCACTGCTATCAAAATTAACCTTATCAACTAACCGAGCAAACATAACCCTAATGCCTGTGATTGAGAAAAGACGCACTCGCGATCTACCCCAAATTAACGAACGTATTCGTTTTCCCCAAATTCGCGTCATTGACACCGATGGCACGCAGCTGGGAATTATGACGCCAAACGAGGCTATCCGCATCGCTGAAGAAAAAGAGCTGGATCTTGTCCTGCTCAGCGATAAGGCAGAACCCCCCGTTTGCCGGATTATGAACTATGGCAAATATAAATTTGAACAAGAGAAAAAAGCGCGGGAAGCTCGGAAAAATCAGCATACCGCTGATGTCAAGGAAGTGAAGATGCGCTACAAGATTGAAGAGCATGACTATCAGGTGCGAGTTAATCAAGCCGAGCGCTTTCTGAAAGCGGGAGATAAGGTCAAAGCCACGATTACGTTCCGAGGTCGCGAAATTCAACACAGCGATTTAGCCGAGGACTTGCTCAAGCGGATGGCGACGGATTTACAGGAACTAGCGGAAGTGCAGCAAGCTCCCAAAAAAGAAGGTCGCAACATGATGATGCTGCTGTCTCCGAAAAAATAGCTCAGTAGTCGGCGGTCAGTAGTCAGTGGTCAGTGGTGTGGGGAAGACCAGGCGTCGCCCGAACAGTGGTCAGTGGCAAAAAAGAAACACTGACCACTGACTACTGACAACGGACAAAATACCAATGAAACTGAACAATCGCGCTTGGTCTTGGTCCGATTGGGGTCGGGGATTACTCCAGTGGGTCAATCTTCGTCCAGAAGAAGGAGAGCGAACACTATTCATGTTCGCTTTCTATACCACAACTTCCATCGGCATCATCTGGGCAGAAGCTAGTACTGTAGCCCTTTTTCTGAAAGAGTATGGCGCAGAGCAATTGCCCCTGTTCTATATCCTCTCAGCGGGTATCGGTTCGAGCCTGGGCTTTGTCTACTCTTGGATGCAAAAGATTTTGCCTTTGCGCTGGGTAGTTGTCCTAGTAGCCTCCCTTGCAGTCATCCCCCTTGTCCTATTCCGCCTGGGATTAGATATTGTCTATTTGGCTGGCGTCACAGTCTTTCTGATGCGGCTGTGGGTGGAAGCGATTAACGTCCTCAATGACCTCAACACTTCCATTACTGCTAATCAACTCTTCAATATCCGGGAAATTAAGCGCACCTACCCCCTCATTAGTAGTGGCATCCTCGTTGCAGATGTTGTCAGTGGTTTTTCCCTCCCCCTAATCCTCGCCACCGTTGGACTGAATAACGTTTCCCTGGTTGCTGTCGTGATGATGGGGTTGGGAGCTTGTAGCCTTTTTTATCTCACCCAGCAGTACAAGCAAGCCTTTCCGGATTCTCCCGTCAGAGCCAACTTAAATCAAGAAAGCGACTTCACATCCAGGCGTCTGAGAGGCCCCTTACAGCGCTACGTCATCCCCTTATTTGGCTTCTTCATCGTCGGGCAGATTCTGTTTTTGTTAATTGATTTTCAGTATCTGAGTCAATTAGAGCTGAACTTTGACAGCAAGGAAATTGCCAGTTTCCTCGGTTTGTTTAGCGGCATCGTGGGTTTATGCGAACTAGCAACCCAGTGGTTTATCTCCAGTCGAGCCATCGAACGGCTGGGAGTATTTGTTGCCGCTATGTTGTTGCCTGTGGCAATTATTATTCTTAGCTTGGTTGCTCTCACCGGGGTTACAGGCTTTTTTCTAGGTCTGATCTTCCTCAAATTTATAGATGAACTGCTACGCTATACCCTCATGGCTGCCCTTGGGCCGGTTCTATTCCAACCGCTCCCCGATAACATTCGCAGCTCAATCATGGCTCAGGTGCGGGGCATCGCCGAATCCCTCTCAACAGGATTTACTGGAGCGGGGATTTTAGGCATCATCAGCTTGTTAGCCTTTACCTTTCACAACCTGTCGGAGAACTCGCTGCGATCGCTCCAAAGTTGGGTGTTTGTCGCCGTTATTATTATTTTTGCCCTCCTCTGGCTGTTAATTGTTTTCCTGCTTCGGTCGAGCTATGTCGGCTTGCTGGTTCAGAGCGCTCAAGGAGAACGGCTAAGCGTTTCAGATGTCGATCTGCGAGTCCTCAAGCGTGCTGTTGTCGAAACACTGGAGAAACCAGGTACGGAAGCAGATAAACGCTCTTGCATCGAACTCCTGTGCCAAATCGACTTGGAGGATGTGGGCGAAATCCTTGCTCCGCTGCTCACTCATCTCACTCCAGCCTTGCAGCGCCAGAGCCTAGAAGCAATGCTGCTGACGCCGAATCCCACTTATTTAGACCAAGTTCAGGGGCTGATTGCTCAAAAACTCAATCCAGAAGTTCTTGCTGTCGCTCTACGCTATATCTGGCTAACTCAGGAAACCCCTGATATTAGCCAGTTACAGCCCTACCTCCGCCCAAACGTAGACCCGGTGGTGCGGGGAACCGCCGCCGCTTTAATATTGCGCCGGGGCACCCCGACGGAGAAAGCCGAAGCGACCAATACCTTGCGCCGGATGCTGACTCATCAACGGGAACGGGAACGAGTCATGGGTTGTCGAGCGCTGGGAGAGGCAGATTATTTGCAGGCACTGCGACTTTATATTCCTAGTTTGTTACAAGATGAGTCTTTGCGCGTGCGCTGCGCCTTGCTAGAGGTAATTTCCTCAACCCGTTTACACGAATACTATCCGGCTCTGGTGCGAGGGCTTTACTACAAATCTACCCGCGAAGCGGCTCTCGGTGCGATTGTGCGTTTAGGAGATGAAGCGATTCCGATGCTGGTCGAGTTAGCACAAGATATCCACAAACCAGATTTGGTAAGGCTACAGGCTTGGAGTGCGATGGGTCAAATTGGCACGCCGGAAGCCCTCAATCAGTTGGTGGCTCATCTAAAAACCGGCTGGGGGACTACGCGACGCAACATCCTGCGGATTCTGCTCAAAATGTCCCACGAAACCGGAATCGAGGGGGTTCTCGACCGCTTAGGTCGCAGCGGCGTTGAAATGTTGATTGAGCAGGAAATGCTGTTTGTCGGACACTTGTATGCGGCTTTAGTAGATTTGTCGGCGGATGAGCCAATTGAGTCTTTTTTCGCCTCAACACGAGAAGCGAACCAGTCAGCGCTTTCATTGCTACAACGGGCACTTCTGGAAGAGCAGTCGGATGTGATTGAGCGGTGTTTTTTGCTGATGAAGTTTCTTTATCCGGCTAGCTCGATTCAAGCAGCAGCGTTTAATCTCCAATCTGATTCGCCATCGAATATCGCGCTGGGGTTGGAAATTTTGGATAATACTCTAGATATCGCTAAGAAGCGATCGCTCGTGGGAATTCTCGACCGGCGACCGGAGAAAGAAAAACTGCAAAACTTAGCAGAGATGTTTCCTTATCAACCGATGATTCAGAGCGATCGCCTGCGTCGGTTGCTGGATTTACGTCATTTTCTGTCAGACTGGCCTTTAGCATGTTGTTTTCATGCAGCACGTCAGGCGAAATGGAGTTTGACGCCGGAACAGACGCTGGTGTGTCTGCGCCATCCCACCGGCTTTGTGCGGGAAGCGGTTTTGGCTTATTTGAGAGCCGCTGCACCCCGCGCTTTGCAGGAAATGTTGCCCGTCCTGAAAAATGACCGCGATCGCCTTGTCGCCGCCCAAGTTCAGCAGATGATGGCAGAACTGGGACAATAGAGGGACTAGAGACTCTGGACTCTGGATGATTACCCTAATGACGATGGGCTGTTCTCAAGTCTAAAGTCTAAAGTCCAAGGTCTAAAAGTCTAAAGTCTAAAAGTCCAAAGTCTAGAGTCTAGATTCCGATGTTAACCAGCGTTGAGCGCCTATTATTTGTCAGAGGCGTCCCGATTTTCCAGGAACTGCGGGATGATTTTCTGGTGCGGCTGGCTTCTGTGATGGATGAGCTATCCTTTCCAGCGCATCATACGATTTTTACTGAAGGACAAGAAGGGCGATCGCTCTACATTGTCGTTTCCGGCAGGGTACGGGTTCATTTTGGCGGTCGAGATTTGGCGCACTTAGAGCAGGGAGCCACCTTTGGGGAGATGTCGTTGTTTGATGCTGAGCCGCGTTCGGCTTCGATTACGACTTTGGAATCTTGCGAGTGTCTGATGCTGACGCAGTTGCAACTGTATGATGCGATTGATGAGACGCCAGGAATTGCGGTGAACATCATTCGTTTGCTGTCCCGTCGCATCCGCGAACTGAACAACAAGATCAACGTTTATAAGGCGGAAAGTCAGGAAGCAGATTTAAGTAAGGCGGGGAATTTGGGAGGATGAACTGCGAAGCAAGGAGAAAAAGCCAGGAAGAGACGCGATCGCATCCATTAGCCAAATTCTTTAATAGCTTAGTTAATTATCTGTACTGGCTTCCAACTATCCAACGATTTCCGAATCAAAGTTAATTCATCCATATATTCATTCAGTTGAGCTTTCCGTTCCTTTAAACTTGTCACAATTCGAGGGGGTATTACTTCCTTTTTTCGGGGTTCGGTTGCCAAATGCTCTAGCTCGTTCCCTAATGATTGAATTAGCTTATTAGTTAGCGTCTCTGTATTTTGCGAAACTGCCTTTTCTTGAATATTTTCAGTTTCTACTTCCCCGCTTACAAGACGGGTATTCAGGGAATCTTCTATTGCTTTAGCAGCTTTATTGAGTTCTGCCAAAACTCCACTCAGAAGATTCCAACCTAAATTTTCAATAATTGTTTGAAGCACTATTTCTTGAATAACAGGAATTCCGCTATCTCTTAGAACTTTTGGCGCAATTTCTATAGGCTGGGGAACTCTAAATTCACCTTCCTCAGTTTCTTCTATATAGTTCCCTAAAAATACTTGGACGAACTCTTTTGTATGACTGCTAGTTGCTGTGCTGTTTTGAATCAGTTTTGCTAAAAGTCCTTTTCTAGAATTTGCCGAATAGATAATCGGACTTGAAAAACCTAAGCCGATTAACGTTTGTTTGCAGATTTCAATAACTTCAGAAACGTCTATATGTGTGTTTTTCGGCTCAACCTCATTAATAATAAAGAAAACCTTACCTTGATTGATTGCTAAAATTTGGCGATATTTCTCTATTATTTTTTTTAAAAAAACGGATACAGAATCATTTTTAAAATTATTCTCATTTAAAATAAATAAGATTACATCGGTATTTTCTAAAGTTTCTAAGATTATCTGTTCTTGCTCTGTTGTCGGGGTGAATTTTATAGATGTTTGCTCATTTTCAACAGACAGATCGCTTAGAGTAAAGCCAGCTAGAGATGAAAGCGTGCTAATTGCTTCAATCGGATGTTCTATTTCAAAGCGGATAGTCCGATCGGGATTATGTTGATTCCGAATAGATTCAGTATGCTCTAGAAATTTTTGGGCAATTTCGACCGCATCACCAGAAGCGATCGCAACAGGTTGCCAATGTCCTTCTCGATACTCCAGAAATCTATGCACTTGTCCAGAATCAATATGTCGGATATCGGTACGGCAGGCAGTAATCGCTTCAGCTTCACTCGGTAAAATATCTGCACCTATTAAGGCATTTAGGAACGTGTTTTTACCTGCATTCAGAGGAGCAATCACCGCAACTTGATACTTCTGCTCTTTTAAAGCATATAACGCTTTAGTAATATCATTTTCGATGCGTTGTAACGCCTTGGTATCGTCTCTCTCCCCTTCGCGTGTTGCTCGAATTTCTTGAAGGGACTGTAAGAGTAGCCTACCTGTGATGTAAATGCTGTCGTGTGCTGCTTGAAACTGTTCAGAAGACATAGCAATCGTCCGCCGAAAGGGGCTAGCGTAAGTTAGCTAAAGCTTACATCAGCTGAACGCAGAAGAAACAAACAAGAGTGACAGTTGCGATCGCAGGCTACTACACGCTCAAGCATTGCAGACACAAGTCGCGATCGCGTACAGCCCTTTGGGCATGAAAACAGCGAAGTGAGGCGTCAGCCTAGCGCCAACCTGTCGGTTCCATCCGTCCACCCATCTTTATTTACGTCTCGCTTGACTCCTTCCCCGCTTGGGAAAAATCAAAACAATACCTTAGAAATCGAGCCGGAATCTCCGGACAGCCGCCAAAATGAAGATGGACGTAGGAAGCATGAACGTGATGCACTGCCCACCCCTCACTGGTAACGGGACTGTTGGGATCGTACCCCCGATTTTGAAAAAGTGGCGCTTCCGGTTCCTCAGTTAAGTGAGAACGGTGAAACTCATGCCCCCAAACGGTTCCCCCAGCCGGCAGGAGGGGACTTTCTTGCAGGGCGATCGCTTGCCGATACCCTAAACGCAGGCGCGAACTCATGGCGGCTGTGGTGGGTAAAACTCCTACCATCTGGAAAGAATTTCCCTCAAAATCTACAATTCTTTCGGACAAATACATTAAACCGCCACACTCGGCATAAGTAGGCATTCCCGCCAAAATTGCCTTCCGCACTGCATCACGAGTCGCGGTATTTTCAGCCAAGTTTTGGGCAAAAACTTCCGGGAAACCACCCCCAAAATATAATCCTTGAATGCCTTCTGGTAAGCTGTTGTCCGTCAGCGGACTCCAAAACACCAATTCTGCTCCCAGGGATGCCAGTATATCTAGATTGTCTTGATAATAGAAGCTAAAAGCGCGATCGCGGGCAACCGCAATTTTTAACGAATCGAGGATATACCCGGATGGCTGGGGTGAGGGATGAATCAATTCTAGCTGTTGCCTTGGTTCCACCTTGAGAAGCGGCAAAAGCTGTTCCCACTCAAAGCAACTGTCTCCCAAATCCGCAAGCCGATCGATTAAAGCATCCATCTGAGACAGCTCTGCGGTGGGCACCAAGCCCAGATGTCGGTCGGGAATAGTGATATTATCTTGTCGCCGCAAAATGCCTAGAACGGGCAAATGCAAGGGTTCTAGAGCATCTTTGAGCAGTTGCAGGTGGCGATCGCTTCCCACCCGATTTAACACCACTCCAGCAATCTTGATTCTAGAGTCAAAAGAACGATAGCCATGAGCGATCGCTGCCACCGAACCAGATAACCGGCTGCAATCTAACACCAACAGCACGGGTAAATCCAAAAGCCGCGCAATATGAGCCGTACTTCCAACGTCAGTGCTAAGTGCAAAATTTTCCGTTTCTTGCTCAAGATTTAACTTTTCATTCTGAATTCTCTTGACTCCGTCAAATAGCCCCATGACCCCTTCCACGAGGGCATAGTCGCTTCCATAACGATGAGCAAGAAAAGACTGCTGCACGTAAGTTTCAGAGGTCAGTACCGGGTCTAAATTCCGGCAAGCACGACCAGTCACGTACGTGTGAAACATCGGGTCGATGTAATCTGGCCCTACTTTAAAAGATTGAACCTGGTAACTCCGACGACATAAAGACGACAGCAGGGCGAGCGTAACTGTCGTTTTGCCCACCCCGCTGCGTTCTCCGGCGATCGCTAATGCCATATTTACTCATTGCTTGTTGTTCATCGTTCATCTATGTTGCGATGAACAGTTGCTATGAACAATGAACAATTCGCGATTAACCATTCGCGATCGCTAATTTGAGAATTGCCGCCGTGATCGCCATACTTTCTACGTAAAGCATATCCCGGCTCCAACGCCGCAACTGCTGACTTAACAAGAACTCAGCTTTTTGGTCAGACATCGGCGTTACCTGTTGAATCCGGCAAGCTTGGGCACCACCACCTGCCTCCATCCGCATACAACCCGTCGTTTCGGAACACAAAACCGTACAACAGTCTGCATCCAGGTTCGTCGAACTCAGACGTAGCGCAATCAAGTCACCCGGTATATCGCCCCAGTCAGCAGTAGGAATCCCTGCCAACTCCGCTTCTATTGTCCGCTGATCGGGAGCAACAAATTCAATCCGCTTGATGTCATAATCACCGCCTTCTTGGGTATATGAAACGGGGTGCCACTGCAACCGGCTCGCCAGCCAACCAATAAACATCAATGCTTGGTCAGGATTGCCCTTTTCATAATTAATCGTCACCTTATCCACTTCCTTAAGAGCCTCGCGGCGCTCTGGTGGATCGAAAGCTTCGGCGGTTAATTCTTGCCACGGAGCCAGCCGACGCCAATTGAGGTCGGCAACCGGAATGCCTTGTTCCAGAAGGGTTTGTACCCGCAGTAAATCATCCTGTGGTTCGTTGAAAACACAAGAGTCAACGATCACAGAATTGCAGACTGCTGCCAGCCGCTTAAACAGAGCATCATTGGGATCGGGCGTACCCTTCCACCAGAGAAACTTAGGCAGACCGCCGATTAGCAACCCACTCACAATCCCACCGATACGTTCCAAAGCTTCGGCGGTGCCTTGCAGAGTAATGTATTCGCAGCAGATCAGGGTATTGTGACTTTGCTTTTGGATGGGGCAATAGGCTGAGACTTGAGCCGTCACGCCTTCATCTTCCCCAGAGACGGGGCATAAAGCAATGATCCGGCAGGGGTTCGCGGCTGCGATCGCATCCGCAATTCTAAAGCTATCTGAGGAAGACTGCTGACCATTACTGGCATCTGCCTCTTTTGTATTCCCATCGGAGCGCTTCTTTGCTTGCTCTACTCGCAGTCGGTCGAGGATTCCGGCATCCGTCTTGCCCGTTACTGGCAGTCCATAAGCTTTCTGAGCCGTCTTGATCGCCGCCTCTGTCAGCGGGCCATCAATTCCATCGATCGGGCCTTTGTAAAATCCTAAAGCTGCCAACAGCTGCTGAGTTTCCTCCGGTTCGTAAACCACAAAAGTAAATGTGGTTGCCCGCGTAGCCATCGGAGACTCGCCATTATCATTGTCGCTATTGTAGCTTTGCCAAATTTGATGCAGTTCCGCCTCAATTTCTGTCATTGAGACATCTTTGGGCGGTTGTATTGAAACAATCGGAAGAGATTGTGTTGCCATATTCAGTGATTGAAGAAAAGGTAATTGGTAAAAAGGTAATTGGTAATTGGTAAAAAGGTAATTGGTAAAAAGTTTTAAGTTGTAGAGACACGATTGATTGCGTCTGAGTTTTGAATGAAAGGGTTTCTCCTAACTTCAAACTCAATACTTACAACTCTAATTACCCATTACCGATTACCCATAACCCAACTACAATCTGCGCCAGCGGCGTCCATCTTGATTAATCAAGAATTCTGCCTCCTCTGGCTCCCAGGTTCCCGCTTCATACTGGGGAACCGATGCTGGGTCAGTGTTCGCTTCCCAAGCGTTTAATGCCGGTGTTACAACACGCCACGCTTCTTCTACTTCATCAGCTCTCGTGAACAAAGTTTGGTCGCCTAACATACAGTCGATTAACAGCCGGTCATAAGCATCGGACGTTGCCATCCCAAACGAGGAACCATAGCTAAAGTCCATATCTACCGAGCGCGTCCGCAGTTCTGTTCCCGGCATTTTGGCTTCAAAACGCAGAGAAATTCCTTCATTCGGCTGAATCCGCATCGTCAGCACATTCGGACTTGCTTGCTGGGCGGCAGATTGAAAGATTAAGAAAGGAACTTCGCGGAAGTGGATGGAAATCTCGCTGACCTTCTTGGGTAGACGCTTGCCGGTTCGCATATAGAAAGGAACTCCTTGCCAGCGCCAGTTATCAATTAGCAGCTTCATCGCTACATAAGTTGGCGTCGTGGAGTTGGGGTTGACCCCCGGTTCTTCTCGATATCCAGGCACCGGCTTACCCTTCATCCATCCAGCAGAGTATTGACCCCTAACCGCTGATAATTCCAGGTTATGCACGTCTGCCAGGTGAGTTGCTTGCAGAACCTTCATTTTTTCGGTGCGGATACTATCGGCATCTAGGGAATTGGGGGGTTCCATTGCCGTGAGACAGAAAGTCTGCATCAGGTGGTTCTGCATCATATCCCGCAAGGCTCCGGAGCTTTCGTAGTATCCGGCACGGTCTTCGACGCCTACGGTTTCTGCCACCGTAATTTGAACGTGATCGACAAACTGTCGGTTCCAAATCGGCTCAAAAATTGCGTTAGCGAAACGGAAAACCAGGAGATTCTGAACCGTTTCTTTACCCAGATAGTGGTCGATGCGGTAAACCTGTTTTTCTTGGCAAACCTGCTGCACTACGCGGTTTAGGGCTTGGGCGGAGTTGAGATCCCGTCCAAAAGGTTTTTCAATCACCAGACGGGTTTTCAGTGGGTCATCGAGCATGCCCGCCGTACCCAATTGGCGAAGCGCTTCTGGGAAGAAATTTGGAGAAACGGAGAGGTAAAATACGCGGTTTCCTCGCGTTCCGCGCTGACCATCCAATTCTGCTAAGAAGGCTTTCAGTTTCTGGTAACTTTCGGGCTTGTCAATATCACCAGGGCAGTAGTATAGACCTTGGGCGAAGTCGTGCCAGAGTTCTTCTGAGCCAATCCCATCGCTAAATTCTTCGATTCCCTCGCGCATCTGCTCCCGGAAGTAGTCGTGGCTCCACTCCCGACGCGCCACGCCGACAATGGTCATTTCCGCTGGCAGGCGTCGTTGCAGCTTCATCTGATAGAGAGCTGGCACGAGCTTCCGTTGCGTCAAGTCTCCGGATGCCCCGAAGATTACCAATATCTGCGGCTCTGGTATCCGTTCCTGCCGCAACCCAACACGTAAAGGATTTTCTAGCAGTGTGACCATAGAAGGATAGTTTTGAATTTTGAATCTTGAATTTTGAATTTTGAGTTTTGAGCTTTGAGTTTTAAATTCCTAGCTGAATTGATAACTTTGAATTATCAGACCCCTTTCTTAACTTAAAACTCAGCACTCAAAACTCAAAACTTTCTTACACGGGTTGCAGATGTTTGATTTTCTCTTCCAAGGATGCGGTTAGAGATTCAAAGGGCTTCACAAATTTCTCAATTCCTTCGACTAGCAATTCGTCCATCACTTCGTCTAGATTGATGTCGATGTCGGGGTCTTTGAGACTTTCAATCAGCTGATAGGCTTCTTCCACCCCAGTTTCAATGCGAGAAGCAACGTCGCAGTGGTCGGCGCAGGCTTCGATGGTATTCGGTGGCAAGGTGTTTACTGTGTCTGGGCCAACCAGCTCATCCACATACATGACATCGCTGTAGCTGGGGTCTTTGGTGCTGGTACTTGCCCACAACAACCGCTGGACATTTGCACCTTTTGCTGATAGGGCTTTCCAGCGATCGCTCTTAACGATCTCTTTGTACTTCTGGTAGGCAATTTTGGCGTTAGCGATCGCGATTTTGCCCTTAATTGCCGTCAGTTCTGCCTTTTTCTCGATTCTATCCACGCCTGCTTTCAGCATGGCATCAATACGAGCATCAATATTAATATCGATGCGGCTAAGGAAGAAACTCGCTACCGAGGAGATTCTGCTGATGTCTTTGCCTTCCGCTGCCCGCTTTTCTAAGCCGCGAATGTAAGCCCAAGCGGTCTCAACATAGCTCTCAACGGAGAATAGCAGCGTCACGTTGACGTTGATCCCCTCTGAGATGACTTGCTCGACGGCTGGCAAACCTGCCGTAGTGCCGGGAATCTTGATCATGACGTTATCTTTACCGATTTCTTGGTAATAACGCCGAGCTTCCTCAATCGTGCCTTGGGTGTCGTGGGCGATGTTTGGCGGTACTTCAATACTGACGTACCCATCCAGACCTTCAGAGGAGTCATAGACAGGGCGGAGGATGTCGCAGGCATTGCGGATATCCTCAAACACCAAGGATTCGTAAATCTTTTCAACGGGCAATCCAGCTTTGATCCCGGCTTCAATATCGGCGTCGTAGATGGCATTTCCAGCGATCGCTTTTTCAAAGATGGCTGGATTAGAGGTGATCCCGCAGATCCCTTTATTCTCAACCATATCTTTGAGTTCGCCGCTTTGAATCAAATCACGGGTCAAGTTATCCATCCAGATACTCTGACCGTATTGTTTGATCTCTAATAGATGATTGTTTGGCATATCTGTCATTTTTTGGCTCCTAACAATTGTCTTTGTAACGCTAGATCGAGAATGTTCCCGTTGAGCAGCTTGAAAGGTCAATGCGGGAATTTTTCAAGAAAGCAAAACCTTATTGAGGCACGCGCGATCGCGCGATCGCGTTTTTATCCTCATCCCATGCCCGTTTCTGAATAAAAGATTCCACCAAGGTGACATCTTCTTTGCTACCGATCAGCAATGGCGATCGCGCATGAAGGGCATTTGGCACTACGTCCAAGATCTCTTGCGTACCCGTACTTGCTCGACCCCCGGCTTGCTCTATTAAAAAGGCTAAGGGAGCCGATTCATACAGCAACCGCAATTTTCCTTCTGGTTTTTTCACAGTACCAGGGTAAAGGAAAACACCTCCTTGGAAGAGAATCCGGTGAATATCTCCCACCAGCGCCCCGCCGTAGCGAGCCGTATAGCCTTCCTGTCGATGAACATAGCGGATATAGTCTCGCAAGGGTTCTTCCCACTGCCAGAAATTTCCCTCATTGACACTATAAATAGAGCCGTGATTGGGAATCTGAATGTTTTCACTCGAAAGGATAAACTCGCCTAAGCTGGGATCGAGGGTGAAAGCATGAACCCCAGTGCCAATCGAATACACCAGCATCGTGCTAGGCCCGTATAGCACATAACCTGCGGCGATTTGTTTGCGCCCATTTTGCAATAAATCGCCGCCGGTTTGATTTTCATCGGTTCCTTCTTGTTGGCGAATTGCGAAGATGGAACCCACGTTGATATTGATATCTACATTCGAGGAGCCATCAATCGGGTCATAGAGCAGGGTATAGCGCCCGATTGGGCAATTTTCGGGAATATAGTAAGGCTTCTCCATTTCCTCGGATGCCAAACGGCAGACTAAACCGCTTTGCTTAAATACCGAGATAAATACGTCATTGGCATAGACATCCATCTTTTTGACGGATTCCCCTTGCACATTCACATCACCCGTAAATCCCAGCACGCCTTCGAGTAATCCTGCCCTGCTGAGTCGTCGCGCAATCAACTTTGCCGCGAGGGCAATGCGATTCATAATCGCGCTCAAGTCCTGGGCATCTGCCGAAAAGCTGTGGAGTTGCTGCAAAACGTGACGAGATAGCGTTGTGCAGTCGCGATCTAGGGCTTGTTCCTGAACGACGAAAGGCTGTTCCACGTTGGACATAGTTTTCGTCCTCCCTTTCAATAAATGCTTTGTGAATAGGGCAGCTCTCATTGAGCTACTGCCCCAACATATCAAGACCTGGTCGCTCTACCTTCTATCTTAGGGAGCCATTTCTCAGGATGGTGTTTAACTTTATATCAACTAAAGAAATAAAATCTTTAGACGCGCTTTATTGTCTAAAAGGCAACAAGGCTGAAATTAGATAATTACCGCTCGCAATCCAAAAAAACAAGATGGGAGAATACAAACGGATCGGAATCCTGACCAGTGGGGGTGACTGTGCGGGGCTAAATGCTGTGATTCGGGCAGTTGTCCGCTGTGCAAATGGTAAGTACGGCTGGGAAGTGTGGGGGATTTGCCGGTCTACGCTGGGCTTAATGAGCAGTCCGCCAGAAGCAATCAAGCTGGAGTTTGATAAGGTAGACCACTTGCTCACGATGGGCGGTACAGTGCTGGGAACGACGAACAAAGGAAATCCCTTTGCGTTTCCAATGGCGGATGGAAGTTTGCGCGATCGCTCAGAAGACATTATTGCGGGCTACCATCAACTAGGCTTGTCAGCTTTAATTGGAGTTGGCGGGGACGGCAGTTTAGCGATTCTCCGAAAACTCGCGCAACAAGGCGGGATCAACTTAGTCGGGATTCCCAAAACCATTGATAACGATGTCGGTAGCACTGAGCGTTCTATCGGATTTGATACCGCCGTCAACATCGCCACCGAAGCCCTCGACCGATTGCACTTTACTGCGGCTAGCCACAATCGAGTCATGATCCTGGAAGTGATGGGGCGCGATGCCGGTCATATTGCCCTGAATGCGGGGATCGCCGGTGGAGCTAATGTGATCTTGATCCCGGAAATTCCTTACACCATTGAAAATGTCTGTCGCAAAATTCGGAATCGTCAAGCGATGGGAAAGAATTTCTCGATCGTCATTGTCTCAGAGGCGGTTTGCACGGCTGAAGGCAATCCAGTTAAGAGTATGGATCGATTCGGGGAATGTCGATTAGGCGGAATCGGACAGTATTTGGCAGAGGAAATTTCGATTGCTAGTGGTGCAGAAACCCGCGTGACTGTTTTAGGTCACGTTCAGCGAGGGGGACTGCCTTCGCCCCTGGATCGGTTACTGGCAACTGCCTTTGGGGTGGCAGCGGTCGATCTGATTGCTGAGGAAAAGTACGATCGCGTTGTTACCTGGCAAAACCGCGAGATTGTCAGCGTGCCAATTGCTGAAGCGATTGGACAATACAGAGCCGTCGATCCCGACGATACTTTGGTCAAGACTGCCAGAGGTTTGGGGATTTGCCTTGGAGATTAAAAGACTAAAAACTAAAGTTCTGCGATCGCGGTGTAGAAATATTTAACAGAGCAATCTGCGATCGCGAAGCTTTCTGTTTCGCTCTACCAGCTTAGAGATTTAACTTAGAAACTTAACGAGCCGCCGGATTCTCCACCGCCACGACTCGTCTCTTGTGTGAGCCATCAGCATCAATTCTGCTCGGTGTTGAGAACCGGTGGCAATGCGCGACAAAACCAGCACAGTTGTCCTTTTTTAGGAGTGTTTTTCAAACAACCGTGCTGATTTCGCCCTATCTTTCCTTAAAATCTGCTTCGCCTCGCGCCGCCGCGATCGTCCTCCTTGGGTCGTGCTTTATTCACTCTAAGCTGACGGCCCATCCATTCAGCCCCATCTAATTCGGTGATGGCTGCGTCTTCTTGGGCATCATCTGTCATTTCAACAAAAGCAAATCCGCGCATACGTCCCGTTTCGCGGTCTGTCGGTAAGACAACTCGCTTCACCGCGCCGTACTCTGCAAAGACTGCTGTCAAATCTTCTTCGGTCGCTTGGTAAGACAGGTTTCCAACGTAAATGGTCATGTGGATCGATAAAGCTGAACGAGGAACTAAAGTTCAGAACCCCTAGATGGCTAGATGTGACCCATAATGCCAGGTCAAGACTTATTTACCAATGGTGAATTTTCATCAACCCAGCCCACAAATGTGGCTGCACGAGTCCCAAATCCGACCATTAATAGGACTGAACTTTTAGGTTTCGTCCTATCATAGCCTACTAATTTCATTGTGGGAGAGGATCTAGGGTACACGCTGAGGGGTTCTCTAATTATTAAAATTCCCTGACTTTTAGCAGTGGCTCAGAAGGCATTGCCCAAGGGAGAATTTCAAAGATTAGGGAGGCTAAATTTCCCAGAAAAATCGACCGATCCGCTGCCAGCTTTCCAGCCGTCTTTATCTTTAGCCTCCTTCAGCTTTCGATGCCAAGTTAGTCAATAGAAATTGACTGTGGGCCACTACCTTTGCCGTTACCACTGCCGTTGGAAGAAGCCGTAGGGGAAGGAGCTACACCTGCCTGTCCGTCAAGCCAGGTTTTCACGGGGTCATCATTCAGGTTGATGCGGAGTAAACCAGAAACCAATCCGCCTAAGAAAGCGCCTGGGTGCTGAGTGAATTCTTTAAAGAGCGGGGTTAGTTCATCGAGAAACATTGAGAGTCTCCTGTTGCTGCCTGATAGTAACTGATGTCTATCCGTCGATCGTAGCGTGTCCGATTGCGGGTATTGGTATGGGAAGATGCGATCGCTTCTTCCCAAAAACAAGGTTTACGCCTCTAGCCAGACTTTTGGTCGGAGAATAAGCACTTATCCGAGTCGCACCCAGCGGGACCGACTTCCATCAAATAGCCTGAATCGTAGCGACTTAAGGCAGCATGAAAATTTTCGGTCTGGCGTCGCTTTTCGACTTCCTGAACTATCTGCTCATACTGCTCTTTGGCGATTGGCTCAAACGGCAAGCGCGGAAACGTCTGATGATCGTCGAAGCGAGCTAGAAGTGCTGCTGAGATGTAACCCTCATCGTCTCGGATTGCTTCGTAAATCCGAGTGCCTAACGCTTCGATCTCGCTCTCGCGCAACTCGATGGTCGCGGAGGTGTTGTGACGCACAAAGAATTTTTGAACTTGCATATAAAAATCCATTTGCGCGAGAGCGTTAAACTTGCCAATCTCGATTTGATCGGCTCCCGGTAAATCCGCCCAAGCGACAGCAACGGGGATTTCTACTAGCCATTCCGAGCATCTGGGATCGAAGGGATCGTTCAGGAGATTGCCGTTTTCATCTTTATCAGACTGAGACGGAATCACGTTGTACCCGTAGTCAATACACGCCAGAGCAACTGGGTCATTCTTTCTGAAGGTGATCCGGCGCAGAAAACGTTGAGCTTTTGGCGGATGCCAGCCCGGTGAAGCGCCTGTCAGCAAGGATTTTGTCCCGGAAGGCTGAACTGTGGTGCAGCGGTTGGGGCGTTTGATGCCGTGGCGATCGCAATAATCCCAAACCACTTGATGCACTGTTTCCCGCCAGCGCGTCAGATATTCCTGCTCCCGCTTCTTAAAGCTTAGTCCCGCCTCTGTTTCCGGTCTCCCTTCTTCCCACCAGCGCAACCAATCCACACCAAAGGCATTCACAAAGAAATCAAATAATCCTGTGAAAGAAACTCCCACAATTGGATCGAGTTCTCGTGACTTTCGATAGCGTTCTTCGACAAATTCGTGATTGAGCAGCGAGGCGACTGATAATGCTCCAGCCGTGAAAGCTTCCTCTTGTTCTTTATAGTTATGTGGGTCAATTTGATTGAGATGAACCTCCGAAAGGTTGCAGTGGAAGTTTGAGCCGATGATTTCCGGTTTTGTTATCCACTATTTCTAGTGGTCTCGGACTATATCTTCACCTGGTCTAGGTGGAGGGCGCTATCTGACCATTATTGGTTTCCCGCAGGTCTAGTCTCTGAACCTTCTCCAGCTCTGGGGCTACCTGCCTTACATCTGGAGCTTGGCTGCTGATTACCTTGCACCTTTTTGGGTGTTTAGGCTTCCAGCAATTCACCCTCTGACTATCTAACCTGTTCCCAGGTTAGGCGGCAAAATCTAAGCTACCGCAGGGATTCAAACCAACACGAGCTAATCGATGCTCTATCTCATCAGGAGATAGGTCGGGGTAGTGTTCTCCTAACCACTGTTCAGCCTTAGCTTGACTATAAGCTTGCAGAAAATCAGTTTTCAGCTCAGGGGTTTCTAATAGATCGCAGTTGGCTCTTGCTACTGCTTCTCCTGCCCATTGAATTGCGCCTTCCCCGGAATAATGCTGCTGACGAACAGAGGCAAGGCATTCTTCTAGAGTGGGTTTGTGGTGGAAAACTCTAGTGTGATTTGCCATGCGAAGCGCATCCCGTTCTGGATCGATGCGCCAGTTACCATTTTCATCCTGCTGCCAAAGATTGCCTTTCGCGTCGGCAAATTTTTCATCATCGCTAGAACCTTGCCTCATTCCAGCTGAGCGCCTGACGTTGCCAGCAACCACGACAACCGCGGCTTCATCTATTAATAAACAGCATTCAACCGAATTCAGACGCCTTCCTAGAGCTTTATTTAAAATTGACGCGCAACGTTCGTAAAGACCTGACAACTTCACCGGATTGGCAACGCCACCAAAGCCTTTGAGGGGTTCTCCAGCTGCTCGGACATCGCTGAGGTCGATGGATACCTGTACTTCTGCTGTGAAGCGCTCATCGCTCGATAATTCCAGCAAAGTTTGATAAGACTTAACCCAGCCTTGGCGACTGTCTCCGACGTAAATTTTGACTTTTTCGCCCTCTATTTTCACTCCTGTCAGTTCGCGGCGCTGCAACGCAGGAGTAGAGCCAATCTCGCCTTGTACCGTCACCACAAGGCGATTGCGAATTCGTGGCAGTTGATTAATGTATTTTGGTTCGAGAACGGCTCCAGTGCCACATCCCATCATTGCCAAATCCATCATCAGCCCGAAGGCACGCCAGTCTACTACATTGGTGCTGGTGCAGTTGTAGGCTCCTGAGAAGTTTTCGGGTCTTTCAATCCACTCGCTGCCGCCCACCCACAGCCAACGTCCGGAGGCAAGAGCTTTCATCTGGCGCTGCATGCGATCGATCGTGTCAGCTTCTTCAGGGGTGAGCTTGCCAAGCTTCGTCAACGCCCTAATCGTGCGATCGCACACTTCATCCCAAGTCTCGCGCCCCGATTGGGTGCGACGGCTGTACGTCCTAAAAAATACAGGATTCGCAGCCGGTGCCGTTTCAGGAAACCGGCTCGTCTGGATTACTCGCTCAAGCTCTCGAACCATAGGTCAAGTCTGATTGGTTTTGGGAAAATTCACAGATCACTTACTATACGCGATCGCAGATATGGGGTCAAAGCTTGAAAAATCGAGGAAATTGCGCTATCCGTGTGGCTTTCTAGATAAAATTGGTACAGTAAAATATCCCATTGAGCGGCTCAATTGGTCACAGTCGTAATAGTTACAAGAGCGTCAAAAGGCAAAAATTAAGGGCGATTGTCAGCCGCCCTTTCCCATCGTTTGAGATTACTGTCTTGCTTTCAATTGCCTTTTTGAGAGGCGGTGCAAACGTTCAACAGCAAACTTATTTCACGAGCGCAACAGACAGGATCTTCCCAGTTACAAATACTCCCTGTCGCAGTCATTTGGCTCATCAAATTCGGAGGGCAGCAAGTCGCAAAGTTACCAGATTGCGATCGCGTTAATTTTTCCAAATCCGTTAAAGGAGCGCTAGGAAACGGCAATTAAACAACTCAAGATACTAAACTGATATTTTGGAAAATGGGTAATTGGTAATGGGGATGAACTCTTGACGATGATGCTTGCTCCCTGGCGATCGCTTCTTTCGGGTGCCCTACACCGTAACCGTAGCGAACCCCATTCTCGCTACTTACAGCTAGCCACCATCCAGGCTGATGGGCGTCCTGCTAACCGCACGCTCGTCTTTCGGGGATTTTTAGACAATACCAACCAATTAAAATTTGTCACCGATTCTCGCAGCCAGAAAGCCGATCAAATCGAGCATCACCCTTGGGCAGAAGCTTGCTGGTACTTTACCACCACTCGCGAACAATTTCGCCTCGCTGGGACGCTGACGCTGGTAGGAGCCAATTATCCTGATTCTCTGCTCCAGCAAGCGCGTCAGGTGTCTTGGCAAGACCTTTCCGACGCCGCTCGCCTGCAATTTGGTTGGCCCCATCCCAGAGAAAGGAGAGCCGATGTCAGCACTTTTTCTCCGCCGCCACCCGACCCCCAAAAGCCGCTAGAGAGTTTTTGTCTCCTACTACTAGAACCCGTACAGGTCGATCATTTGGAGTTGCGAGGCGATCCCCAAAACCGAAGTCTTTATCGCCTCGAAAGTTCTCAAGCTTGGTCTATTCAAGCCGTAAATCCGTAAGAATTAAAAACGCAAAATTAAAAATTGAGAAATTCCATTTTTAATTTCTAATTTTTAATTACTCAAATCCCAGAACCATCTAAGAATTGCCGGATCAATCCATCTTGCACACGACAACTGGGTGCGGCGGCGGCTGGGATATCCGATACATGATGTCCGGCTCCTAAGGGAACAGGCATTGAGGCATGAGCCGGTTGTTGTAACTCTTGTACCTGTTGTTCTAGTGCTTCCAGACGGTCAACCAAAGCCCGAATTACCGCAGCCTCAGAATCGGGAAGGCTTCCATGTTCTAAGGGATTCACGCGGACGCCGGAACGATAAAGAATCCGACCCGGAACGCCTACTACCGTACAATCCGAAGGAACATCGCGCAATACAACCGAGCCAGCACCAATGCGGACATTATTGCCGATTTGAAGATTGCCGAGAACTTTGGCACCAGCACCGACTACGACATTTTCCCCCAAGGTAGGGTGACGCTTGCCACTTTCTTTCCCAGTACCGCCTAGCGTAACGCCCTGATAGATCAGAGCATAATCTCCCACAATGGCGGTTTCACCAATTACCACACCCATGCCGTGGTCAATAAAAACGCCCCGCCCGATTACGGCACCAGGGTGGATTTCAATGCCGGTAAAAAAGCGAGCTAAGTGGGAAATCAACCGGGGGATGAAGGGGATTCCCAGTAGTCTTAGCCAGTGTGCAAGGCGATGAAATAGCAGCGCTTGCAAACCGGGATAGCAAAATAAAACCTCCAGCCAGTTACGGGCTGCTGGATCGCGCTCGAAGATGATGCGAAAGTCAGCTAGAAGCGTAGATAGCACGAGTGGATATCCATTTTGGCACTACAGACCACTCACTATCATATCGTTCCGAGTGAGTTTCTAAGGTAGGGGAACCGCACCGAAGTTTTAAATTTTGGATGGCGGTGTGAGAATGATGACAGGTCAAGACTTAGACTCTAAATCATCTAAAAAATCTGGGGTTCTATTCTGGTTGCACAGAAAGCGTATAATCCCATCTTTGCCGCTCTTTGATGGAACCTACCCAAATACTATAGTTGCCTGATTTCCAGTCTGAGTCTGTGATACTCGCATCTTTGTTGGAACCCGTGTCATCGCCACAGCGAATGGTACCATCAGGCCCCTTGATGACTAGAGTGGTGTCCTTGCCTCCAGTATTTACTTTTACTGTCAGATTGGGGAAACCTTTCTTCACCACCATGATATGGTCGGGAGTTTCGTCGCCCCCATAACCAATACAGGGATTGTTTTGGCGATCGCGATTAGCGATCGCTGACAGGGAGAATGCTCCGCTGGTATAACCAGTCACAGATGCCTTGCCACTTCCATCAACAATCAAACGGTCAAAATTTGCTTCTTTTGCTAAAACGGCTGTAGCGCTGAAAACGGTCAGTAAAGCTAGAATTCCAAAACGCCTAAATTGCATGGCAAGTACCTCTTCTCAACTACGGTATTTATTTTCTCTCCGTAGATGAGTACGGAATATAGATAAGCCTACTTATAGTTGTAATCAAAACGGTTCTCTCTATTGGCAGTATAGGTGCCAGATGTATGTCTGCCACATGAATCACAATTTTTTGTTGCAGTATTTTGTTGCCCTATTTTGTAGGAGGTTGTGTGCCCCTCGTTATCTTGATGATGCTGCTGTTTGTCACCAGCTGGTTCTTCTCGGAAGTTTTAGTGTTATTTCCTTTGAGCATTTTGAATTTAGTATCAATCCCCCAATGGTTGATGATGGTAGGGATCTTGATCTTGTTTGCCTGGTGTTTTGGGGAATAATGCTCAACTGTGTGCGTGTTGGCTCAAAAAATCGAGAGCATCTTCAGCCTTTTAAAAAATGCAAATTAAAGAACTCCACCCCAGCGGGAAGGTTTGGGGCGGGGTTCTTTAAAATTCCGCTACCTATTCTCTAGCACCGGCTAACCAGCAAGAGAATAGACCATTAACTACTCTTAAAAGGGAGAATCAGCTAACTCGCGCTCAAGCTCAGCGTCTGTCACTAGAGGCAGTACAACCTGCTGTTCCGAATAAGGGAGAGAGTGGGGACTCTTAAAGGTTTTCTGAGCATCCGCTTTTTGACACGCCATCATGGTTTTGACGTGTTCGCCTTCGTCATCCCGGATGTTGACGAAAACGTCATAGAGGTTATCAACCGCAGGGCGGCGAGATTCGGGGACTACGCCGGTTTGAAATTCATCAAATAGGTAGAGATCGCCGTCCCGGTAGTAGTTGATCGCAACTTGGGGCGCGGGTTTGGTTTTCAATTCGGCTTCATGCTCGCGCAAGAAGGCGTCGTAGGTATGATGGGCGTGTTCTTCCACCATTTCCATGAAGTTGTAGGCGGTGCGGGGCGACGCGATGTAAAGTCCTACAACTACCCAGTAGTAGAACAGGGCTGTGGTTTGGGCAAGGAAGCGATCGCTCCAATGTTGGTTTCCCCCTAACGATTCCATAATCAGCAGGTGGTGCATTTCATTCCAAGATTCAGCGAAGTGAACCTTGAGCCAGTCAGCTTTTCGCCACCAACCGAGGGTTTCGTAAAGGTGTAAAACTGATAGGAAGGAAAAATAGGGGACGCGAGCCACTGTTTCTAGCACGTAGAAGCGCTGATAAGGGCGATCGCGATAAAGCGTGTCGATCACGAACACAAGCACGCTAACCAGAAATCGAATCATTAAGTCCTCCCTTAGGAGTGAGAAGAATGGCTGAAAATTCAGCCTGGAGGAAGATGCTGTTGGGTTTTTCTTTCCTCTTACTTTGATCGTAGCGTTCCCCGGAGCGATGGGTATCGCCTGAGTGGGTGAACTAGGGTGAGAAGTCCGAACATTAGGGTTCGGGTTGCACTTACCTAACCCTCCAGCCATCTTCAAAGCCCCGCTCCGCTTCGGAGAGGCGTTTGGAGAGAGTTCTGCCAACTTCTACACCGTAGGGAACGCGATTAGGGGGCTAAGTTCCTACAGCACCAAGCTCAAGTGAGAACCGCTGGGGGTTTTATACACTTCAATCCGAGTCTGGAAGGCTTCTTTGAATTGCGGCATATGGGTGACGGTGAGGATGCAGGCGAAGTCAGGCGCGATCGCATTAATTGCGGCAATCAAGCGATCGCATCCTTCCGCATCTTGGGTGCCAAATCCCTCATCGATAATCAGCATTTGCAATGCCGTTCCCGCACGCTGCGCCAACAATTTCGCTAAAGCTAGACGAATCGCAAAGTTAATCCGAAACGCTTCCCCGCCCGAATAGGTTTCGTAAGGGCGGGTGCCGCGAGCATCGGCAATTAAAATATCTAAAGTGTCAATCATTTTGCTGGCTTTTTTTGCAGAGCGTCCACTCCGCCCTGCTTTCTGAGTAACAAACTGCACGTGTAACTGGTTGCCACTAAGCCGAGATAAGAGAGTATTGGTTTCTGCTTCCAATTGAGGCAGAATGTTCTCAATCATCAGCGTCTGGATGCCATTCTTGCCAAAAGCTTGCCCCAATTCCTGGTAAACGCGATATTGCTGTCGCACCTTGGCGTGCTGAGCAGTGAGTGCGTCATGCTGAGTTTGGAGAGTTTCTAGATAATGTTGTTGTTGTTGCAAGCTTCCTAACTGGCGTTGCTTCTCGTCGAGTTGCAGACGCCGTTGCTGTATCTGCTGTTCAATCGTTGTAATTTCGGCTTTCGTATCCGGTGTTTGTTGCAACTGGCGAACGATGGTGTCTATCTGAGTCGTCATTTGTTGCAAATCTTGCGATCGCATTTGCAACGATTGCTCCAAATCTTGCGATCGCTTTAATAAGGAAGGATATTGCTGTTGTGCGGACGCAAGTTCCTGATAACGGACTTGCCACGACTGAGACTTGCGTAAAGCGGTTCTGAGGGCGTCGTGCTGCGATCGCTCGTAACCAATTTCCGCCATTTCTCGATCGAGTGCTTCAATCTGCCGCGATAAGTCGGAATTCACTTGCAGTTGTTGCATTTGCGATTGCAGATTCGCAATTTTTGCCACCAATTCTGGCATTTGAGCGTCTATCTGAGCCTGACGCCGCTGCGCTTGTTTAACTTCTGCTTGCTTAATTTCTGCCCAGCGCCAGCGCTCTACCTCACCTCTGGCGAGGGCATGGTCTTGCTCATTGTAGTTAAGTTGTTGCAACTGTTGCTCAAGGTGGTGCAGTTCTTCTTGTCGATCCGGTGCATAGTTACCAGAGGCAAGCGATCGCTCAATTTGTTGTTTTTCTACCTCAATTTGTTGCAGGCGCGTCTGGATTTCAGCCATAGCGGTACTTTCTGCGGCTAACTGTCCCCGTTGTTCGCGCAAGGAATCGTAGTTTGCCAATGCTTGGGCAATTTCGGTAATTTCCTTCCGCAACCCCTGTAGCTGGTACTCACAAACCGCGAGTAGCCCCTCTACATCCCAGAATTGATCCTGAATTCCCTGTTGCTGATCGTGGGTTTTTTGCACCACTAGCTGCCAGTGGTGTTCGTCAAGAGGGCGATCGCATAAAGGGCAACTGGCATTTGGCGTCTGGATCAGTTGCAGCTTTTGGTCGATTTCTGCCAGTTTAGTTTCGCATTCTTTTTGAGCCGCTTGGAGGCGATCGCGAGAACTCCGCTGTTGCAGTTCTTTCTCCTGCACCCGTTCCTGATAGACGCGCTTTTTGTCAAGTTGCTGTATTTGACTTTGAACTTGTTGTAATTGCTGTTGCAATTGAGGTAGGCGTTTTTGCCTGTCTTGCAACTGGGCAGCGGATTTGCGAAGTTCTTCTAATCTGGCAGATAGTCGCGCTTGAGAGCGATCGAGTTCCATCTGCACCTGTCCGCGACGTTGCACCAAAGGGGCGACTTGTAACTGCAACCGATCGAGATGACTCACGTAACCCCGCGCCTCTTGGAGTTGTTTAACTCCGGCTTCTACTTCTTCGGTGCGGCTGAGGATTTGCTGAATATCTGCCCTAGATTGCCGTACCGCTTCTAGTTGTCCTTGAGCTTGTCGGAGTTGCAGGTTAAGTTCGTTAATTTGCCGCTCAAGCTGTCGTTGGAGTTGTTGCCGTTGCTGTTGAGCATCTTGGTAAGCTTGTGACTTCGCGGTGAGCGTTTCTTCCTGGGTTTGCAAATCTTGGTAGTGAGCATACCCAGCGGTAATTTGGTCTTTTTGATTCAGTAAAGCTTCTAATTGTTGCTGTTGCAGTTGAGTTGTGGCAATTTCTTGGCGATAGCGATCGCAATCTTTGGTGAGATTTTGATATTGCTGGCGAACAAAGCTCAGTTGTTGTTCCCAAGTTTGCCGCTGATGCTGGATTGCGAGCAAACTTTGGACTTTTTCATTGTCAACAGCTTGGGCTTGCTGTAATTCTGCCAGTTGAGTTTCTAGAATTGGTTGTTGTTGAGCGATCGCATCTTTTTGTTGCAGTTGTTGCTTGATCGTCTGCAAATTCTGATCCAATTGCTCCGCCTGTCCTTTTAATTGGCGGGATAAATCCTTTGCCTGTTCTGCCAATTCTTCATATTGAGACAGTTTCAGCAAATCCGCGAGAATTTCTTTCCGTTCGCTGGGACGCTTGAGCATAAACTCATCCGCCCGTCCTTGACGCAGATAAGCCGAATTCACAAAAGTGTCGTAATCCAGCTTTAGGTGATGCACGATCGCTTCCTGCGTCGCCCGGATTCCGCGCCCGGTTAAAGAGCGAAAATCGCCGGATGATTGAACTTGAAATTCCAGCGATCCACCTTGTCCGCGGATGCGAGTGCGAATGATGCGATAGGTTTGGCGATCGCATTGAAAGGTGAAATCAACGCGAACTTCTTTCGCCCCGGCGTGGATGACATCATCTTCTGTTGCAGCGCGGCTTTCACCCCAAATCGTCCAGGTGATTGCTTCTAGGAGGGAAGATTTACCCGCACCATTAGAACCGCAAATACACGCAGTATGTAGACCGCTAAACTCTAAGGTAGCGTCGCGGTAGCTGAGGAAATTTTTGAGAACCAGTTGCTGTGGGATCATTCAGGCTATAGCGCCATACCTTTTATGAGAAGTAGCAGTACATCTGCACTATTGTTTAGTTTAACGGTTGAAAAATCAGGTTTTTGGCAATTAAGACCGAATTTGATGTAAAAATTTCTGCTGAATCAAAATAATCGTGGCGAATGGAATTCGCGGCTATACAAACGAAACCCGCCTGCGCGGGTTTTAGAAATGCTGCTAGCCATTGCTCTATCTCAGCTTTGCGTCTAGCCTTCTGTTCTATTTCTTCCCGCATCATCCGAGAAGCCACTGCAATAATTTCCAAGCCTTCTTTATATGTAGGGGAGATGCGATCGCGAAGTGCGGACTTATCAATTTGCGCTTTTAAGGCTAGGTTACGCGATCGCATCACACCTATGCTCAATACTTACGTTCCAAGGAATCCTCATTTGAACAATAATCTTCAGAATCGTAATCTACCCCTTGCCGCCACCCAAGATTCTCATCTTGCAAGCGCTCATTCTCAGCATGTAGACCATACTCCAGGTAAGTCATTCTGTTCTTAATTTCTTGATGGTCAGCCTGAAGCGATGCAAATTGGCGAACTAGACTGTGACAGACGCCTCGCAACTCAGTGAGAACCTCCCGACAGTCCTCGCTGAGTTGCTTAAACTGCTTATCACTCATTTTTTGACTCCAAATTTTTGTATGAGTATTGTATGCAAGCAAATTGTGTGTCGTTTGAGAGTATAACTTAAAATAGATAACAGTCAAGTTTCGCGGTCTGGCTAATGGCAAGGCAATTACTACTGGCATCTCAACAAGGCATCACAAAGGCAAAAATGGCGCTTACCCTCAAGGGATGGTCGCAGGAAGGGCTGGCAACAGAGGCGGATGTATCTCGCCAGCCAGTTTGGAAATTCCTCACAGGTAAGCCTGTGGAGCAGTCTATATTTATCAAGATTTGCTCTGCACTTGGTCTGAATTGGGAGGAAATTGCAGATATACATCAGGATGCTGAATCTAAGCCATCTGAGCAGCAACAGGGATCTAGCACTGATATTGATGCCCTCGTGCAAGAGGTACGCGAAAAGATAAAACCTAGCATTGAAGAGCGTTGCGGTACGATGCGGGTGCTAGATATGTCTCAACCCATCGGATTGAATGACATCTACACTAACGTCAACATCTTGGAGAAAATCACTGGGCGCAGACGAATAGAAATTGCTGATCTGATGCAGGGCTGCGACCCAGAGAACTTTGATCGTTTTGGCCTGAGCAGAGTTACTCAGAAACGAGTGCCGGGACTAGAGGTTGTAAATCGTCACTCTAAGTTGATGGTCTTGGGTAAACCAGGAGCAGGAAAAACGACTTTTTTGAAATATTTAGCAATGCAGTGCATTAGCGGTAAGTTTCAAGCAAATCAACTGCCTGTTTTTATCACCCTCAAAGATTTTGCTGAAACTCGCGAACAGCCTGATTTACTAGAATTCATCAAATATTTGTTTGCTGATTGCGGAGTAGCAGATACTGAAATAGGCGAAATTTTACAGCAAGGTAGGGCGTTGATTTTACTTGATGGTTTAGATGAGGTCAGAGAAAAGGATAGTAAGCAAATATTAAAACAGATTAAGAATTTTTCTTGTCAATACCCTAACAATCCTTTTGTCATAACCTGTAGGATTGCAGCGCAGGAATACACCTTTGAAAAGTTTACTGATGTTGAAATTGCAGATGTAGAAGTTGCGGATTTTGATGATGAGCAGATTCAGACGTTTGTAAATAGGTGGTTTCAGGCGAAAGAATCCGAGTTAGCTGAACGATTTATACAACAGCTCAATTCAAATCTCCCAATCAAAGAATTAGCCGCCAGTCCTCTGCTGCTAACATTGCTGTGTTTGGCATTTGAAGAATCAGGAAATTTTTCCGCTAATCGTTCTGAGCTATATAAAGAAGGACTGGATACGCTGCTAAAAAAATGGGATGCCAAGCGCGGGATTGAACGAGATAAAGTTTACAAAAATCTATCAATTCAGCGGAAGGAAGACCTACTCAGCAAAATTGCTCTAATTACCTTTGAGAAAGGTGACTATTTTTTCAAGCAAAAAGCAGCCGAGCAATACATTATAGATTACATCTACAATTTGCCTGATGCTAATCCTGATGTGGAAGCATTACAACTAGACAGTGAGACAGTCTTGCGCTCAATTGAAGCTCAACACGGGTTGTTGGTGGAACGCGCTAAAGGGATTTACTCGTTTTCCCATCTAACATTTCACGAGTATTTCACTGCTAGAGAAATTGTTTTTGGGACACAGCCGTTAGAAAAGAGGTTGCAGAATCTGGTTAATCATATCGCCGAGAAACGCTGGCGAGAAGTTTTTTTACTAGCGGTTGGGATGTCACCAAGTGCAGACCTTTTGTTGCAGCTGATGAAAAAGCAGATTGATGTGCTTATAGCTGACGATGAGAAGTTACAGCAGTTTTTAATGTGGGTAAGTCAGAAATCTGTTTCAGCAGAGGTTCTCTATAAGCCAGCAGCTGTTCGAGCTTTTTATCTTGCTTTTGCTCTTGACTGTAATATTTACGAAATGACTCTTGACACTAGGCTTGCTCATTGCTTAAGCCGTGACTTAACTAGCGATTTTGGCGATTTTCTTAACAGTAATAGTGATCGCAATCCTTTCAGCGATCTTGCCCTCGACTATCTCCTTCTTTGTGAGCTTAGATTGGCTCGGAACCATGCCCTCAGTGGTAGCGGTGCCAGCAAATATGCTCTTGAGCCTGAACTCAAGCGTTCGCTCAAACAACTCCAAGAAACCTTGAAAGACCAACAACCTAATCCGATTAAAGATACAAAACGATATAGGCTTTGGTGGGAATATGACGGTCAGGCGTGGACTGAGCAATTTACAGACTTAATGATTAAGTATCGCAATATTGGTCACGATTGGCAGTTGAATAAACAGCAGGAGGAAATACTAGAGCAGTATTACAATGCAAATTTATTACTCGTTGAGTGCCTGAATAGCGATTGTTATGTAAGTCGTGAGGTGCGACAGGAGATAGAGGATACCTTGTTATTACCCATAGCAGAGATCGAGCAACGAAAAATAGGATTAATGTAGCGCGATCGCATTTATTCCCCACTTGACTACAAAGCGCGATCGCATTTCTTGTAATTCTTCCCGAATAGCGCGATCGCACGTTGAAGATAGATTGTTTTATCTGTTGCGTAAATTGATACGGGTAAAAAACGCGATCGCTAATTTTTTTCTACTAAAGCAACTAATTTAGAGAAACCGCGTCACTACTCATAGGGGATATTCAACTTTAATTAACCTTTTAAAAGCAAATTAAGCTTTAATACTTAATAAAATAATTTTCTAGTTCTCAGAAACATTTTTTAGCCCACAACCTTCTAAGAAGGTATCAGTGAAAATACACAAAGTTCGTGGGTTCCCTATTTATGACACGCTTAAATAACTTAAAGTCTGGCGTTTTGGTATTGATGGCTCTGGGCACATTTGCCGGTTCTGTTGGCGCTGTACCCATCAATGTTCCTGTCCCTACAGTCCCTCGTGCCAGCAACCCATCTCAGACCAAGACTGTAATCTCTTCTGGAGCTTCTATTCCTGTTAGATATGACGGAACGGCTGAAAAAATCTTGCTATCTCGAACCGAAAAAGTGCCTTTAACTTTAACAGTTTCATCAACTGTTAAAAGCAGTTACGGGACAACTTTGATTCCAGCAGGAACAAAGATTCTCGGTCAATTGGAACCCGCAGGTCAAGGCTCCCGATTTGTTGCTACACAAATTGTTCTCCCCTTAGATGGAACTCGGACAATCAATGCCACTTCTCAAATTGTGACGAGAACTGAACAAATCAAAAAAGGTTCTAGAACCAACACAATCTTGAAAGGTGCCGCCTTGGGTGGAGCTGCTGCCTCCGCCATCGCAGCACTGGTTGGCGACAAAGCGATCGCGACTGAAGAAGTCTTGGGTGGCTCAGGCTTGGGCGCTTTAGCTGGCTTATTCTGGGGACGCAAATCTGTTGATGTTATCTCCGTAAATCCCAGCCTTGATTTGAGGACTATCACCCTGGCTTCTCAGCTGCCAGTTACCGTCGCTCTACGCTAAACAGGGAATTCCTAATTTCCCTTAGTGATGCTACACATCAGAATCCGTCTGTTACAGACCTAAAGTGAAATGGTATAAGAACGCTCCAGCTCCCTCCCCGAATCGGGGAGGGTTGGGGAGAGGTTCTTTCCCCATCACTCTGCATTTTTCCTCGGATATGCACTAAATCAGTTCAATTGTCAAGAAACAAATCCAGCAACGAAGCGTCTTGACCCTTATCCGTATAATTGCTGAGAGTGTTCCCTATGTCTCGCTTCAATCGCTGGAAATCAGGAACCGCTGCACTCATGGCATTGACAATCACCGCCGGTGCAGCTGCCCCCTTCGTCACGTCTGCACCGGCTGCTGCCCAATATTACGAATTTCCGCCGCCACCCGTCTCCCAAGTCAGCATTCCTTCAGGCACAACCCTCCCCTTGCGCTATAACAAGGCAAATAAAATCGTTGTGTCTCCGAAGGAAACGATGCCGTTAACGCTGACGGTTGCAACAAATGTCAGAAATACTCGCGGAACTATCTTAATTCCGGCAGGAACTCAGGTGATTGGTCAACTGCAACCCGCAACTAGAAGCGGTTCCCAGTTTGTTGCTAGAGAATTAGTTTTCAACAACGGGAAACGGCAGTATATCAATGCCTCTTCCAGAGTGATTACTCGCACCGAACAAGTTAGCCGGGGAACGAATACCAGTTCCATTTTGAAAGGTGCAGCCGTGGGTGGAGCCGCCGCCGCCGCAATCGGTGCTTTAGTTGGAGACAGAGCGATCGCAACTGAAGAAATTTTGGGAGGTGCTGGTTTGGGTGCCTTAGGCGGACTGCTGTTAGGCAAAAAACGAGTTGATGTTGTTGTCGTTAACCCCAACACCGATTTAAATGTCACCCTGCGCTCGGCTCTAGCACTGCGCTAGCCTTTTTTCGAGCCGCTGCGCTAGCCTTTTTTCGAGCCAAGGTGTTTTATCTCGTTGTCTCCAAAAATAACGCTGTAGGGCAGGGTATACCCCTGCCCTACGTTTGTATAAGCGGTAAAGACGTTGAACGCAATGTCTCTACAATCTTTATAGGTTTTCTAAAAATTTTCCTGTTAGAGAGTTACGCGCTAGGCTTGCCTACACCAGGATTTGCCTCTTTCTTGACTTCAGGTACGATATCCGGGCGCTCCTTATCTTCCCAACCCACAGGGCGCTTAGAGTTATACCACGCAACGGAACCGATACTTACAGCGGCAATAAAACCTACCGCGTACACAGCAGTGGCAGAGACTGGAAAATGGGGCGTATTCGTAGCAACTTCCATCAATAAATGCATTCTTTGTAACCCTCTTATCGATTTTTGGTTATCGTACCAAAACTCAGGGGATCGTCTATCACCCCTGAGTTTGATCCCCATTGTTTTCGCGATCGCGCTTGAGAGTTAGGAAGTTGTTCTAATCGTTCCTAATTTTCCTTCCGCGCTGCTGGCGGAGCAGGAGGTGGGGCGGCATCCGCTGTTCTCCTCGGTGCCCGTGGAGCGGTTGGCGCAGAATTGTAAGTTCGTCTTCTCCTTGGCTGTGCAGTGCTAGAAGTAGAATCTGATGATGCCCTTCTGCGAACAGAACGCCGAACGGGTGCCGACTCCTGAGAGCTTGTGCTGGTTTGGCGACGAGAACGGCGGTAGCGACGGCTGCTATTGCTTGAACTCTCTTGGCTTTGAGAATTGGTACTTACTTGGCGGCGAGAACGACGGTAGCGAGGTCTAGATTCTTCTTGAGGCTGGACTTCTTGGCTGCGACGCCGTCTCCGCCGAGGCGCGCTCTCGGAGCTTTGGACGCTGCTAGTACGGTAGCGTCTGCGCCGGGGAGTTTCTTCGCTAGAGCTATCATCGCTATCCGTAGCCCGACGAGACCGGCTACGCCGGGGGGTATCATCGTCGTCGCTGTTTTTGGAGATGATGCTTCCAGAGAAGATGCTTTTAGGCTTGATGGGCTTGATCGTGAGCTGGGCTTTACGTCCTTCTAGCTCGGTGGGTCGATCTGGGAACTTCTCGACCGGGATATCTTTGACCACTTCCGCCATGAATTTATTCCAGGTGTAGGCGGCTGTACTACTCGCGCCCCAAGTCGGTTTGTTGTTATCGTTGCCCAGCCAGACACCCGCAACCATTTGGGGGATGTAGCCAATAAACCACAGATCGCGTGCCTCGTCCGAGGTGCCCGTCTTCCCAGCAACAGGTCGATCGTCTAGAGCGGCGGCGCGACCCGTCCCCTCATTCACGACACCCCGCAGCAACCAGGTCATAATCGCAGATGTATCTTCTTGGAGGACACGGTCGGGCTTAAACTTCGCTTCATAGATAACGTTCCCACGCCGGTCAAGAACGCGACGAATGCCGTAATTTTTGGTATGCATCCCTTTTGTCGCAAAGGTGCCATACGCACTGGTGAGTTCCAGCAGGTTCACTTCAGAGGCACCGAGGGCGGTGGAATAGGTCGGCTTCAGTTCTGATTCAATGCCCATTTTGTGGGCGACATCGATCACCGTATCCCATCCCACATCGACCAAAACTTTGACAGCAACGGTATTGATTGAGCCAATCAGAGCATCTCGCATGGAGATCCAGCCCCGGTACTCTTCGCTGTAGTTTTTGGGGGTATAGCCGTCTACTTTGTAGGGAGCGTCCAGGTAGCCGCGATAGGGAGTGAAACCGGCAGCCATTGCTGTCGTGTATACAAACGCTTTAAATGTCGAACCGGGCTGGCGCTGTGCCTGAGTAACGCGATTAAACTGTTGCTTATAAAAATCTTTTCCCCCGACCATTGCCCGAATCTCGCCGGTACGCGGATCGAGCGCCACAAGGGCGGCTTGCTCGAAGTTTTGACCGCGACCGCTGTTTTCAACGGTTTCGATAACGGCTTTTTCCGCCGCTTCCTGCCATTCTGGCTTCAGGGTGGTTTCTACTGTTAATCCTCCAGCCTTAATCGCTGCTGGCGAGACGTGCTTGGGCAGTTCTTGTTGGATGTATTCGGTGAAATAAGGGGCAAACCTTTCGAGCCGCTTAGGACGGCTGGGTTTTGTTATCAGGGTGTCAGCGATCGCTTTCTCGGCTTCGGCGGCTGTAATGAACCCCGCCAGATGCATCTGTTGCAATACCAGATTGCGGCGCTCTTTAATCACTTGTGGATTTTTAATAGGCGAGTATTGATTGGGTGCTGGTGGGATGGCGGCAAGTGTCGCCATTTCCGATAGGGTTAGTTCGTACACTGGCTTAGAAAAGTAAACCCAAGCCGCATCTGCCACGCCATAAGCACCTTCTCCCAAGTAAACCAAATTCAAGTAACGTTCTAGGATTTGATCTTTGGTGTTTTCATTTTCGATTTTTTGAGCGGTTCGGACTTCCTTCAGCTTGCGCCAGACGCTACGCTCCTGATCGAGAAAAACCATCCTCGCCAGCTGTTGGGTGATGGTGCTACCGCCTTCTACAACATCTCTTGCTATCAAGTTAGAAAAGGCTGCCCTTAAAACTCCCTGGTAATCAACTCCCTGGTGTTTGTAAAAGCGTCTGTCTTCTATCGCAATGAAAGCTTGAATTAGCTGCTTGGGAATTTTGTCAATTTTGAGGGTTTCGCGAGTCGCTGGGCCGATTTGTTGAAGTATTTTGTTGTTTGAGGCTTTGATCGTCAAAGTCTCTGGTCGCATCAAGGTTAAGGCATCGCTGGTATCGGGTAAGCTACTCTCCAGCGACCACGCAGCAGTCAAAAGCGCGATCGCTCCTCCTCCCACACCTAAACCAATCCAAAATCGACGCTGATGATGGAGTGGGTTTTCTCCAGTGAATGGCTTCTTGACAATTTTAGGAAGCTCCTGAGTGGAGAAGCGCTTCAGCCGCAAGAGATTTCGCTTCAATTCCCGACGATGTCGTGATGCGTCTGCGTGTCCTTCGTCTTGTTCCTTGCCATCAATCGGAGTATCGACTGGTTCTTCTTTATTACCTACAGGAGTCTCGACTGGTTCATTTGACACCCCCGCATTGAACTTGCCTGATAAATCCTTCAGTCTTGAGATGAACTTGGTCACGTCAACTCCTCAATCACCAAAAACTTCTGGCGCAAAATTCCCTGCTTATTGTTGCCTATTTTATGGCTTGAATCCGGGATCTGTGCCTACACAATGTGAACTTATTCGCTTTTTGTCAAATTGTTATTTTTTTATTCCGTCAAAGAATACACCTAAAGTCATCCAGTTCCAAGCTTTGTTCCAGACCTTGTTGGTTGATAGCTTAAGTAACTTCAAGAAATGGGGCAAATCTCAAGGTATTTTCTACCAAACTCCTAATTATCAGCTTCTTGCTCTCTGGCTGAGCTTATTAGAGGAGCGGACGTGGTATTTGATAAAAATCTAGCTTTGAGAGGAGCGGGTTAGCGCTGAAGTCGGCGATCCCCCCTGAAAAATGTTTGCCAAGAACATTTCTCAGGGGGATCGCTTTTTGGGAACTTATCTGGAAAACAGTAACTTCGGTTTGTAGCTCAAAATATCCTTCCTAAGACAGATGCACCCGCTGGGATTAGTATAAGCGATCGCCCTTCTGGTGCCAATCCATCATCGACAATTTGCTTAACGTTTGTGCGTAATCTTCAGCCACCAAGCAGATAAATACATAAGTTATGAAGATTGCGACCAAAACTACTGGGTGCAGTAAGTTCTGTCAGTCAATTGATTGTTGATTTTATTTCGTTTTGGGTTGCTGTATTACCGCCTTATCGAGGTCAAGCGATGTTAATTGGGAGGTGTTATCAAGCTGTGGATATGCTAGCTTCTAATTGGAGGAAGAATAAGATCATCTCGCTCTTGAAGACTCATGATTACACAAGTGCTACATTGCCCTAATTGTCATGGCACAGATATTGTGAAACATGGCAGGTCCCCCGAAGGTAAGCAGAGATATAAATGTCGAGAGTTGGACTGTAATGGGCGGACGTTTATTTTAGACTATGCTTACCCTGGTCAATCTAAAAGAGTGAAACGACAAATTGTAGATATGGCACTTAATAAAGCCCGCCAATAATTAAATTTAACAGTGGAGTGGCTGATGATAGTTGTAAATATGCCATACTTTCAGGGTTTGACGATTCTAGCCGATTTACCACCAAGCCCAGGTTATACGCGCGGTTTTAGTTACTGTGTGAAAATTACTAACCAAGAAAAGTATCCAGACTATTGGCTATTCTTACAAATTAGTTCAGTAAATCCTCATGCACGCCCCAGCCCTTATATATTAATTCAACCAGGAGAATGCGTCCCAGTTATAGGTTATAGACCCATTGCAACAATCTCAGCAATCGCTAAAAATAAAGTCCAGCCTAAAGACTTAGAAAATAGTAGCGAAGTTTGGTCACTATTTTCTAAGTCAACGATACTTCAAAACATTAACCTCCAAAATGCGCTGATTAAAGGTACTCCAACAATTCAGCCACCAAGCCAGCTACCCGTGATATACAGTAAGGTAGAAGATAATTTTCAAGTCAAGTCGCTTAATTTGGACGGTTTACAGCTATCTCTAGTTAAGCAAGACAGGCAACTACTACCCCTCACCTGGCTCGTTTTTCCGGTAATGGGAATAGCAATACTAGGATGGATAATTATTTTCAGAAGAAGAAAAAAGTAAATGGTAAGCCGCAAATGACTAAAATTATGGGGAGCGGGCTAATTATTTTAGTTAGTGCATTGAGTGCAATTGCTTTTCCCTTTACTACTTATGCCACCACACTATTCACGTTCGGCATTGCTCACATTGCTATTGAATTACGCTATATCGATAGCCGTTTTCATCAGAATTTAAATAAAACACTTGAGTGGCGTTTGCTGCAATTAGTACTATTAATTGCTTTAGTACGCTGTTGCGCTATCTTTGGGCTAATTAGCATTCAGTTAGCTCCTTTGTTGGAACTATTCGGCGGATTAGGATTAGTTTTAGTCGCTACTCACCACGTTTACCGACAGAATTGGCAATTGGGGATACTTGGTTTAGCTGTTAGCTGTTTAGGCGGTATTGGGATTATCAAAGACCCGATTTCTACCTTAGTTATACTGGCGCTTGTTCACAATTTAACACCAGTAGCATTTATTTTAGAACGACAACGTACTAAAAGATTTCGCACGTTATTAATCTGCGGACTTGTGTTTGGAGCAATACCAATAGGAATTATTAGTTTAAAACTTTTAGGGATAATAAATTTTCCCCTTGAAACAAACACCCATTATTTAAATGCTTTTGTTGCACCATCATGGCAACATTTATCAATTGCTTATCCATTGTTTTCGGCTGCTACTTTTCTCCAATGTATGCACTATGCAGCGGTCATCAGCTTATTTTCGCGGTGGACGAAAGAGGACGCAGAAACATTCTTATCCTGGCTTCCATCTAAAAAATTCTACTGGTTGGTGGCTGGGATATCGGTTTATTTTTTAGTAGCTTTTCAGCATTCGTTTGCACTTACTCGCGCTTTCTATGGCATTGCAGCAGCTATTCATGCTTGGTTAGAAATTCCATTATTATTGCTATTACCCCTGCCAATAATAAAACAGAAGTCCGCAGCTATAGGAAGCGAGATTAGCACCGAAAGATAAGCCGATGTTCCATCGCCATGAATAACCAATTGCCCATCGGTACATTAAACCTTCAACAAGCGCGACACCAGTTTCGATCAACAGGGAACGCATCGGGAAACTTAAATACGGTGATAGTTCGATAAACAGCTTCCATGCTATAGGATGAGTGATTGATGTGGCAGCACCAGCAATTATTGCTAGCTTTCGCCAGTCTTTTTTTCTAACTTGAGCGCAGATGGCGACAAATAAGCTCTCGATCGCAATCGAAACAATCAGTGCAATTAGTTCCTCTGAAGCGAAAAACATAGCGAAATAACTGAATTAGTTCTGGAAAGGATAGCACAAGCTGCGAAGCGATCGTTTTTGCGAGAGTTATATCAGAAGGGAAAAGCACAAAAACAAGGGTTTGAGCAATTTAGGAGAAGTAAAACTGGCATCTTTTCAATTTAGGAAAAAAGAAAAATTTCTTAACCCGCTAATTGAAATTTGTTAGCTGTGATAAATGAGTTTTAATGTTTATCGCAACTGCTATTAGAAATGCTCGTAAAAGGCATCAATGTGCTGTCTTTGAGTCTCTATATTAGGAAGGATGTTACTTCAGGAGCCACATCTTTAAAGTAAAAAAAGTAACGCTCTTTCACACTCATGCCAGAAGGACCAGAAGTCAGACGGTTTGCCGATGCCTTAGATCGGGCACTTGGGGGCAAACCCATCGTGTCCTTCAAAGCACGGACAAAGACAGCTTTATCTTGGGAAAAAGAGCATCCCGGTGTTTTACTCAACAAGCGTATCGAACGAGTCCTCTCGCACGGCAAGCACCTAGTTGGCTTAATTGAAGATGGTTACTACTTCCACTCTCACCTGATGATGTGAGGAAGCTGGGCAGTTTTAGATAATCCACCCCAAGAAATAGATCGCCGCGAGCGATCGCGTATTGTCGTACCCGATGCCTGCGCCATTCTCTACTCTGCACCAATTTTCGATTTAGGCGCGGGTAATCCCTTTGAAATCGTCGAAAACTTACGCAGTCTCGGTACAGATATCCTACCCTATCCAGACGAAAAGCCCTTCAATACGCCTGTGTTCCTACAAAAGCTGCTGACATCTGAAAATAGCGATCGCACCATTGGTGCAGCCTTACTCGATTAACAGATTGTCGCCGGAATTGGTAACTACCTGAGAGCCGAAATTCTATTTGATTGTCGCCTCGATCCGTGGCGAAAATTGCCGATTTGACAGGCGAGGAACTAGAACGCCTAATTCATTCAATTCCCCTAATGGCTCAACGCGCCTATGCTACAGGCGGCTTCACCGTATCAGATGAAGTGCGTACACGTCTTATTAATGACCCCTCCCTCGTCTACACACCTGGAAGCGAGTACGGTACAAAGCACTACGTTTTTCGCCGCACCAACCTGCCTTGCTTAGAATGTAAACACACAATCCGCCAACTTCGTCAAGTTACCCAATCCGATGAAGAAGGAGAGAAAACCCGAATTATTTACTTTTGTCCTATCACTCTTCTGTCACTCTAGGCAGCAGAAAATAGGGAATCTTGCATTTGTAGGGGGATAGGAACTGCACCGTGAAAGTAATTCATAAGCGCAATCAAGCGTGAAAATCCCAAAGATAGAGCCGGGATTGGAAAGACTTTGAGCCAAGGTCGAATCAGGTTAAATAGGGCAAAGGGTTGCAGGATTAAACGAAGATTATTTAACAAATTCTTCCAACCCGTTTCTTCATTCCACCAAGGATGCAGGGAAAACTTTTTAACTACAACTGAAGGGGGATTATCCTCCTGAAAATTGGGTTGAGGATAGAGTGAATCTGAGTGTAGGCTCACTAACAGATAAGCACTCATTACTATCTCCCACCATTTCTGAATCTGAGCATAACTCGTCACCCGAAAATCCGCCCAACCCAGTTCATTCTTACTTTGCTTTAAGCCATATTCTACCCAATTTCGTAACCCGTAGAGATTACCTACTTGATGATATGTTATTTCGGCAACATGCGTCATTACATACCAAGTTGAGTTTTTTGGTAACGTTTTGGGGTCAGTTGTAATTTCCCAAAACTGAGTGGCACGACGCTTGCCAAAAATAATCTCACGGATATATCTCTGCTGGGTCGTTCCGTCTGAAAATATTCGCTCAAATTCCCGCCAGCGATTGCAGCGCACCCTTTGCTCTTTAGGCAGCAAGACGGCGTGATTGCTGCGAATAGCGACAACAAATGGCAGCTTTAACTCGTACAACACATCAATGAAGTTACTGCCACTTTCCCCATATAAGCTATCGGCAAGCACGAGTTTAAACCGGAAACCTAACGCTTGTAATTCTCTTATTATCTGAGCTGCAATCTCTGGCTTACTTAAATATTTATCTCCGTCTTGAAGGCGTTCTTTTGGCTTGTAGACTTCAAAGGTTAGCGGGAAGGTAATTTTGTCAATTACTCCATAAGCTGTGACCGCTACAATTCCATTCTCAATTTTGCCTAAGTTGCCGATGTACTGTCGTTTCACATAATCCGTATCATTCCCTTTCTTTCGGTCACCTGTTTCATCAATAATTAGACTAATTTCCCTTCCTCCTAGAATTTGTAAAATTAGCTTTAATCTTTGCTGTCTCAACTGTTCTACTTTCCAGGGTGAGGTAGTGAGAAAGTGATGCAGCGACTGCTCCTGATCTAGTCCCACCACTTTGGCTATCGCTGGTAATGATTTCCTCTTGATGTCCGAAATCATCCCAATATGCAAATGTTTAAAAGCTTCAAAGCTTCTCACTTCTGGAAATAGGGATTGATACCATTGGCAGTAATCATCCACAAATTTCACGGTGGCTTGGGCTGGACGTGGTTCTGTCATAGGTAAATTCTGGCTTTGAACCGTTTTAGCCTATTATCCTCTCCCTAAAGTGACAAAAGAGCGCTATAGCATTACACAGATGCGTTAGGACGTTATTCTAGGGAGAGAAGAGGACTCAGGAGTCACCATGCCTGCTCCCTACAGCTATGACCTGCGCCAAAAAGCAATCGAAGCGGTTAAACGAGGAGAAAGCAAAACAAACGTAGCGAAGATGTTTAACATCAGTCGTAATACCCTAGA
>NZ_JAMPKG010000022.1:0-104708 GCF_039962015.1 Trichocoleus sp. AS-A1 | reverse complement strand
AGGCATCAATCACTTTTTGGCGTAGGTCAAGCGAGTAGGCTTTCATGATCGGCGATTGTCTGGCAGGCTGGGCTACTCCCTTACTGTATGCCATCCAACTGAGAACCGCTATAGTGTCGTTAAAGAGGCAAAGCTAAACCTGGCTTGCTTTTTCCGCTCAATCTAAATTGGCAATGCTGATGGTCAAATGTAGAGCGTTGAGTAATCTTTCTCTGTAATTCTACAATCGTGAAAGTTTTGCTCAGTGCCACGAAATTGTCTCGAAGTCATTTAATTCGGCACTGTACAATTACCTCTAAAATCTAACAATTACCTCTAATGAAGCTTTATTTGTATTTTTCTTCGACCCTAGCACTCATTGTCCTTGCCTCTTGCAGTTTACCGGGGATTCCACAGAAGCCACAATCTAATATAGGTCAGGTGACTCAACCCCAACTCAGGGTGGTAACGTTGGATGACAATAGTAAGATAGCGATGGGGCAAACTATCTATGTCCCTATCTATTCTCATATTTATTACGAAAACCAGAAGGAAGTTTTATATTTATCAGCCACTCTTAGTATTCGCAATACGGATTTGAGCAATCCCATCATTGTCACTTCAGTGCGCTACTATGATACAGAGGGAAAATTAATCAAGCACTATTTAGATCGCCCTGTGGAACTTGGTTCTCTAGCTTCTACAGATTTTGTTGTAGCGAGAACTGACACCACTGGGGGGTTAGGAGCTAACTTTATTGTTGAGTGGATAGCTAAAAAGAAAGTTTCTGAGCCTGTCGTTGAAGCCGTTATGATTAGTGCTGCATCCAACCAAGGAATTTCTTTTGTCAGTCCTGGTAGAGTTATTAAAAGTCATAACAATAAGTAATTTGTATTATTAGCTTTTTTTGACACAAAAAGATAACACCAAAGTTTTTTAACGATTATTAGTTTACTATCAAATTTCTAGCCACAATATCGATAAAAAGGAAAACACGTTAGCTTTCAGTGAGGATAATATCGAAGTTATCCTTTCCCAAAGCGCTAAGCTGTTCAGCTAAATTCCTCAAAGAGAACAGAAAGTAACATAGTTGTTGAAGGCGATCGCATCTCCAAAAAAAGTCTTAATACATTGCGAGTCTTGCGCTTAATTTAGCTGGGTTCATCGTCATGAAGATGGAATCGACCTAATCACGTCAATCATTAATAAATTTCGGTTTAATAGCTCCTTGCCGCCTGAGTTGAAACCATTCTGGAAACTCAGGACATTTTTGCTCATCAATCACCTTTTCAACGTTGATGTACAGTGCCAAATTAAATGGCGTCGAGACAATTTCGTGGCACTGAGCAAAACTTTCCCGATTGTAGAATTACAGAGAAAGATTACTCAACGCTCTACATTTGACCATCAGCATTGCCAATTTAGATTGAGCGGAAAAAGCAAGCCAGGTTTAGCTTTGCCTCTTTAACGACACTAATCTGCTCTGTCTCCACGTCAAATAAAAAGTCACTATACAGCCTGTAAAAAGGGGGAAGAGAATTCGCATCTATACAGACTAAACCCGACCGAAGCGGGTTTCAAAAGTCTCGCGTTGCACGTACAAAAGGACGTTTGTGTAGCGTTTGTCGCCTTTCTGTAGTATTTTGAAGTATATTGTATTCACCCAAAGGTGATGAGATGTACTGGTATAACGGCAACCTGATTGAGTCGGGAACCCTGGAGTTAGCGATTGACGATCCGGGGTTGCTTTATGGAGCGAAGGTGTTTACAACGCTGCGGGTTTATGAGCAGTCGTTGGAGAGTCCGCTGACTAACTGGAAGGGACATTGCGATCGCCTCTGTTGCAGCGTGCAAACGTTTGACTGGCAGCAGCCAGACTGGGAAAAATTACGACAACAAGCAGAAGCGTTAATCCCCCACTTCCCCGTTCTCAGAATTACCCTATTTCCCGATGGGCGAGAGTGGATTAGCGGGCGGTTTTTCCCGGATGATTTGATAGACAGACAAAAATATGGCGTTAAAAGTTGGTTAGCGGCAGAGCCGTTATTTTGCCGCTCAATTCCCGAACATAAAACGGGGAACTACCTGCCTGCTTGGCTGGCATTGGGAAAAGCTCAGCAGATGGGAGCGACAGAAGCAATTTTGGTCGATGATAAGCGAAATTGGTTAGAAACCAGTACGGGCAATCTTTGGGGATGGCGGGATGGTAAGTGGTGGACGCCGCCTCTAGATGCTGGAATTTTGCCGGGAATCGCGCGATCGCAACTGATCAACTGGCTGGCAAGTCAGAATCTAACCTCTGGGCAAGTACCTTGGGATGCTGACTTTGTGAAAGGATTGTCAGTTCTTGCTTATAGTAATTGCGTGGTGCAAGTCGTTCCGATCCATACCGTTCTTTGCCAAGAAGGTACTTTGACTTTTGACCCGTTACACAGCAGTCTAGAGCAATTGCAGAGCTTATTTCAGCGCTACCAAACCCATCAAGCTTCCCCCTGAGCGTAAAAAGCTCGACGACTGAAGTCGCGACTCCACAAACGAACCCTGTCTTTACAGGCTAGGAGACAAAGCCTGCGTAGGCAGGCTTTGTCTGTGTAGTCCCACCCTTCTAGGGTGGGGGACTATGTTGTGTAGCCCCATTTCTAGGGTGTGGGAGTAGATTGTTCCGGCTAGGATGGTTGTTTTTGTGGCGACGGTTACGATGAAGATAGATGACGTTGTTGAAGGTTTCTATGAACCAACCGTGTCAAGGAATTCTGAGACGGGTTAACATAAGTTAATACAAATAAAAATTCAAAGCGTCCCCATATCCTAGAGCTTAGGAGGAAACTCGGTGAACAAACGGTGGAGAAATGCAGGGCTGTATGCGCTGCTAGCAATAGTTGTAATCGCCTTAGGAACAGCATTTTTAGACAAACAACCCCAAAGTCGGGAAACCTGGAAATACAGCAAGCTGATTCAGGAAGTTCAAGACGGTCGGATTGAAAGAGTTGGTCTTAGTGCCGACCGCACTAAGGCGCTTGTTACAGCACAAGACGGCAGCAAGATTGTCGTTAACCTGCCTAATGACCCAGACCTGATTAGCATTCTGTCCACCAAGGGTGTAGACATTTCAGTTTTGCCCCAGAGCGATGACAGCTTCTGGTTCCGCGCCTTGAGCAGTCTCTTCTTCCCCGTTCTGCTTCTGGTTGGATTATTCTTTTTGCTACGCCGCGCTCAGAGTGGCCCAGGCTCTCAAGCGATGAACTTTGGCAAATCCAAAGCCAGAGTCCAAATGGAGCCACAAACCCAAGTAACTTTTGGGGATGTCGCTGGCATTGACCAAGCCAAGCTAGAGCTGAATGAAGTCGTTGACTTCCTCAAGAACGCCGACCGCTTCACCGCCATTGGAGCAAAAATTCCCAAAGGCGTGCTGCTAGTTGGACCTCCGGGAACGGGTAAAACGCTGCTCGCTCGTGCAGTTGCTGGGGAAGCAGGTGTGCCTTTCTTCTCTATCTCTGGTTCTGAGTTTGTAGAAATGTTCGTCGGTGTCGGTGCATCTCGCGTGCGCGACCTGTTTGAACAAGCCAAGGCAAATGCTCCCTGTATCGTATTTATCGATGAAATTGATGCCGTGGGGCGTCAGCGGGGTGCAGGTTTAGGCGGCGGTAACGATGAGCGGGAACAAACCCTCAACCAGTTGCTGACCGAGATGGACGGTTTCGAGGGCAACACGGGAATTATTATCATCGCTGCTACGAACCGCCCAGATGTACTTGATGCAGCACTGCTGCGTCCGGGTCGCTTTGACCGTCAGGTGGTCGTGGATCGTCCCGATTATGCCGGTCGCTTGGAGATTCTCAACGTTCACGCCCGTGGCAAAACGCTGGCGAAGGATGTGGATCTCGAGAAGATCGCTCGTCGTACTCCTGGTTTCACGGGTGCTGACCTCTCCAATTTGCTGAACGAAGCAGCCATTCTGGCGGCTCGTCGCAACCTGACCGAAATCTCGATGGATGAAATCAATGATGCCATCGACCGGGTGCTAGCTGGCCCAGAGAAGAAAGACCGGGTGATGAGCGAGAAGCGCAAAACCTTGGTGGCTTATCACGAAGCGGGTCACGCTCTCGTCGGTGCCTTGATGCCAGATTATGACCCGGTGCAAAAGATCAGCATCATCCCTCGCGGTCGTGCGGGTGGTTTGACTTGGTTTACACCGAGTGAAGACCGGATGGATTCTGGTCTGTATAGCCGCTCTTATCTGCAAAATCAGATGGCAGTTGCCTTGGGCGGTCGGCTTGCTGAAGAAATCATCTTCGGTGAAGAAGAAGTGACAACGGGTGCCTCAAATGACTTGCAGCAAGTGGCTCGTGTGGCGCGTCAAATGGTGATGCGGTTTGGCATGAGCGATCGCTTGGGACAAGTTGCTTTAGGTCGTCAGCAAGGCAATATGTTCTTGGGACGCGACATTGCCGCCGAGCGGGATTTCTCGGAAGCAACTGCGGCGACGATTGATGATGAAGTCCACAATTTGGTGGATCAAGCTTACCATCGTGCCAAAGCAGTGTTGGTGAATAACCGCCACATTCTGGATCAATTGGCTCAGATGCTCATTGAAAAGGAAACGGTAGACGCTGAGGAACTGCAAGAGGTTCTGGCGAATAACGACGTAAAGATGGCAGCGATCGCATAATTCGCTAATTGCTCATTGAGCGTCAAAAAATTGGGGCAGTTCTAGGATATTTTCTAGAACTGCCCCGATTTTTTTGTTTGCAAAGACGCTTTGGTTGCAAACAAAGATCGGCACCGCTTCACAGTTCCAGCAGCAGCGCGGCATAGATACCTGCACCCAGAGCGAAAGCCCAAAAGCGGCTATCGCGATCTTCCGGGAGTTCTTCCTTCAGCACGTTCAGGACGACTCCTCCGGCGAGGAAGGCAAACAAGACTGCGATCGCTGCCTCGTGAATTTCGGTTCCGCTGCCAATGACCCATCCCACGATAATCGCTGCCGCCAGTATCCAGCGCCCCTTCTTGTGATAGGCATCCTTATGGTGTTCGCGCAAGCCGTTGTCGTTGACCATGAAATGCAAAGCCATTGCGAAGAAAAACAGAAAAAGACTTTGAAAACCCGGTTCCTCCGGGTGGATTAACAGGTAGCCGATCAAAGCATTGTAAACGGCGAATGAAGCGATGTGCGGCCAGAAGACCCCAGCTTCTGTAACATCTCCATTTCCCGCCTTTTGGTTGCGCTGGCGCGACAGTGTAGCAGCTCGCTCCAGTCCATAAAACACGCTGACGCCTATGAGTGCCACCAGGTAAACGTGGTGTTCCAGAAAGGCAAACCCCCCGTCCAACGTCTCCTTAACCGTCTCCTGTGCTTGACTCAGTTCCGGGAGGATATGGACGAAAATGTAGGCGACAGATACGCCACTCCCGATAGAAAGCCAGATACTGCGAGGGGTGGCATCCAGAAAGCGCAGCTTACCGGAGTAGAGATGCACCAGAGCCAGACCGACTGCAAGGATTGCAGACAGCAAGCGTACATCAGGATTGAATACCGAAGACTCTGCAACTGCCAACAGCATCTTAGTTGAGAAGAGGGAATATTTTTTAGAATGAATATCTTGACTAAAAAGACACGCCACTCGTCAATAGCGGCTCTGAAATCAGTGCCCTTGCTCTTTAGCTTGATAGGATTTGGGCACTAAGGCGTCCTCCCCTTAGCCGATTTTTCTGATTCTTCAAGTTTTAAACAGGTTGATTGACTGATAAATTTTCATCTTTAGGCAAGGGATCGGTTCTCTCTCTAGGTGGGCGTATAACCAGAGCCAGTAGAGGTAGTGTTCTGGTGTGGGGTATCAGCTCCTTTTTGCAACATGAGACAGATATGCAAACTCACTCAGACACCCACTCACCTTCCCCAACTAAACAAAAAATCTCCAATATTTTTCGTCTTGTAGGCTGGATTGCCTTCTGGGTCGAATTAGGATTGGCGGTTGCTTCTGGCATCGCTTTATTATTTGCTATCTCTGGTCGTAACTTTGCCAATGAAGCAAATCCTGCCCTAGGAGTCGGTATATTTTGGGCAATTTGTGGACTTTTCGCACTGTTATTCGGTGTCTTCTTAGCTTTCCGCTACACTCGCATCGCTAAAGGTTTAGCAAATCCTAATTCGGCTGTGCATCCCTCCAAAGCCGATACCGTTCAAGTCCTGCGACTAGCGTTAATTACAGGTTTGGTGGGGATTTTGTTATGTCTGTTGGGTGGTGGAGCGAGTATGGGAGTGTTACTAGCAAAATCTGTATCCCAACCTCCAGGTGTGGCAATCACCGACCCCTACAAAATCATTCGAGCGCTTGATGTTTTTGTGGTGTTAGCGAATTTTAATGGGATTGCCGGTCACTTTGTAAATGTTGTCACTGCTCTAGGGCTGCTCAAGTGGGTGCATAATCAGTAAGAATTTCCCCCACCTCTGGGTCTTTGGTTTATTGCTGATGACTAATGACTCATGGCTTACAACTCATTAAAAATTTTTAACGGCGGCGCTTTGGCGATACTGATTGATCTTCGACAGTTGATTTTGGATGGACTCGCTCTTGTAGCGCCCACACGCTTACCAGTGCTGCGGTTAAAGCTCCAATGGTGTCCATAATCAGATCCACGATGGTGTCATCCAGGTCATTGATCACTTGCACCACCCATTCAAATATCTCCCAAAGAGCGCCGATGGCGATTCCGAAGCTAGAGATCGTTAAGATATACAGCAGTCGGTGGTAGCGGAACGGAGTCAGCATTGACTCATACACGAGAAAACTCAGTGCCAGCGTTACGGAAAAGGTTGTAAAGGCATGAGCAATTTCATCGTAGGGTCCCGGTGGGTAAAATAAGCCCCAAACCCAGCCCCCTGCATTGATCAACGCTGCGATTACAAACAGAAAATCGAACAACGTTGGCAGTTGATTTTCGAGGGTCACAAACAGAAACGAAGCAGCCAGGAAGCAGGCGAGTGTAAATGAACCCACCCAGTTCCGGTGATACAATTCAACGGCGATCGCGATCGCGAGTAAAAACTGTCCAACCCAAGCGGCGATTCTATACCCTCGCCAATTGCTACTCAGCATTGCTTTTTCCTCATAAATGGGTCATGGGTAAAGAGAGTTTGCAGTATTGAGTTTTGAGTTAGAAGAAAGTTTTTTAATTCAAGACTTAAAACTTTTCCCCAATTAGTCATTACTAACAAACTATAAACGAAGCAATTAATTCAATTTCATATCATGCTTCTGGTTTCTGGCGGGAAAGCGCCTGAATCTCAGCCCGCAATGCAACGATTTCTTCATGCAACGCGGCGATAGATTTAGCACCTGCTACTTCTGCTTGTTCGTCTTCCGCATCGCGTCCGACAAAGAAGGTGGCGAGGGTTGCCGTTACATAGCCAAACACTGCAAAAGCATATAACGATAGGATCAAGCAGAGTACCCGACCTTCTGGAGTCTGAGGCCAGTATTCCGACCCCATCGTTGTCATAATCATTGCTGTCCACCACAGTGCAGCACCGTAGTCATTCAGTCCGCGCCCATCAGGGGTATTGCTTTCAAAAGCATACATCCCTGCGGCTCCCACCAGCGTCACCACCAGCGTCAGCGCGATGATGTAGCCAAAACCACGACGACTCATGCTGGCTCGGAGCGATCGCATCCCCCGATTTAGAGAACTGATGACACGTACCAGTCGCAGTCCCCGGCTGGCTCTCAGTAAGCGAAACACGCGGGTAATTCGGAAGACGCGCAACGCTGGCAACAGCAAGGAGAGGGCTGTAAGCCAGTTTTGCTTGAGATAGATAAATTTGTAAGGAGCCAGAACCAATCGTAAGGCGAAGTCTAGGATAAAAACGATCCAGATGACGTTGCTGATGATTTCCAGCAGGGGATTTAAGCCCCAAATTAGTTCGACGACCAATAATGCCAGCCACCCGAAGCCGAGCAATAGCATGGGTGTTTCTAGCCAGTCTTCCAACTGTTGCAGAACCTCGCCTTGTTCTTTTTTGAGTTCCCGTTTTTCAGTTGGACTCAGATTGCTCATAAGATTTTTAATGACTCCTACAGCAGTTTTGAAAGCGCTTGCCGTAAAGCTGAGCCAAGGGTACAGCGGTCAGACTGTGGGCAAATATCCAGGTGCATAGAAAACCCCAGCAGAGATTAGTAGAAAAGTAGTGAAATATTCCTCTAGCTAGAGAGCGAACTTCCATACTGTGCGAGATGGTACAAGGGACGCAGACTTAATATAGCCAGCCGCAATGCGCCAACTACTTGTACAGGTTCCCCGTGGGTATGGGAAAACAGTTCTGGATATCGCCCAAACTTGTGACGGAGCGAATCTTTCCCTGTTTGAAGCGACTGGAGCTGATGAATCGTTAGACGTGGTAATCGTCCACGTGCCGAATGGAAAGGTTGAGGAACTCCTCGAACAGTTGCAATCGGTGCCAAAATTGAACGTCACGCTGCTTCCGCGTGGAGTCATCGCCTTGCAGCCACCGCCTTTTAAAGCAGCGCAGCAGGTAACAGATGTGCAGGCACGCAGTCCCATCGAAATTTTCCTCTCAGGGCTGCAAAGCGTTGGCTCGTGGAAAGGGTTTCTGGGATATGCCGCGGCGGCGGGTGTGGTGGTCTGGATCGGCTTGTTCACCAATACTAGCTATCTTCTCGTCGCTGCCATGCTGATTGCACCGTTTGCAGGGCCAGCGATGAATACAGCGATCGCTACGGCACGCGGCGATGGAGAACTTCTCGGACGGAGCCTTTTACGATACTTTTCAGCCCTGGCGGTAACAATCCTAGTCACTGGGGCACTCACCTTGATTCTGCGACAGGAAGTGGTGACATCCTCCATGAACACAACCAGTACGGTTTCGGCAGTAGCCGTGCTGCTGCCACTGGTCGCAGGTGCGGCAGGCGCTCTGAATCTTGTCCAATCGGAAAGAAGTAGCCTCGTCTCTGGGGCGGCGGTCGGAATGCTGGTTGCGGCTTCGCTGGCACCGCCTGCCGGAATGGTGGGGATGGCAAGCGCAATGGGTCGCTGGGATATGGCAGTAAACGGCGTCTTTGTGCTGTTGCTGCAACTGGTTGGGATTAATCTCTCCGCCTCCCTGATGTTCCGCGCCTATGGTCTATCTGCTCAAGGTGCCCGCTATAACCGTGGCAAGCGCTGGATATTTCCATCTGCTTTTACAGCGACTGCTGTAGCGCTCTTGGGCTTGCTGACTTGGCAGTTTTCCAGCTCCCCGGAACTTCAGCGCAGCAGCCGAGAACAGCGTGCCGTTGCCCAAATCCAGAAGGTGGTGAATGATAGCGGTTTGGCGAAACTGGTGGAAGCCAATGTTCGGTTCACCTCCTCGAATATCAAAGGTCAGAACACGTTGTTGGGTACGGTTTATGTTCAGCGTCAGGCGGGTGTTACTGAGTCTTCCGAAGAGATTCGCTCTCGCATGACGCAGACGATTCAAAGGCAATTACTTGACAAAGGGTTTAACGTTACCCCTTTAATTGATGTCAGCGTTCTGGAAGCGCCGCAATCGGAAAGTTAAGTTATTTTCAAGCTAAATTTCAAGCTAAATATGAGCAGCGTCATTTAAAACTCCTTTAGCGCTTTCACCGCTGCCAAATATCGCTCCTCAATATCCTTTCGGTCTAATTCCTCCGATACTTCCTCACAGCTACTGCGCTCGATCATTTGGGCATGACGTAGCAGCGCCGCCCGGTCTTTCTGGTTGCGGGTGTGGGTGGCGATGAGAGCGATCGCTTCCAGCAATCGAATTCTCACTGCTATATCCGGTTTGCTGTACTGTCGAATCTGGTTAAAGGCAGCGTCAACTAATTCTGCAAACGTCACCGGATTAGCGATCGCTCGCAGGTTGTTGTCGTTGTCGTAGCGGTAGGGCGAGGGAAAATCTCTCTCCGCCAGACGGCAAAGTGCAGCGGTCATCTGGTTAATACACTGGATCGCCGTGAACGGATCGTTGATGCCAGGAGAAATAGCACGAGCGGCAATTTCAACTAACTGATTAATGGGGAATTCTATATCCTGTTGTTCGGTGCGTTGCTCGCCAAAAATAAATGCTTGGTTCAGGTGGTGGATGAGTTTTTTATTCACCCGTTCTCCAGGCCAAATCATCACCAGTTCGCTTCCTTCCACAATAAACTTGCCAGGACGATATTTCAGGCGCAGGAGGAGGTCTTTTGAGGTGGCGATCTTCATTAACAGCTCGTCATCAATTGCTTGAAGATAACCGCTTTCTTTCGCCAACATAGGAGCAGCTTCCTTCTCAAACCCGGCGGGGATTTCCGCCACCGACCGTTGCTTTGGTACTGATTTACCCTGCCCGATCTTCTGTGGAAACAAGCGATCGATGGCATTGTCCAACTCCCTGCCAACGTCTCTGATGATATGGGATGCCTGCATCGAGGTTGAGACATGATGGATAAAGTAGATCAGGACGCCAATACTGGCGAGCGCTAGCACCATGCCGATCGTGACGGAGATTTGCGGCACAAATACGTTGTAGTCATCTCCCCGCACGGTTCGCAGTACCAGCAAGCAGTAGATGAACGTACCGATAAACGTGCCCAGGACGACTTGATTGCCCGTATCCTGCATGAAGTTCCGCATCAGTCGCGGCCCGAATTGTGAGGAAGCGAGAGTGAGGGCAACAATTGTAATCGAGAAGGCAGTACCAGCAACGGTAATCATCGAACCAGCAACAGATGAAAGCAGCGTTCTCGCCCCATCTGGCCCGCCGGTGTAGATCCAGCCCAACGACTCTATCGGGCCAGATTTGGCTGCTCGATCAAGGCTTAACATTCCGAATGCCAAGGCGATCGCGCTGAGCGCCATCAGGGTTGGCACAAACCAGTAGCTAGAGTGGAGCGAGTCCCACAGTTTGCCCAGCTTGATGTTTTTCATCAATTATTTTTCATCAATTATCGTCGGCAGTATGAGGGCGATCTGGGTTCTCGTTTCTATGGCTACCATTCCCGTCTCTTTGGGCACGCATTTCAGCCAGCTTCCTGAGCGAACCGCCGATGCTGCGGGGTTTTGGCACTTCTTGATTCCCAGCAGGCCATCCTTCACGCTGACGAGCGCGATCGCCATCTGTCTCTTCAGTTTGGTCGTGGAACAGGATTTGCTGAGTCGGGAAGGGCATATCAATGCCGTTAGCCGTGAGCTTATTCTTAATGGCAGCGAGAACTTGATCCTGCTTATCGAGAATATCTGCACGTCGCGGCGGCTGTACCCACCAACGGGCGCGGATATTCACCGTACTGTCAGCTAGATCCACTACAAGGGCGTCGGGAGCTGGATCTTCCAAAACACCATCGACGCTAGCGATCGCTTCTAGAATCAGTTGTTTCGCCTGGTCAATGTCGTCGCCGTAACCAATACCCACGTCGTACTGAAGGCGGCGATTCTCGAAAGCAGTGTTCACCGTTACCGAGTTTGTGAACAGCTCAGAATTCGGAATCACGATGCGACGACCATCATAGGTTCTAATGGTCGTGGCTCGCGTCTGGATGTTTTCAACCGTTCCCTCGAAGTCTTTAAATACGATTTGGTCATCGATCTGGAACGGCTCGGTCAACAGAATTAAAATACCAGCCAGAAAATTCTGGAGAATATCGCGGAAGGCGAAACCAATTGCGACCCCACTGATACCCAGCAGTTGCACCAAATCTCCTGCCTTGAATGTCGGGATGACGATGGATAATGATACAAATAAACCAACTAAAATAACAATTCCCTGCGACAAACGACCTAGCACCAGCCCCAGATTCCGAGCTTGTCGATGCCTTCTGGTAAGCCGTCTGACCGTCGCCTTAATCGTTCTTGCTGCGAAAAAAAATAGCGCAAAGACGATTAGTGCTAACACAATATTAGGCAGCATGACAATCAGGCCATCGATCATTGCCTGAATTTTCCCCCATGCTGTTGATACCGATGTTTGAAAATTCATTCCTATTTTCCGCTTACAAAATGTTGTTGATTTTAATTAAAAATTCCTAAGTCTGACTCTATCTATGGTCAGTATCTAGATAACACAGCTTCTATTATAAAAATAAATATATTCATAATTTATTTCTAAGGTTATAGCAATTCTCTATTGGATGTAGTACGGTTTAACCTCACCCCTGCCGCACCCCGTTCACAGGGAGGGGTTCAATATTCCTCAATATTCCCCCCTCTCCGTTCACGGAGAGGGGCTGGGGGTGAGGTTCCGAGTCTATACTGCACTCAAGTGAGAACTGCTATAGTTGATTTAGCGCTAAACCATGAATAATGATTTAACTTTTGAATAATTATCTAAATAGAGACAGATAAACTATAAAAAATTCATTTATATCTAGGAAAATATCGATAAAATACTGTTAACAAGTTCCTATAGTGCTAGATTGTAGCGCGATCGCACAAAGGAAGCCAATAAACATCTAATAGCCGCCCCCGCCAACACCCCCGTGAGTTATCGGGCATCTGCGACCGGCACCTGCCAAATTTTGATAGTACTGTCACCACTGCCAGTAGCAATCGTCTGCCCATCCGGGCTAATCACAATACATTTAACCCAGCTAGAATGCCCGGTAAGCGTGCGAATTTCTTCACCCGTTGAAAGATTCCAAATTTTAATTGTTTTGTCCGCACTGCCACTGACTAAAGTTTGTCCATCTGAGCTAATCGCAACCGAATTCACATAGTTAGAATGCCGGGTGAGGGTGTGAATTTGTTTCCCAGTGTTTAAATCCCAAATTTTAATCGTTTTGTCAGCACTAGCACTGGCTAAAATCTGCCCATCCGGGCTAATCGCAACGGAATTAACAGGTTGAGAATGACCCTGAAGTGTGCGGATTGCTTTGCCAGTAGAAATATCCCAGATTTTAATTGTTTTATCGGCACTAGCACTGGCTAAAGTCTCCCCATCTGGGCTAATTGCAACGGAATTAACAGGTTGGGAATGACCCTGAAGCGTGCGGATTGCTTTACCCGTAGAAATATCCCAGATTTTAATTGTTTTATCGGCGCTGCCACTGGCTAGAGTCTGCCAATCAAAGCTAATCGCAACAGAATTAATAGGGTTAGAATGTCCCTTTAATCTACGGATTTCTTGACCAGTAGAAATATTCAAAATTTTGATTGTTTTATCGGCGCTGCCACTTATTAATGTATTTCCATCTGGGCTAATCACTAGAGAATTCACGTAGCTGTCATGCCCTTTTATGACGCGAATTTCTTTGGATGTAGACTTGTCCCAAATTCTAATTTTTTTATCGGCACTGCTACTAGCTAAAATTTGCCCGTCTGGGCTAATCGCCAGAGAATTTACCTGACTTTCATGTCCATGAAGCGTTTTAACTCCCGAAAGATTTTCATAAGCGATAACTTTGGGTGCGTCTTGGTAAGAGAGTTGCCAAATTCCATATCCTCCTAATCCGACCAAGCAAGCAACGGCTCCCCCCACCAACCATTTATTTTTATTTTTCTTACTAACAATGATCGTTGGGGCTAATGAAGGCTTCCAAGGTGGAAGTATCCCAACAATTGCCCCGATACCAATCAGACTAAAATTAGGAGAAGGTTTATGTCTAGATAAAGACTGTGAAATTTTAGCGAGTTCATCTAAAATTTCTTGAGTATTTTTGTGCCGCGCTCCTGCGGTAGGAGCCATCAGTTTATCAATAAAATCTGCCAGTAAGGGTGAAATACCCGGTGCATGATTGCGCCAATTAAATTTATCCGTTAAAGGTTCATAAATTGCGCGATCTGTTGCTAGTTTGCCAGTCAGCAGATAAACAAAAGTTCTGCCCAAGGCATAGAAATCTGACTGGGGTACAGCATGACCTTTTTCTTGCTCTGGAGGTGTATAGCCAGCAGAACTAATCCTCGTGACACTGCCTGCGCCGCCAACTTCCGCAAGGTAAGTATAGGTCATCTCTCTGGCGGTGCCAAAGTCAATTAATACCAGATGCCCTGTGGAGCGCATCATGATATTTGCGGGTTTAATATCACGATGGAAATAATTTTTTTGGTGGACAAGATGTAAAATCTCAGCGAGCTGTTTTAACCAGTCAAGAGCTAGCTGCTGATCGAGAGGGCGATCGCCCTGTTGTTGCATCCACTCTTTTAAGTTGGGACCATCAATTTTCTCCATGATGATGCCATACACTGGCTCTCGGCTGTTTCTGGGATAAAACTGAAAGTATCCATCAGGCTCAACTTTGGGGATGCCGGGATGATTCAGCTGGCTTAATACAATGGCTTCTTGCTGAAATAGCTCGACGACTCTGGCATTCGTGTTGTGATCTTTTTTGAGGATCTTCAGGATTTTGGGGGTTGCGCCCTCGTAGGCTTCATAAATATTGCCGAAGCCACTGTTGTCACTCAGTAGGCGCATGACCTGATAGCGCCCTTGTACCAGCAACTCTGAGCCACAATTGCGGCAAATACGGTTGTTGGCGTTGGCTGGATCGTTAGGTTTGGGGCAGCAGGGATTGATGCAGTAGCTCATAGATAGCTACAGAATTGTCATATCCCTAATATATGTTGAGAATTTTCAATCATCCACCCATTGCTGGAGGATGCAAGCCCAATAGTTGTTATCTATTAAGGCTTTTAGCTGACGACAAAAAAAAGAGGGACTGGTTTTTCTATCCTAAAGATTTAGTTTGAATTTATAGCATTTTCCGTTTGATATGCACCTCTTTGAAAAAATATCCTTGGCGAAGAGAACTTAAGAGGGATGCAAAGGAAGTCGGCTCTTGTCGCTCTCAAGGTATTTAAAAGCCTCAAAATATCATATTGAATGTCAAAGAGGAGTAATTAGTGCAATCCTAGTTCATGAATGAATAAGGATTGCTATCAACTAAACAAACTCGTTGATGCATAGCGGCTGAAATTACGTCTCGTTTAAGTTTACCTGGAACGAGGGAAGCGATCGCAAGCAAGACGCTGTAATGACTAGAGAAGAAAGTCAAGCTGACATTTTAAAAAATATTTCATTGAGGCTTAACCCTACTCTATTACCCAGCCAACTTAAAGGGAATTGAAGCGATTGAAAAAGTATTGCCAGGTGTCCCTCAAGTGGTACTTTTTTATCGGGATATCTGCCCTAGATTCAGAGTGCCGTTGTAAAAGGCAACTAACGCGCTCAATTGGCGTTAGATGTCTATATCCATTCGCTTCTCAGGCACATTGGGGCGATGCTGACCTCACTCGGCAGTTTTGGGTTTAAAACTCGACTCGAAAAAAATGAGCGATCGCCGATAGATGAAGACATTGCTAGCGACGAGTCAGCCATGCGCGTCTTAGTTGTGCAGGCACAAGAAGATTGGGCGATCGCTTACTACAAGTGCGGGCTAGAACCTGTCAAAAACAACCCTTGAAATACGCCAGTAGAGAAATTCAACAACTAAGTCAGGCAATTTAAATTGATAAAACTAACTTATCTCTACCTGTAAGAGCAGTAACGCCGCCTATTCCCATTAAAATCAAAGCAACTATAGCGTTCAATTGCTTGGAAGATACAAAGCCTCTGGGTTAAGCGTGGCATTGAGCGAATTGGGATTATCGCCGCACAACACCGTAGGCGTTGGCGATGCCGAAAACGATAGCGCCTTGCTGAACCTGTGCGAGTGTGGCGTCGCCGTCGTCAACGCCCTGCCCATGCTCAAAGAGATTGCCGATTTTGTCACGAAGGGCGATCGCGGTGCTGGGGTAATTGAATTGATTGACCATCTGGTGGCTTCGGATTTATCCGCACTTCAACCCTAGCGGCAATGACACAACATCCTGCTCGATAGCTGAGAAGCGGTCAACGTTTGTCTACCTGTCGTAGTCGATGGAGTCATTCCGCCTACCTTCTAGCTGCGGGGGCAGAAACTCAGAACGCCGTCTGTGAGATAAGGTTGGCGGAGGGGGCTGGATGGGGTGAATCACTTGTACTGTCCGGGGAGGACGCTGCTGTTGCGACAGCAACGCAAAGGCTGCTGCCAGCACAACCCCACTAATGACAGTGAGAACCATGCCTCCTACTGCCCAGAGGATGCCTGTCAGCATGGGATTTAGGGGCTGTTGCTCTTGAACAGGAGGCAAGGCTTGGGTTGGGTTGACCGGCGGAGGATAGACATTTGCTTTTGCCTGCGTAGTCAGAGCCTCAATCACCATTTGCTGATTCCGCAGCTGGGCTTTCACCTGCTCGGTTTCACTTTGTTGCTGTTCCAGCCGATCTTTTAGCCTTTGAGTTTCGCTCTGCTGCTGTAAGCAATAGGGAGTCGTATCCGGCGAGACACCAGCCGCAGTCGGAGGCGGAGGCGGCAGCTGCTGCATCGTGCCGTAGGGCTGTCCTGGCTGCGGTGGCGAGGGCAGGTAAGTCGGCAGGTTGGCTTGACTGGGATTCCCGCCAGTTCTAAGCAAGACGAAAGCTGCAATTCCGGCGAAGGCAGCCCCGGCCAGAAATGCTGTACTCTTTTCACTCATCGCTCTTGCTTTTCAACGGTAACTGAACCACAAATAGTCGCAACTGATGCACTCCGAGAATCATAACTTAACACCCTACTCAAATCGGGTTAACTTAGCAACTAAATTAGCAACTGAAGTAGATGGGATAGGAAGGGCGTTTGTTACGACCTCGTATATGCTCTTACATTCAAAACCACATCATGTCAGTTGTCCAGCTAAAAAAAAATTGTAGAGATTTAAGAAGCGACGAATTGACATCCGTACTTGATAGCGGTTCTCACTCTGGCGTGCAATACACTTGGAACTTCGCCCTCAACCCCTCGCTATTCACCCGGCGGGGATATGGAACCCCTTTCCGCGGACGGGATAGGGTTAAACCGTAGTGCATCAAAACCAAAATCGCTAGATTTGCCACACCGCAGGGATGAGATGCCTTCGTGTTTCCCTTGGGGTTGGGGAAGGCGTTGGGGAAAGTTAACTATAAGCAAAATTAATCGGTAGCTCTATGATAAAGCCGGTTTGACCCGATCCACTCTCAACCCAGATTTCGCCTCCTAAATGCTCTGTCAGTTTCTTCACCAGTGCCAGTCCCAAGCCAGTTCCGCCTTGCTTCCAGGGATCGGCATTGGGAACTCGGTAAAATTTATCAAAAATGCGGGTTAGCTCGCTCTGAGGAATTTCAGCCCCAGAATTTTTGACACTCAATTGAAGAGTTCCCGATTTCGCTTCGGCGGTAAGGACAATTTTTTCTCCTGGGGGAGTGTATTTACAAGCATTGTTGAGCAACTCTGCGAGGATGCGTTCCAGACTAGATGAATCGGAAACTAAACGAGGTAATTGAGAGGGGATGTCAACCTGCAAGATTTGTTGGCGGTTTTGGGCACGCTCTTGAAAAGGTTTTACAATTTGGGGCAACCAGAGATGAAGTTCGATGACGTCTAAATCCAAGGGTCGCGTCCCTGCCTCTAGGCGTTGTAAATCAAGCAAATCGTTGATTAAATCGGTTTCCCGTTTGCATTCCTTCTGCAATATCTGCAAGTAGAGACTGACTTTGCTGACCTCTGTAGGGGGTTTTGCTATTTTGGCATCCAAGACACCCTCGCGCTTGAGGGTGATTTCCAACATCTGAGCCGCCATTTTCATGTTGGATACAGGCGAACGTAATTCGTGAGAAACGGTGCTGAGGAATTCATCTTTGAGCCGATTGAGTTTTTCTAGTTCCTCTACTTGTGCCAGGGATGCTTGATAAAATCGGGCTTGACGGATTGCGATCGCGCATTGATTCGCTACTTGCTGCACTAGCCGGATCTCTAGTTTTTTGAAGGTATAGTCTGGGCGATGGAATAACCACAAATCCCCCAGCACTCCTTGATCGTCCAATATCGGGCAAGCCAACATCGCCACCTTACTCCGGACAAAGTCGGGACTGATTGAACAAGATTGGAAACATTTACCTTGTCGTAGAGGAGCGTAAATTTCCGGGAAGTCTGCCATTTGCATCACCTGTCCCTGCGAGGAAGGCATTGAGGTGGCGTACTCGTAGCAAATTGTGGCAGTTTCTTGCTCCAGGTTGTAGAGCGAAGCATGACAGCTGCCCATATTAAATGAAAGCGCTAACTCTCGAACGGCTACCTGTAAAATCTGGCTTTCGTCGAGACTATCGCGGACTTTGTCGGTGATGCGTTTTAGCACGGCTTCAAAGCCAAGCGCTTTTTGCAGTTGGGTTGTGCGTTGTTGCACTTGGCGTTCTAGATTGGCGTTCAGCTGCTGCACCTGCTTAAACAGGGTGGATTGCCCAATCGCGATCGCCAGTTGAGCCGCGAAGGCACAAACCAGGTCTACCTCTGAGTCTTGCCAGTAGCGAGGACGACCTTCCATCGATAGTGTTAAGATTCCCCAGAGGTTTCCTTGAAAGTGTATCGGTACCAACAACCAAGCACCCGGATAAGCCTCTGCTAGAGGCTTATTCCCCTCATCCTCGATAGTCTGAGTATCGTGAATGGAAACCACTTGTAACTGCTTGAGTTGCCTTCCCAACAAATTGTCTACATCTGGAAATTCCATACCCAGCCTGCTCGACAAACTGGAACCTTGATAGTAAAGTGCCACATTCAGCCAAACCTGCCGCTGCGGAAGATATTGCAGGATGGAAACGTGGTCGATGTGCAAAAGCTGACCAATTTCCGTTGTGGCTGTGGCAAAAATTACTTCTAATTCTAGAGAGCTACGAATTGCAGAAATAGACCGATTCAGTGCTTGCTCGCGCTGAGCTTGCTGTTGCATTTGGTTGTAGAGTTCGGCTTGCTGAATTGCGATCGCTACCTGGGTTGCCAGTGAACAAAGCAAATCAATTTCCAACTGTTGCCACTGTCGGGGTTGCGAACAATTATGGGCAATTAGCAGTCCCCACAATTCCTCTCCTTGGAGAATCGGGACTATCAAGCTGGCTCTAACTTGAAGCCGATGTAGTAAATCGATGTGACACTGACTCAACTCGGCTGTATAAATATCTTCTATAGTTTTAGTGCGACCCTGTTGGTACTGGACATAGACTTGTTCAAAGCAAGGATCGTGGATTGTTGTTCCCAGGATCGGAGTCCAACCGTTGGCGACAGACTCCACTACCACGACTCCACTCCAGTCCGGCTGAAAGCGGAAAACGATCACTCGATCGGAGGCGAGAAATTGCCGGACTTCAGACACCGTCGTGTTGAGAATCTCGTCTAAATTTAAAGACTGACGGATGCGTTCTAGCATCGCCCTCAGCAGTCGTTCCCGCTCGGTTTGCTGTCTTAGTGACTCTTCCGCGGCTTTGCGATCGCTAATATCGCGCACAATGACTAAAACTTCATCTTCCCCACTGACAACTAGCCGCGCCTCGTAATCGTGCAAATAGCCATTTTTGGGAAGCTGATACTCGAAGATTTGGATTTCGTTCGTAGAAAGTGCTTGCTCCACATGGTATTTGGCTTTCTCAGCGACTTCTATAGGCAAAACCTCGTCTATCTTTTTACCTAAGAATTCCTGAGCAGGTAACAACGTATCAAAATCTCTTGCCGTTTTGACGTCCAAATAAGTGCTATCTTTGCTAATTCGGAAGATTAAATCTGGGATGGCACTTATAAGAGCGCGATTTTTTGCTTCGCTTTTGCTTAGTGCCTCTTCTGCCTGTTTGCGCTCGGTAATGTCAGTCTGAATCCCCACAAAACCAATTAGATTCCCTTGTGGACTCCCGATTGGGGAAAGATAGAGTTCGTTCCAGAAAAGGGTGCCATCTTTGCGATAGTTGCGTAAGGTGACATGGCATTCTTTAGCTTCCCTAATCGCCATTCGTAGCTCATCGAGTGCTGGCTGAGCAGTGTCAGCGCCCTGCAAGAAGCGGCAGTTGTGCCCTATGATTTCCTCAGCAGAGTAGCCTGTTAAACGCTCAAAACTTGGATTGATATAAATAATTGGATTATCTGGTTGATTAGAGTCGGTAAGGACAATGCCATTGCAGCAATCACGAAGAACCTGCTCCAGTAAATGTAGGCGTTCCTGTGCCCGTTTGCGCTCAGTTATGTCATCGCAAACCAGGAGGACAACTCTATCCGTATTCGTTCTTTGTACAATGTTAGCGGTAACATTTACCCAGAAAATGCTGCCGTCTTTGCAACAGGCGCGCAATTCCCAACTAGTAACCAAAGCGTTTGACTCGATCCCTGAACTCAACTCAAATGCTTCTTGAATTGGTTGTTGCAAAAACTGAGCAAACTCAGCTTTTAACTTTTCTCGCTCGTCAGGAGCAAAAGTGCTGAAAATTGTTTTTCCAACCAACTCTTGGACGCTATAACCAAGACGAGCCACTCCAAACTGATTAACCCCAACAACGACTCCTTCTGAATCCAAAGTAAAGTGAATACAGGGAGTCTTGTTGTACAGTGTTCGGTATGCTTCTAGTTCAGCTCTCGTGTTCCGCAGTTCTTCCTCAAGTTGGGGACGTTCTACATCTGCACCTGCAATAGTTTGTTGTAACTCTCCAGAAGCACCTTCACCTTGTAAATAGTCATGCCCAATTGGCTGGTGATTTGCGTCCATTTTGTAATCTCTTACCCCTTTTTTTTCATAGAGATAGAGGGACTAAATTTTTTATCTTTGTTTATCAAAAAACTAATTTAATGGACTAAATAGCAAGTTGTTTGATGGGTTTGAATGCCTCAGTTATGGCTATGTAATGTTAAATGCTATACCAACTCAATCGTTCGCTTTCTAAAAAGGCTATGTCTATCATAGATATTTGAGCCAGCAATTATAATAACTCATTGCAGCTCGATAAAAAACATTACCTCCTGAGAAAACCTAAGTAATGGCTCTTTTACGTTAGAATTTCCTAACTGATTTTAAAATTGGTTTTTGTTTATACTAAACAATATTTACTTTTTATCTCATAAAGAAATATATATTTATGTTTAATTTATTATAGTTGTAGAGCGGTCATAAAAGTAGCGAACCACGCTTTTCTCTACACTTTAACCATTATTTGCGAGAGAAGTGCTAGAAAATAGCCATTAACAATAGACTAGGAACTGGAAATCAACCAAACTCTGCTAACCGTGAATGACTAATATGAGCGCACAAACAGAAGAACCAATTCCCTACGAAGGCGGCTGTCACTGTGGCGCAGTCCGCTTTCGGGTAATCGTTGACGAACATAAGGCAGATGACTGCAACTGTTCCATCTGTAGGAAGAAGGGATTTTTACATCTAATTGTGCCATCCGAACGTTTTACCTTGCTAAGCGGTGCAGACTTATTGATAACATACACCTTCAACACGGGTGTTGCTAAGCACACCTTCTGCCGTATTTGTGGGATTCACCCTTTTTATCGTCCCCGTTCCCATCCCGAATCTATTGATGTCAACGTGCGTTGTCTGGATGGGGATGTGGTGTCTCGCTTTCGCATTGTGCCTTTTGATGGGGTTAATTGGGAACAAAACGTACACCTAATTCGCTCTGAAGCATTGGACACGGATTAATAAATCCTCTCACCCAGCTTATCTATGATTGTAGGGTGGTTTGAGGTCATGTAGACGGAGTCTTTAAGAGAGAGTGACCCAACAAAAACTAAGGGAGGTGTTGGGTTCTGCCTTTGTGCGAAACCCAGCCGGAAACTCTTAAGTGAGTGGCATTCAATTTAAGTAGCTACAACTCTGCGAAAAAAAGCATCTTGCCCTATTGACTACCATTTCTCGCAGTCTTCCCCAAACTATTGGGGAGAAAGCCAGCTTTGCGCTGAAATCAAGAGAATTGAGGAGTGTGAATTTTATCCGCCTGCATGAGGACAAAATAGGTAGGATTATTTTTATAAAATACGCTTATACTTCCAAGGAAATTATTTTTAATTGTTAATTTTGTTTCAATATTGGCTGAATTATTAAATTGAAACTGTAAAAAGCTTAGCCGTCAACAAAGCCAGAAGAGAGTATAGATTAACATCTAATAAAAAATCCGAATTCAGGAGCAGACAAAAATTCTCATTATTCCTAGCAATGCGACCGATTTTAGCTTAAAAATCCTTCTTTTAGAGGAAAAATTAGAAGCAATGAGTCTATTTTTCTACTGTCTACTACCAACTTTGCCGTTTCTCCCCTCGCACGCTCAATTGCTAAAGAATCTGCCAACACCGAAACTAGCGATGAATGTACCTCAAGCGAAAGAACACGCAAAATAACCACTTAAGAAAGTTACCACCAAGACTTAAGTATGGTAAAGAAGGACTAGAGTGACAAAAGACTAAAGGAAAATAACCGATCGATCGAAACGGCAGAGCGATACTCACAGTCAGTTACGAACACTAGAATGCAAATAGGGACAGGAGGCATTTATTTCTAAAAGCCATGCAGGCTTGAAGTGGCAAAAGCAGGCTGTTATCGGACAGCAGGGCTAGGGTAACGCAAGCAAATTTGTACGCTGTAAGTATTCCCATACGTCGTAGCGATCGCTTGTTAAGATCGGTAAGTTTTAACGATTCCAACCTTTTAATTAAGCTTTTTACTTTCTAACCTGACAACGTTCCTGTGATAGATCGGCTTTCAAAGGGGAATTTCCATACAGTGCGATCGCACCTAAGACGCACTGCTGCCTTAATCTTGGGACAACCAGCACTTGTGGTCAGTGTGGTGGTCTCCCTCTTAGTGCTGGGAGTCCGGCAACAAGGTCTGCTGGAGACGCTGGAACTAGGTGCTTATGACCAGATGATGCGGTTACGACCAGCCGAAGAGCCAGATCCCCGGATCTTGGTGGTCGCTGTCACCGAAGCAGACATCCAAACCTACAAGCAATATCCCCTGTCTGACGAACGAATGCATCAGATGCTGGCAAAACTGCTGGCAAACGAGCCGCGTACTGTCGGGCTAGATATTTATCGCGATTTGCCAGTAGAACCAGGTCATGCGGCATTCTCCAAGCTGATGAGTAGCGATCGCCGCATCGTTCCGGTGTGTGCCGTCAAAGAGTCGGAAGGTCCTGGCACTCCACCACCACCCAATATTGCTGATGACCAGGCTGGCTTTGCCGATATCGGGAGGACTGATTCTGATGGCGTTATCCGTCGGGGTTTGTTATTTGTCTCTCCCTCCGCTCACAAGCCTTGTCCTAACCCGAACTCCTTTAGCTTCCAACTGGTTCAACGTTACTTGGAAAAAGAAGGAATCGTTGCTTCAGACACCCCACCTCTCCGTTGGAACAACACTGTCTTCAAACCTCTGGAGCCTAATGATGGAGGATATCAAGGTCTGGATGCACGGGGGTACCAAATCCTCATCAATTACCGCTCTGCCAACCGTCCTTTTAACCAGGTAACGATGAGTCAAGTCCTCAACGGTCAGTTTGACCCTAGCTGGGTAAAAGACCGCATCGTTCTCATCGGGGTTACTGCTTCCAGTATTGATGACGCCTTCTATACTCCCTACAGTGGCGCACAGAAGGGAAATCGGAAAATGCCTGGAGTTGTCACTCATGCCCATCTGGTAAGCCAGATGCTCAGTGCTGTTCTGGATGGGCGTCGTTTATTTTGGTTCTGGTCGGATTGGGGAGAAGCTTTGTGGGTATTGGGTTGGTCTGTAACTGGCGGGTTGATGGCTTTGCGGCTGCGGCATCCAGGGCACTTGTTACTGGGACAGGGAGCCGCGCTGGGTGTCCTGTTTGGGTCGTGTTGGGTGCTGTTTACCCAGGCGGGATGGGTGCCAGTGGTTCCCTCTGCGATCGCGTTGGTGGGTACAGCTGCCGGTGTCGTGGCTTATAGCTCTCACCAAGCCGAACAAAATCAGAAAAAAATCGCGCTTCTGGTTCAGGAACAGCAATTCAACCTGGCGCAGATGCAAGCACTTCTCCAACAGAAGAATCAGGAACCACAGACTGAGGAAGAAGCAGAGGTAGCAACTGCGATCGCGCCATCTCCCCTATCAGTTCTGCCTAATCGCGACGATTATGATGATGATGAGACTCAGCCGTGGCAGCCTAGCTTAGATGTAATTACAGAACCTGAGCGACTGGAGCGCCAGCGATTATTAGATTCCTCTCCCGTAAAGTACGGCGACTCCCTGCGACCGTCTCTATTGATGGGACGCTACAAGATTCTTCGACCTCTGGCTTCGGGCGGGTTTGGTCATACGTATTTAGCCGAAGATACCATGCGACCGGGTAAGCCCCAGTGTGCGGTTAAGCATTTAATGCCTGCGCTTCGGGATGAGAAATTCTTGAAATTGGCAAAACGGCTATTTTTTACAGAAGCCGCCATTCTGGAGAGCTTGGGGCACCATTCTCAGATTCCGCAGTTACTTGCCTATTTTGAAGAAAACGAAGAATTCTATTTAATTGAAGAATTTATTAAAGGTCATCCGCTCACCGATGAACTATTGATAGATAAGCGCCTACCGGAAGCGCAAGTGGTGGAAATCCTGTGCGGGGTTCTGGAAATTCTGGTATTTATCCATGAAAACCAAGTCATCCACCGGGATATTAAGCCGAGTAATATTATTCGCCGAGAAAAAGACGGTCGCTTAGTTTTAATTGACTTTGGTGCCGTGAAACAGATTCAGCCCCAAGAAGAAAGCGAACAGGAAAACCGCACCATTGCTATCGGCACCCGTGGTTATACTCCGGCTGAGCAATACGACGGACACCCTAGGTTCAGCAGTGATATCTACGCCTTGGGCATGATTGGGGTGGAGGCAGTGACGGGGATACCGCCTAGTAAGCTGGAAACTGACCGGAACACCGGCAACATTAATTGGCGCGAATTTGCCTCAGTGCGAGACGAATTTGCCGAGATTTTGGATAAGATGGTGCGCTTCCACTTTGTGACTCGTTACCAGTCAGCTACAGAGGTGCTACAGGAGTTGAAACGGCTTCCTAGCGCTGCCGCGTAAACATCATCCGCTCATCAGGCGGTAGTCAGGATGTGGGTGCTACAGGTGCAGGGGGATTGACATCGTTTGGAAAATGTTTTAGATGAAGATTTGCCTAAAAAATGCGATCGCTTCAGAAAAATTGAACCCATGCCGTTTAGCAAAATTCTGAATTCACTCATCTTCAATGGATTCGGAATTTTCGGTTCGGATGAAGCGAAAAGTGGCACAATGAAAGGCGGTGAATAATAAGATGGGTAACAATTCTGTGAGTCCGACAGCCTCAGCGTCCCCTACGGCACGCCGTGTCGTTTTTCCTTTCACTGCTATCGTGGGTCAGGAAGAGATGAAACTGGCCTTGCTGCTGAATGTGATTGACCCCTACATTGGCGGCGTGATGATTATGGGCGATCGCGGAACGGGCAAATCCACCACGATCCGGGCTTTGGCTGACCTGTTGCCAGAAATCGAAGTCGTTGCCGATGACCCGTTTAATAGTCATCCAAGAGACCCCGATTTGATGAGCGACAGCGTGCGCGATCGCTTGGCGAAACAGGAAGAAATTCCCGTCGCCCACAAAAAAGTGACGATGGTTGACCTGCCGCTCGGTGCGACAGAAGACCGCGTCTGCGGCACTATCGACATTGAAAAAGCTTTATCCCAAGGAGTCAGAGCTTTTGAACCCGGACTCCTCGCGAAAGCCAACCGGGGCATTCTCTATGTAGATGAAGTCAACCTACTTGACGACCACCTAGTCGATGTGCTGCTCGACTCAGCGGCAAGCGGCTGGAACACCGTCGAACGGGAAGGAATTTCCATCCGTCACCCGGCGAGATTTGTTCTAGTCGGTTCCGGCAACCCGGAAGAAGGCGAACTGCGACCTCAACTGCTCGACCGCTTTGGAATGCACGCAGAAATTCGCACGGTGAAGGAACCAGCGCTGCGAGTGGAAATTGTAGAGCAACGGGCTGAGTTTGACCAAAATCCCCCGAAGTTTCTGGAAAAATATCTTCCGCAGCAACAAGCATTGCAACAAAAGCTCGTCAGCGCTCAAGAACGCCTGTCCTCGGTGACGATGGACTATGACTTGCGGGTGAAAATCTCCGAAGTTTGTTCGGAGTTGGATGTAGACGGCTTACGGGGCGATATGGTTACGAACCGAGCCGCTCGCGCGATCGCTGCCCTAGAAGGACGCACGGAAGTCACCGTAGACGATATCCACCGCATTATCACCCTGTGTCTGCGTCACCGGCTCCGCAAAGACCCCTTGGAGTCGATTGATTCCGGCTATAAGGTAGAAAAAGTGTTTGGTCGCGTCTTTGGACTGGAAGCGCCCTCAGCAGAAACCAACGCAGCTACAGCGAATGGAGTTCGTCAGGGTGTTCGGTAATCAGGACTGAGAGTGTGTTGAGTGTTGAGTGATTAGAGAGTTTTTCGATTCAACGCCCATAAATTAAAATTAAAATTTTTAATTTATGAGCGTTGAATTTTGAGTTATAAAAGAGTTCTTTAATTCAAAACTCAAAACTCAAAACTTTTTACCAATCCCCAATCTTTCTATGGCAGAGCCACTCATCGAACTGAAGGGAATTTCTAAATCCTTTGGCAACAATGTCATCTTAGATGGGGTCGATCTGACAATTTATCGGGACGATGCGCTGGCAATTATTGGCCCCTCTGGGACTGGTAAATCGACGATTTTGCGGATTATTGCGGGACTTTTGGCTCCTGATTTTGGTGAAGTTTATATCCTGGGAAAGCGACGTCGCGGCTTAATTGAAGATGCCGAAGATCCCCTTGGAATTGGGATGGTGTTCCAACAAGCGGCTTTATTCGATTCGCTGACGGTGGAAGAAAATGTCGGCTTTCTGCTGTTTCAGCGTTCTAAACTGTCGCGTCGGCGGATACGAGAATTGGTGGAGGAAAAGCTAGAGATGGTTGGGTTGCCAGGGGTTAGCGATCGCTACCCCTCGCAATTATCGGGTGGAATGCGAAAGCGGGTGAGCTTCGCCCGTGCGATTATGTCCAATCCAGACCATCCCCAAGACAACCCAGAAGTTTTACTCTATGATGAGCCTACTGCTGGTCTTGACCCCATTGCTTCCACAGTGATTGAAGATTTAGTTCGTCAGTTGCAGCAAATACCAGACAGTTGTAGCAGTTATGTCATGGTGACGCACCAAGAAAGCACCATTCGCCGCACTGCTGACCGAGTGATATTTCTCTATCAGGGACAGGTACAGTGGGAAGGTGCCGTCAGCGAGATTGATACCACCCAAAATCCTATCGTTCAACAATTTTTTAGTGGAAGTGTAACCGGCCCAATTCACGTCATCGGCTAGAATCAATTAAAAATTAAAAATTAAAAAAGGCAGAATTTTTAATGTAAGCATTTTTAATTCTTAATTGTTAATGGTATGAGGAGAACAGATGCGATCGCGAACGGTTCGAGAAGGCTCCGTCGGTTTGTTAATCCTGCTGTCCCTTTTCTTGTTTGGGGGTCTGATTTTGTGGATACGCGGGCTGAACCCCGGTAGCCGTAGCTACACGGTCGTGGCAGAATTTGTCAATGCTGGCGGGATGCAAGCTGGCGCACCCGTCCGCTATCGCGGCGTCAATGTTGGGAAAATTACCGCCATCAACCCAGGCTCGAATGGCGTCGATGTGGTGATGGAAATTGCACCGGCTGACTTACTGATTCCGCGTGATGTCGTCGTTGAAGCCAATCAATCCGGTCTGCTCAGCGAAACTTCGATTGACATTACTCCCCTGAAGCCCTTCCAGCCAGACGCGAAGGTAGCGAATCCGCTCGATCCGCAATGCCAGTCTAGCCTGATTGTTTGTGACGAGGATCGTCTGCAAGGTCAAATTGGGGTCAGTTTTGATGAACTGCTTCGCAGCACTACCCGCATCGCCAATCTCTACAGCGACCCCGCATTCTTTGCCAACCTCAACTCAGTTGCTAAAAATACCAGCGTCGCCGCCGTTGGGGTATCTCAACTTACCCGCGAACTCACGGGTTTGAGTCGCTCAGTGCAACAAGAAATTAAAAACTTCTCAGTCGCAGCCAATTCAGTGACGAGTGCTGCCAATCAAACCAGCAATCAAGTTGCTTTGGCAGCCAATCAGATTTCTAGGACCGCGAATCAATATAGCGGGACTGCCACCCAGGTAAATCGGCTCGTCGATAATATGAATAGTCTGGTCGTAGGCAACCGCTCGACTCTCGTCAGTACCTTGAACAACTTTAGCCAAGCCAGCGAACAGCTGCGCCTGAGTGCAAGTAACCTAACAGGGCAAGTCAACCAGTTTGGAGGTGGACAACTACGGCGTAACTTAGAACTCGTGTCTGCAAATGCGGCGCAGGCGTCCATCAATGCAGCGCAAGCATCTGCTAACTTTCGCGATCTTTCCACCGCTCTTAACAGTCCAACGAATTTGGTTGTATTGCAACAAACTTTAGACTCAGCGCGGATGACGTTTGAAAATGCTCAGAAAATTACATCTGACCTGGATGATTTGACAGGAGATGAAGCTTTCCGTAACAATTTGCGAAATTTGGTGAATGGACTCAGCAATTTGGTGTCTTCGACAGAAGACCTACAGCAGCAAGTTCAAGTGGCTGAGGTTCTAGAACCCGGATTGCCAGCAGTCAATCCGGGAACCGGGATCGGAACGCAGCAGAATAATTCTTTGCTCCCTCTTGCATCGCCTTCTTTGACACCCATCGCCCAAAAGAAGCAGTTAAAGTCTGTACAGCGCGAACCAATCGGAAAGGCGTTACCTTCCGCTTACTGGGAGGAAGAATCTATTCAGCCACTAGCTGACTCTGAAGATAAGAATTAGCAAGCCTCAGTTCCATGCTCTTTGCTAGAAGAAGAGAAGCTTTCAATGATTCCCCCGTCCTTACAAGGCAATGCATCACCTACACCTGTTGGAATTATGTAGGGCTGAAGCATTCGCGCAAAAACATTTGGGTTTTAAAGATACTGTATCCAAACGAGATTTGCTCTAGCACGCTAATTCCAATCTTCTTCATCTTGCCGCTTGCTGCGACTTTTATAGACAATACTTGTGGCATGAATCTGACGAGTTTTTTCAAAGAGTGCATCTTCTGTCAAGTTCCACTGGCGGAGAATCATATCCAGGTCTTGTTGAATCTCCCGTGCCCCTGGAAAGCCACGATAGCGAATGCGTAGACGGGCGAGTTCCGCCAGATTGAAATCATTCATTTCCCCGGTTAAGAGGCTGTTAACGAGTTGGCGATCGCGTCCTTGGAGGGGATGCTGTTGATCTTTGTTTCCTGTCTCTGCCATATAATCTCTAATTTTTAGTTTTTAAGTGTTTGAATTTCTACTTCGTCTCCCACCTGTAAAATATTACCGGCTTCCGATTCAGGGATGCGCGTGTTTACCGAGAGTCGGTAAAAGTGATTGAATCGGGATGAATCTACCCAACTGGGCAAAGTTTCTTTCCGCGCTTGCACAAATAATTTTTGAAAATTAGGGTAAACCTCGCCCATTAGAGAGTCTCGTGTCGGCACCACACAACGCTGACAGGGATTGACCCCATTTATCTGCACATCTCGCACCAGAAACGGCACCACATCCTCTTCCGCCCCAAACAGCCGATCTTCCCAAAATGCCGGGACGCCCCCAATTTCCAGATTTGCCCGCAGGCGTCGCCGCAATTCATCCCCCGTCAGGGGAGGGAACCAGGAGGCAACTGTCTCCAGCGTGGCGGTACTGATGACTGTTGGCCCGGAAGCATTGGTATCATCTGGAAAGCCAGAGACTAAGTTCTGGCAGAGTTTTACGGGAAAGTCGAAATAGTCGCTCAACCAAGCTTCTAGTTCAGTCCGTTCCCGATCGATGTGAAAAATGTGGGTTTGTTCTGTTCCTTGGACTTCTAAGCAAACACGAGTAATCTTCTCAGTATCCGTATCAATGTCAAAAGAAGTCCGCAGTAAGTGAACTTTCGGATTGCGCTTGGCATTCACGAATTGACCTTGAGCGTCACAGATAGCAAACTCTCGGTCATACTGTAATGCACCACTTTTAAGGATGGTTGCTTTAGTAACGGAAACACCATCTAGAGATTTGATTGGATAAACCAGAATGCGGGCAAGGTAAGACACGGTAATCAATTACAAATTAAAAATGCTTGTTTTAAAAATGGACAACTCTTTTTCAATAGAATTTTTGCTTTCATTAGATATTCCGAAAGCTTACCCTATCTTTCGGCGGGGAACGGGAAGCCGCTTCGCTTCTACATCTGAGTTCATGTGTGTTTGAAAATTAAAAGTTCGGTATTTTTGCAAGAAGCTTATTGTTGATTTTTCAGCTTTCTTGAAATTAGGCAATACTCTAATCAAACGCCCGCTACATACAAAAACGGTAGAGAAACTATTGCTTCTCTACCGTATAACACTAAAAATTAAAAATGAATCATGACAAATTCATTTTTAATTTTTAATCTTTAACTTTCAGCCGCTTGGGGAAGTAATTCTCGCTTCTGACCTTGCAGCACTTTCACTTCCTTCGTGGTTTCATCGACATCCACAATTGCCGTGTCTCCATCTGAGACGCGACCGCTGAGGATTTCTTCCGCCAAGCTATCCTCTAACAGGCGCATGATGGCGCGACGCAGCGGACGGGCACCATAGCTGGGGTTGTATCCTTCTTCCACCAGACGATCCTTGAAGCGTTCCGTGACTTCTAAAATAATTCCCTGTTCGCTCAACCGTCCGATCACCTCTTTGAGCATGATGTCGGCGATTTCCTTCACCTCGTCCTTCGTCAATTGGCGGAAGACGATGATCTCGTCGAGACGGTTCAAGAACTCTGGGCGGAAGTATTGCTTCAGTTCTTCGTTCACCAGCGACCGAATGCGGGTGTATTGTGCCTCTGCTTCGTTCTCTTGGGTATCGAAGAAGCCAAGCCCCGTTCCACCTTTTTCAATCACCTTAGAACCGATGTTGGAGGTAAGAATCAACAGCGTGTTCTTGAAGTCTACCGTGCGTCCCTTGGCATCGGTCAGGCGACCGTCTTCCAAGATTTGCAGCAGCATATTGAATACATCCGGGTGGGCTTTTTCGATTTCGTCGAATAGCACCACGGTGTAAGGACGACGACGCACTGCTTCGGTGAGCTGACCGCCTTCGTTGTAACCGACATACCCTGGAGGCGAACCAATCAGTTTGGAAACCGTGTGGCGCTCCATGTATTCAGACATATCTAAGCGAATCATCGCTTCTTCCGAACCGAAGAAGTAAGTAGCCAAAGACTTTGCGAGTTCCGTCTTACCTACGCCAGTCGGCCCAGAGAAGACAAAGCTGGCAATCGGTCGGTTGGGGTTCTTTAAGCCGACCCGTGCCCGACGAATGGCTCTGGAAACTGCTTTGACGGCTTCTTCTTGACCGATCAACCGATTGTGCAGTGTGTCTTCCATGTGCAGCAGCTTCTCGGATTCGGATTCGGTGAGCTTGTTCACCGGCACTCCAGTCCAAGAGGCGACAATGTGGGCAATGTCTTCCTCGGTAACGACGGGGGAAACATCATCGCGTTTGTCGGATTCGGTCTTTTTGCTTTGAGCGATCGCGCGAATTTCGGCTTTGATTTCCATTTCGCGATCGCGCAGTTCTCCTGCCCGGTCGAAGTCTTGACTCCGGACTGCATCATCCTTATCCTTGAGAACCTGACGCAGTTCTTTATCCAATTCTTTCGCTGCGGGGGGCAACTGAGAGTTGAGCAGGCGCACGCGGCTTCCGGCTTCATCAATCAGGTCAATCGCTTTATCCGGCAAGTAGCGGTCGGAAATGTAACGATCTGAAAGCTTGGCAGCAGCTTCTACGGCTGTATCGGAGATTTTCAGTTTGTGGTGTTGCTCGTAGCGTTCGCGCAACCCGTACAAAATCTCAATCGTTTCGGCAACCGTCGGCTCACCGACCATCACCGGCTGGAATCTACGCTCTAGGGCGGCATCCCGTTCGATGTGCTTGCGGTACTCATCTAGCGTGGTTGCGCCGATGCACTGCAATTCTCCTCTCGCCAAGGCGGGTTTCAGGATATTTGCCGCATCGATGGCACCCTCTGCGGCACCTGCACCAATCAGGGTGTGAACTTCGTCGATTACCAGGATGACATTTCCGGCGCTGCGGATTTCATCCATAATTTTCTTCAGGCGCTCTTCAAATTCACCCCGGTATTTGGTACCTGCTACCAGCAAGCCAATATCCAGCGTGACTACGCGCTTTTCTTCCAGGATGTCGGGTACATCGTTGTTCGCGATGCGACTCGCCAACCCTTCCGCGATCGCGGTCTTACCAACTCCGGGTTCCCCAATCAGCACTGGGTTGTTCTTCGTGCGGCGTCCCAGGATTTGAATGACCCGTTCGATTTCTTTCGCCCGACCGACGACTGGATCGAGTTTGCCTTCTGATGCCATCTGGGTCAGGTTAGAGCCAAACTCATCTAATGTCGGGGTCTTGGTGCGCCCGCTACTTTGCCCCGCAGAGACTTCTGCCGTCTCTCCCAGCATTCTAATCACTTGCGTCCGCACTTTCGTGAGGTCAACCCCTAGGTTTTCCAACACTCTGGCAGCAACCCCTTCTCCTTCTCGGATCAGACCCAGTAGCAGGTGTTCCGTCCCGATGTAGTTATGCCCTAGCTGGCGAGCTTCTTCTAGAGATAACTCCAGAACGCGCTTGGCTCTGGGGGTGAACGGAATTTCTACCGCCACAAAGCCAGAACCGCGACCGATAATTTTTTCCACCTCAATCCGAGCATCCTTGAGGTTGACGCCCATAGATTTCAGGACTTTGGCGGCGACGCCGGTTCCTTCTCCAATTAGACCCAGGAGGATCTGCTCCGTACCGACGAAGTTGTGTCCCAGGCGACGAGCTTCTTCCTGGGCCAGCATGATTACCTTAATGGCTTTTTCTGTGAAGCGTTCAAACATGGCGGATTTAGTTTTCCCCTGCTGCGTGCCTGTAATGGTGATTCTAGCATAGGGTTTTTATCCGGCTGTCACATTGAAGATAGATGAAATCTATCCCGCAAGATTTTTCTGACTTTGTTAGTAGACCCTAGTGATCGCTAGTCTCTCGCTACTATCTAAAGTTAGAAAATTGACGGGGCAAAAAAGTGAGTAAATTGACACATTGGCAAAAAACGCCAGTTGAACCACCATGTCCCCTACAACCTTATAACCGAACCTTATAACCGTCAACCTTCTATCCTTTAACTTCATCGGCTTCCAAGAACTGCCGATGAGAGTAACGGAAGCGATCGCCAATTGAGGAATGCCAGTCGCTTAAGGTTTGCGGAAATTCGGGTGCTTGAAGACCGCTACGCCACAAAATCAAAGCATCTTCGCCCGTATCTTTGTAATAGCGCCGACGCCTACCAACTTCCTGAAACCCAAATTTCTCGTAGAGAGACTGGGCAGGTCGATTCGATGCTCTCACCTCCAGTGTTGCCCACTCCAACCGGCGCTTCCAGGCTTTTTTGAGCAAGGCATAAAGCAGTGCCTGCCCCAAGCCCTGACCCCGATAGTTGGGATGCACTCCCAAAATCGTAATGTGTGCCTCCTCTAAAATTGCCCAGAGACATCCGATGCCCACGAGCGATCGCTCTAGAGGCGGATCTCCTTCCGGACTCAATGCAGTCGGGGCGGCGTTTTCCCCCACGTACTGAGTGGATTGACCGATTACCTCTCGTTCCTTGCCGCTAAATTCTTCTATAACTAGCAAGTCACTATTGGGACTTGCTAACTCTCGCTTGTAACCGTCTAGAGTCCAGAGTTGACCAAAACACAGTTGGTCTAGTTCCACTACCGCCAAGAGCTGCTCTGCTGTCAGCGGCTGAAGTTGCAAAAAATTCACAGTTTTCAATTGTAGACTGAAAAACAAGACGCATTCACGCCTGTTAAGCATCCAAGGACAACTATTAGATCATGTTATCGACTCAACCAGTCGGGGTTCAAAATTCTGGACGGCAATATTTACCGCTTACCCCTACAACCCGTACAGACGCAAATCATCACGTCAGTGTAGATCGTTCACCCAATCAGGAACTTTTGCCCTTGACATCTGGGGTTAACAGCCGCGACTGCCTGGAAATTGGTGGTTGTGACGTCACGAAACTCGTGCAGCAATTTGGTTCGCCCCTTTATATTTTGGACGAAGAAACGCTGCGGACAGCTTGTCGTCAATATCGGGATGGTTTAAGCCGCTATTATGGCGGTGAATCTCAGGTACTGTATGCTTCTAAAGCCTGGAGTTGTCTAGCCGTTTGCGCGATCGCTGCGAGTGAAGGCTTGGGGATCGATGTCGTCTCTGGCGGCGAACTCTACACGGCGCTGCAAGCTGGCGTCAGTCCCGACAAAATTTATTTTCACGGCAATAACAAATCCCGTGAAGAACTGACTCTAGCGGTTGAAACCGGCTGCACGGTTGTAGTGGACAACTGGTTAGAGCTACGCACCCTCGCGGCTTTGGAATCGGGACAAGCGCCTAAGGAATCAGAGGTTAACCCCTCTAATCATCCAAAATCTAAAATCCGGATCATGCTGCGGTTCACCCCTGGCATTGAATGTCACACTCACGAATACATCCGCACCGGACACCTCGATAGCAAATTTGGCTTCGATCCTAACCAATTAGAGGAAGTCTTTGCTTTTATCAGCCAGCAGTCAACTTTAGATTGTATCGGGTTGCACGCCCATATCGGTTCCCAAATCTTTGAGCGCCAACCCCATCACGATCTCGCAGGGGTTTTGGTGGAGTGGTTTAAAAAAGCAGCCACCAATGGATTGCCCGTCAAAGAGTTAAATGTCGGGGGTGGCTTAGGAATTCGTTACACCGAATCAGACGATCCTCCCAGTATTGACGAGTGGGTAAAAACTGTCAGCGATGCCATTACCGCAGCCTGCCAATCCCAACAAATCCCCTTACCTAAATTATTGTGCGAACCAGGGCGATCGCTCATTGGGACTGCCTGCGTCACCGCCTACACCGTAGGCTCATCAAAGGTCGTTCCAGACATCCGCACCTACCTATCCGTTGATGGCGGAATGTCTGACAATCCCCGTCCCATCACCTACCAATCCCTGTATCGAGCCGTTGTTGCCAACCGGATGTCGGCACCCTTGACAGAAACTGTCACCCTTGCCGGTAAACACTGCGAATCTGGAGACATTCTGATCAAAGAAGCATCGCTACCGAAAACTGAGCCGGGAGATATTCTCGTCGTCATGGGCACAGGTGCCTACAATTACAGCATGGCTTCTAATTACAATCGCCTGTCTCGTCCAGCAGCGGTTTTAGTAGGTCGAGGAGAAGCTAATCTGATTTTGCAGAGGGAAACCTACCAGGATGTAATTCGGCAGGATCGTCTCCCTGAGCGATTAGTAGTTAGTTAGATTGGGAATTTTTTGCACCAATGCGGTCAACTAAAATCCCTGCCGCTTAGTCTCTTCTTAATCAAAGGAGGGAGGCTTTTCTCCCCTTTCGTCAAGGAGAGGGCAGGGGAATACATATACATAGCCCTCATGTCAAAGAGCATGAGGGCTGTGTAGGGGCGCACAGCTCACGCAAACGCTCTTACCATGTGTGTTGAACGCAATGGAAAACAGCTATATAGTCGATTGATGCAAGATGTCAGTCATCGGAAAATCCTACGACTCACTACCTAATTCGCTAGTACCCAAGGGGGCGCTTCAGCTAAAATCGAGCTTTAAGGGAAAAAGAAAGTAAAAAATAGAAACAGTAATTAGCTATTAACTGTTTAGCTGGGACGTAACCACAGGTACACTAGATTTAGACTCTAAACTGTTAATTCAAGCCAATAGCTAACTGCTCTCCTTGCTTTTTACATTCTTGCCTTCTGCCTTTAAACTCGCCCGTATCCAGCAAACTTCAGCAAATCTGATAAGGTTCAATGAATTTGGGTCCCGGTCAAGACCCTCCCGGAACTTCGACCTTGTTGCTTCAAAGCATTGATATTGTTTTAGTTCTCATCCTCACGTATCTGGTGCTACTCTTTATCGGGGAGCGTCGCACATTGTGGATGGTACGGGGTTTGATTGTCTTAATGCTAGCCTCAGCCGTGAGTAATCGCCTGGGGCTGGTACTGTTGAGTTTTGTCCTGGAAAAGTTGGTAGTTGGCTCGGCTGTGGCGATGGCTGTCATTTTCCAGTCAGAATTTCGTCGGTTTCTGGAACAATTGGGCAGGGGAGAACTGATGCAGTTGCTGCAACCCTCCCGACGAGCGATTCCCAAGGCAGATAGTGTTATTGATGAAATTGTGGATGCGGTCAAAGAATTGTCCCAAAACCGCACGGGTGCTTTGATCGTACTGGAAACGACCGGGCCAATTGATGAGCGGGATTTTTCCGTTCAAGGCGTCAAATTAAATGCTGAGGTTTCTAAGGAAATCCTACAAACTATCTTTCAAACATCTACGCTCCTGCACGACGGCGCAATATTCATTAGTGGCTCCCGCATTGTTGCCGCTGGGGTGATTTTGCCCCTTTCTGAGCGGACGGCATCGCGGCAACTGGGGACGCGGCACCGGGCAGCAATGGGAATTACGGAGCGGGTCGAAAATTGCCTATGTATCGTTGTATCTGAAGAAACCGGCTCTATTTCTTTAGCGGAGAGGGGGGGACTGAATCGCCCCCTAACCAGCAGTAAACTGAAAGAACTCTTAGAGACGCGATTCTCCACGTCAAGCGAAGAGAGGGCCGTCGCCCCCGGTCTACGCAGTTTGGGACGTCAGATTAGCGATCGGGGAAAGGCACTGGTTTCGCGTTTGCTTCGTCTTCCACCACCGGGTTCTCGTGACAAGAAATGACTTCAAAATCAACTGTCTTACAAAATTTGCCTGCTGACCTCGATCGAGACCGCCTGCCCAAACATGTGGCAGTAATCATGGATGGAAATGGTCGATGGGCCAAACGCCAAGGGCTACCTCGAATTATGGGCCATCGGCGGGGGGTCTATGCGCTGAAGGATTTACTTCGCTGCTGTAAGGATTGGGGAATTCCAGCGCTGACTGCTTATGCGTTTTCTACGGAAAATTGGAAACGACCGCTGGAAGAGGTTGATTTTTTAATGACCTTGTTTGAGGGGGTTTTGCGGCAGGAACTTCGGGAAATGGTGCAGGAGAATGTGCGAATCAACTTTATGGGAAATTTAGCCGATTTACCGCGAAGTCTCCAGGTAGAAATTGAGCGGTCAATGGCTGAAACTCAGCACAATGCCAGCATTCAGTTTACTGTGGCAACTAATTATGGGGGACGCCAGGAAATTCTGCAAGCTTGTCGAGCGATCGCGACTCAGGTGCAGGAAGGTGTTTTACAGCCTAATGAAATTGATGAAGCTTTGTTTTCACGCCACCTCTATACTGCCAAAGTTGGCGATCCCGACCTGCTGATTCGCACCAGCGGGGAAATGCGCCTCTCGAACTTCCTGCTGTGGCAATTAGCTTATGCGGAACTCTATATCACAGAGACGCTGTGGCCTGATTTTGACCGGGCGGAGTTTCACCAGGCTTTGTGTGCCTATCAACAGCGCGATCGCCGTTTCGGCAAAGTCTGAAGATTGGCAAAGTTGAATAAATTTGTAGAGACGCGATATATCGCGTCTCTATTTTCAGTGATTTCTTGACTTCAAAACTCAAAACTCAAAACTTTTTCTAAGGACCTGCAAAAACAGCGTCTTCTACATCTTGGCGAGTCAGAGAATATTTGAAGGAGCGCAGGATATCTCGTCCGCCTTCACCCGCTTCTAGATAGCGCACGGTTAGCTCCTCCACATCTAGAGACAGCTCTGCTTTCCAAAAAGGTCTAGCAATGTGCCAACAGTGCAGCTGAGTTCGGTCTTGTTGACATCCCATCTTTTTGAGCCACTGTTCAATATCAGGTAAGGGATGGTTATAGAGGGGCGTATCAGCAGTGGGAAGAGTCATAAGTCGTTTTAAGTTGGCTAGGGGCGGATTTTCCCAAATTATCTGTCATCCGGCAAGTAGATTGAATCAACTCGCTTGTTTTGAGGGATGAGTGGGGCAAGGCGCGACCCAGATGCCACAGGTTTAGATAGATGATGAGGATGAACAGGAAGATGAGGAGTCGCCTGCTGCTCGACTGGTTGCAGGGTTTCTAGCCTGGAAACTTGGAAGGCGGCTTCTCCTCGCGTTAAGCCAATGGCGATCGCTAACAATAGGCAACCCACAAAGGTTAAACCCATAATGAATAGGACAAAAATCTCTCCTGGAGAGAGGGGGCGATCGGTTGGATCTAAATAGGCTGAGGAAGAATATGCCTTTTTTGCTTGGGAAACCGAAGAATTCAAGTTTGGCGGTGCTTGAATTACGCTAATGCGGGAATAGCCAATTTTTAGGTCATAAGCCAGTCGCCGTTGTGGATTGCTGAGAGTGGAATAGGCTTCGTTTAGCTGCTGGAACTTAGCCGTTGCTATGTTAGCAGGCAATTCTGTGGTATCAGGATGGTAGGATTTGCTTAATTCTCGATATGCCCGCCGGATTTCGATTGGCGACGCCGAAGGATGCAGCCCTAGCAAAGCGTAATGACTGGTCGCTAAGGTTGTTTGATACGGCATCCTGCGACCTTGACTATTCAGATTTTCCCTGTTTTGAGTCACCGCAGCTTCACTCTGCTTGGTTAAGAGTGGTTTTCAATTATTCTAAGCGATCGCATAGGACGCCCCACATTATCTCGTCACATCAAATACTTGCCGTTGCGGGGTATACAAGGAGATTGGGAAAGAATGCGATCGCCCTTCTCCTGTGCTGCGGTAGGTGCTAATCAGTGTTTAACTAATCAGTGTTTAAATGGTTGCTATTTATCCGATGAAGGACGCGCAGGGCATCCACAAGATGGTCGCCCCAATGAACAATAAAATGGAACTTCCAATGCCAGATTGCATAGTTAACGTGACCTCGCTCGAAGGCAACAAAACCTTCTTTGAGATATCGATATATATCCCTTAAATCGTCCCTTAAATCGCCTACAATAACCTCATTTTACTCTAATATATTAAAAACTTCCCAATAACAATTGTATTGACCCAGCTTGCTTTGAATTCATTGATAAATTTTAGTTACACCTTCGGTAATTTTAAAACTATCTATCATTTCTTGTTCCTCAGTAATAATATTAACCAACTTCATAACTGCTGTGTAATTTTTTGCAAGTGTTTTAGATATTTGCCTAATAAACCGATGTGTCTCTATAGCTTCTTGTTGCTCAATCAAGGTGCAAATTTCTGTTCCAATTTCGACAAAGTTAATAATTATTTCTTGCCTGGTAATATAGTTATAATTCACAATCGTGATTCCTCTATAAAATTAGTAGCGATCGCTCTCTTTTGATAAACTGCTCCGCAAATGGCTGCTAATAGCAACCATCCCAAGGTATTCACCCGTAAATCAAATATACTTACATCTACTACATTAAATAATGTACAGGCACCAAAAGCGACTAAATAACTGAAAAGAATTAACCTATTTTGTGGAGACGAGATTAGTCCCATCTCTGCCAATAGTAGGGCAGCTTGAATCATCACCCAGCCAACTAAACCGCAGAAGAAAATGGTTGCGGGGATGCCAGTTTCAGCCGTTAGCATTAACAGCAAGCTGTGAGGATGTCCCAGCCAGACTTTCATCTGTGCCTCGTAAAGTGGCGTAAAATTCCTTAAACCCCAGCCAGTCCAGGGACGTTGCTGAGTCATCGACCAAGCAAACTGCCACTGAGTTGTCCGTAACAACGCCACGGGTCGATCTGGATACATTTGGTCGGTGAGTCGCGCCCAAAAGTAATAGGGGACAATCGTGCGAAGCCATTCGCGCACAGGTGAAGGGCCAAAAGCTGCCCAGAGGATGCTAGTAGCGATCGCCCCCACTCCGGCGATTAGCCAACGCCAACCTTGGTAGAAGGCAAAGGCAAGGCAGCTAAGAACGACAATCGCCCAAGCATTGCGGGAATTCGTCAAAATCAGTGCAGCAGCATTTCCAATTACCGCTACACTCAGAAACCCAATTCGCCAGGTAAACGGAAAGGGAAAAATATATTTTGTTTTAGCTTTTGCTTCCGCCCTTTGTTCTAGCGTGGCGGTGCGTAAGCGGCAAGATTGGGGCGATCGCTTTTTGCTTTCTTCAATCCACAATCCCAGTGCCAAAATAAACACAATTTGCAGATAGGCTGCCAAAATATTGGCGTACATAAATACCGAAGCCATCCGCCCGATGGGATTGCCTTTGGGTTGTAGCGCCCACCCTACGATACCTTGCAATAGCGCTGGGCTAGCCCAACCCAAGAATATCTGTCCGAAGCCGAGAATGACCACGGGTACGGAAGGTAGCACCAACATCCAAGCTAACCGTCGCAGTTGTGCTGGTGTCTGAATAAGTTCGCTATAGGCAGCAAAAAAGATGAAAAAGGGGAAGAAATTAAACAACCCCAGTAAGGCTTCTAAAGGAAAAGGGGCGAAGCTAGCTGAAATAATTACCCAGGTGCAAAAAATAGCAAATCCGCGATTGAGAGGGCGTCGGATAATTGTGGGATATTTTTTTCTCCAGGTGCCGACTAATCCGATAAATATTCCAATAGCACCCAGAATAGGAATCAAGGGAAAAAACAGAAACCCCAGTTGAGCATAGTGCCAAGATGCTTGCAAGCTGGGGTCGGGATGCCGACTTAAAAATGGGAAATTAAAAATTAAAAACGGGGATTTCTTCATTTTTAATTTTTAACTTTTGACTTTTAACTCCTAAGCAGGTTCCCAGCATTCGGCACGAGTTAGGCGAATTTGCGCTAAGGCAACGATGATAGGGATAATCCGACCGTAATTAGTCGCGATCGCTCTCCAGCCCAGATCGGCAAAAAACCACGCCCACATCGCGGGTCCCACTAATGCAAATACACTGCGGATGGCACCATAACGGGCGGCACTCATTGCCATCCCACGCTTCGCTGTTTGTAGCACCATATAATTTTGGAACTGTGCAGCAGCCGCAGCACTGCCTTGGATGACAGTTTCTTTGGCGACTTGATAGCTAGCAAAATGAATTGCAAACTGACGGGCAAGTTGTTGTAGTAACAGCGGCTGGACAATGGAACTAACGGCAAGGGCACTACCCCCCTTAACGAGTAAAGCCATCGGGTCGTGCTGTAACTGCACTGGCAGGGGTTCGGAGAGTTGAGACTTCGCTAGCGATCGCTGTACTCTGGCGGTTAACGCTTTCTGTTCGTGTCGTGGCATTTGTTTCCATGCCCGACCCATCAGGTTGAGAAATACTTCTGCTTCTAAATCAGTCGTTGAAAGTTTTGCAGAATAGGGAATTTTCAGATATCGACAAACTTGGATCAAAATTTGTCGATAAGTGACTTCACCCGTGCGTCCTCGCAAAACTGTCACTCCATCCGCCGCTAAAAAGCGAAATCTCTGCTCGATCGCATCCAACCAATCTTCGTGATCTTGGCTTTGAATGTCGATCGGGTCAGGTGTCTGAACGTAATCTAAGGGGTTAAATTTGCGGCGAAATAGAATATCTGTCAGTTGCTGTAACTCTTCTTCTGTGGCTAATTCCAGCGCGGCTCTCAGCTCGTCCAACTTCAATTCCTCCCAGACCCCAGATTCGGTGCTGTCCCTTATTCTACTTCTATATACTTGAAGACTGAGGGTTATCCGTAGTGTTTGATGTCGCCGTAATTGGTGCGGGTATCGCGGGACTGACCGTTGCTCAACAATTGCACCAAGCTGGATATAAAGTGGTCGTCGTTGACAAATCTCGTGGCGTTGGGGGAAGGGTGGCAACGCGCCGATTGCAGGGCACTTGTGCCGATCATGGCTTGCGTTATTTAGAACCCCAAGGGCAGTTAACTGAGAAGTTTATTGATGTTTTGCGGGTGAAGCAAAGCGATTTTGAAGGAAATTGGGGGATTGTTCAAGCCTGGACGAATCCTGTTTGCGGGGAACCCACAAAGCCGAATTCATCCTCGATCCGTCCCCGTTATGTGGCACCAATGGGGATGAATGCGATCGCTAAATTCCTTGCCACAGGTTTAGAAATGCGTCTGAATCAACGGGTTCAAGAAATTACCCCAACTGATGAGAAAACTTGGCATTTCACTTTTGAGCCGAAAGCCGACCCATTAATTGCTAAAGCTGTTGTCGTGGCAATTCCAGCGCCTCAAGCTTTGATGCTACTGGAACCCTTAGCCAAAACCATACCAACTCAATTTCTAGATAGTTTACGCGCTGTGGAGTTTGACCCCTGTCTCAGTGTAATGGCGGGTTATCCAGCTTCTCGACAGCAAGATTTAAGTAATGCAGAGACGGTAAATTTCCCGTTACACCTAGATGTTACACACGACTCTGACTTAGCGTGGATTGGTTTAGACAGCAGCAAACGCCCCAATCCCCAGATACCAGTCTTTGTTTTGCACAGCACCGCTGAATTTGCCAAACATTACCTAGACGCCGAAGATTTAAACCCAGTTGCACGCCAGATGTTATCCCGTGCTGCACAGTTACTTGTTCCGTGGCTAGATTCTCCCGAATGGTTTCAAATCCATCGCTGGCGCTATGCTTTTCCCAGTCGTCCTTTGCATCAAGATTGCCTGGACGCTGGGACACCGTTGCCCCTAATTTGTTGTGGCGATTGGTGTGAGGGAAACTTGGTAGAAGGGGCGATGAATTCTGGATTAGCTGCTGCTATCAAGATTAATCAACAGATGGAAATGCGAAGCTTGCCGGGAGAAAGTTTTTTAGAAACCCTCCAGCAAATATCCGGTAGGAGCGATCGCTAAGGAGTTAATTTAAACCGATGGAAGATTTTATCCAAGTAGTTGATTACGATAGCAATTGGCCTATCCAATTTGAGCAGGAAAAACTCCAGATTCTCCACGCCCTCGGTAATGCCGTCTTGGACATCCACCATATTGGCAGTACCTCAGTGCCAGGATTAGCAGCTAAACCAATTATTGATATTCTCGTAGGCTTAGAGGAGTTACCACCTAGCGTCACTCAGATTACATCTCTCGAAACACTCGGCTATCTCTACCAAGGTGAGTTGGGTGTTCCAGGACGGCACTTTTTTCGTAAAGGGATGCCCCGCACTCACCATCTCCATCTGGTGAAACGAGGGAATCAGGTTTGGGAAAACCAGCTAATCTTCCGCGATTTTCTCAGGGCGCACCCAGAGAAGGCGAAGCAATATGATGCTTTGAAGCGCGAGTTAGCGGTACAATTCCGGCTAGATCGAGAGGGCTACGTCCAGGCAAAGGCTCCTTTGATTGAGCAGCTACTCTCAAATGCTAGGGCATGGCGGCAAATTATCTAAGATAAGCAGCGATCGCTACCCGGAGAAAGTTTTTTAGCAGCGATTTCTTAGCATTGCCCGATTTAACGTTACATAGCCAAATACAACTCTGTTGCGGCAAAAGAGCAAATTGCCCAAAGTTGCGATCGCTGCTTGTCTGCCATTAGCTGCTAGTGATTTTCAAGGCGAGAGCGTTCATCAAACACCAGTATTTACAAACCGTTTCATAACATTTGGGGGATGGAAATTGCCATCAACCCTAGACCCTGTATGAATAAATTTGATTCTTGGCAGCCTTAGATGGTGTGACCTCTGTCTCCCCCAATGTAAAGAAAACTTTACATTCTGTAATGTTTTGTTATATGTTTTAAGACAGGAGACAAAGATTCGTAACCCAGAAATTTCTGGATTAATAGTTTTAACGAATCTAAATAATGCATCCATGACTTCATCCACGACTTATACGATTGAGTCCGCACAGGGCATTTTCCCTGGAACTCAGATTGCTAATGCGGTTCCAGCTACCACGGAAGCTTTCGATAAGCTCAGCGTTGACGATCAACTGGCATTACTCTGGTTTGCCTACACCGAAATGGGTGTTTCAATTACTCGCGCCGCCACAGGAGCCGCCCGCATGATACTAGCGGAAGGTTTACTAGCCCAAATTAAGCAGATGCCAGCTGCCGCCCAAACGAAAGTGATGGAGGATCTTGCTAACCGTGCTGACACTCCCATCAGCCGTTCCTATTCTTCTTTCAGCGTCAATACCAAGTTGGGTTTTTGGTATGAGTTAGGAGAGTTGATGGCACAGGGTATTGTCGCTCCCATCCCAACGGGATATCAAATGACCCCGGAAGCCGCAGCAGTGCTGGAAACCATCAAGAAACTCGATCCGGGTCAGCAAATCACAGTTTTGCGGAATACCGTCATCAACATGGGATTTGATCCGGCTCTCAACGATTACGCAAAACCCGAAGATCCCTATATAGCACCCACCGCCCTAGCTTCCCGTCCGAAGATCAGTATTGATGGCATCAGTGAGCCTACAGTGCTGAACTATATTCAAAACATGAACGCATTTGACTTTGAGGCGGCTGTGTCTCTATTTGCGGAAAAGGGAGCATTGCAACCGCCCTTCCAGAAGCCAATTGTCGGTCGTGCAGCGATTTCTGCATATATGCGCGAAGAATGCCAGGGACTCAAGATGATGCCACAGAAAGGCGTCTCTGAGCGCATAGAAGATGGCTATACCCAGCATAAAGTCACAGGGAAAGTAGAAACTCCTTGGTTCGGTGCCAGCGTTGGCATGAACATTGCGTGGCGGTTCTTACTAGATCCCCAAGGCAAAATTTTCTTTGTGGCGGTTGACTTACTGGCATCCCCGAAAGAACTCCTAAACCTAACTCGTCAGTAGGACGTTAGGTACAGTTGCTGAGATAAGATAAGGCACAAATAATCGCCTTAGCAACAAGAAATGTAGGGTGCTGATCCTAGCACCCTACATTTTTGCTTGAGTCTGCAAGACATCAATTTTTCACCAAACTACTCATAACGCCCAAATAATTCTCAAAAAGTATTGTAAAAGTTTTACGGCTCTTCCAGTAGTTGCGAAACTAATTTTATGGCTTCTGCGGGGGTAGAGATTTTACCTTCAGCGCGTGCGATTCCAATCGCGGTGAGAAATTTACCAACTTGTGGCCCAGATGGGAGATTGAAAGTTTGGATCAAATCTTTGCCGCTGACGAGGGGCGCGGGATGAGCAACCGGGTCGTCAGGAGTCAGATAGCGGTTGATGAGGGGTGTCAATTCTGCGACAGATATCCCAGTAGCTACAGCCAGAACGACGATGGCGGGAAAAACCTGTCCAGCCTCCCGAAAGAACAAATACTGCTCTCCTAAAGACATCTGAGATGATTGCAACTGCGGCAACAATTTGAGTGCAGTGGTAATGGCGCGAATTTCAGCGCGACTGTATTTTAAATTCAATAATTGGGTTTCAGCAGCTTCTGGCACGGGTGATAACAATGTCGCCAGTTTTGCAATTCCCAACCAAGAAGTTTTTAAAGTATCGCTTACCAAGCTAGATAAAAAGATTGCTAACTCATGCCATGTTTCTCCCAGCAATACCGCTGAACGTTCAACTGCTGGCAAGATTGTAGAGACATTTTCGGAACCTCTCCCCCAAACCCCCTCCCCGTTGACGGGGAGGGGGCTAAGAGGTGGAGTTATTAACCTCTCGATTGTTGCCTCCGGTTGCAGGGGAGGGTTCGGGAGAGGTTGAGGGCTTGAGGCGCTAGGAAACCAAGTTTGAAGTAAACCATCCTCAACGGCAGTAATTATCCAAGGAGTGCCTTCAGAAGTGTTAAGGAGATAGGCAAACTCTGCTTGCACTCGTTCTGCCGATACTTGCCCCAGCAAAGGCGCAAGTTGTCGAATTGCTGCTTGGGTATCCGTCTCAAGGGTAAAACTGAGTTGGGCGGCTTGGCGGTACGCTCTTAATAGCCGTAAAGGGTCATCTTGCAGATTTTTGGGGGAAACCATCCGAATGATGCCCTGTTGCAAATCTGCATAGCCACTAAGAGGGTCGATGAGTTCGCCAGTGTAGGGATTGTATGCGATCGCATTCATTGTATAGTCGCGCCGCTGCAAATCGATTTCTAAATTTGACCCTTCGGCTTGTGCAATATCAACGGTTGCTTGCTCAAATACGACTCTGGCAATCTGTCGCTGGGCATCTAACAACACAAACCCCGCTTTGTAGCGACTGGCAATCTTCCGCGCTGTTTTTACCGCATCCGCCAGTAAGACAAAATCTAGATCCCGGTACTCGCGGCGGCGTCCCAGCAAAGCATCTCGCACAGCACCCCCCACCATATAAGCGGGTTCCGGGAGCAATTCCAGGCTAAAAGGCCAAGTTTTTGGCGATAGGGTAGAGGTGTCTGTGTTTAAGTGCATCTGTATACTTACCCCATTTAGATAATTTTCCGAGTCCACGCACAGGAACAAGCGTTTGTGTGTCTGTGAATTTATTCGCCTCAAAGACACATTGCAATAAAAATCAACCCAATAGGTAATTAATAGACGTGTTGACTGAGCTAGATTAACAGAAAAGCCTCTGGAGGCTGTCCTATGTGTATTTGTGTTAACTGCCAATACGTAGACCGCTGCACCACCTATCATGCGGTAGAAATGCAGCATCAGGTGCCTCATCTAACTGAAGACCCCGATTTTGAAGCCACTGAACCCACCATCAATGTCAATATCCGCACCGAGGGGGAAATGATTGAGATGGAATGGGATGTTGTGGGTTGTCTCAGCTTTAAGCGGGAAACCGGCAAATGGGCGCGGTTGCGTCCCGGCGAGTTAGTGCCAACCTGAAAATATCTAAGTCAGATTGCGTTAAGCTACGCTGTTTTACAAACTTTAACGCGACGGCTACTGCTTGCCTCAGTAGCCGTTTTGTTGCATTTAGGCAATTCAGGCGACTGCATAGAGTCGAACTTACTCAGAAAAATCGTTGACTTGTCAATAATTGCTCAGATACAGACGACCCGCGTAACAATTGGCTAAGAATCTGAGCTGTTTTAGAGTTATTGCAGTAATTAATAAACTAATGCTTTTTTAGCTTCTTGCAGCAATGATCCCTTAGCAAGTAGGCAAAAATGAAGAGAACTGGTGAGAAACGGGTGGAGATGGTAGTAGGGATTAGGTAAGCGATCGCTCTAAACCACATTTCTTAATAATTAGCATATTAATCTGAATTAATTTATGAAATATTAGCCATGATAATTAGGAATCTTTAATAGTTCTTATGCCTTTTTAGTTTTGCAAAGATACATATCATCTTACCTATCTCCCCGCCCTCACTCACCACTACACTCAAAAAAGGGGAGGTAATAAGAAGTCCAGTTTGTGAGTAAAGCGACTGGCTCTAACAGAATTTATCTGGCTCAACATCAATCAAGAAAAACAAGCCGTAGTTATGAATTTAAGTCCTTATCTCCCAAAAATAACACCGTTTTACGCCCGAAACAAAGCCGCTTTTGGACTAAGTATTTTAATCGTCGCCGGATATTTAGGTAATTATTTCCGTTGGTCATTATTTTTCGATATAGATTTCCTATTTGGCAGTATTGCCGTTTGGATTATAGTATTTTTGTACGGTACAGGTTGGGGTACTTTTGCAGGCTTCATTTCTGGCCTTTGTACCTATTTTATTTGGCATCATCCCTACACGGTAATGACCTTTACCGCTGAAGCATTCTTTGTTAGTTTATTGTTTCATCGTCTACGTCAGAATATCGTGCTGCTAGACGGAATTTTCTGGCTGTTCATCGGGATGCCTCTCATTTGGCTATTTTATGCCATTATCTTGCACGTAGATACTACACAAGCGTTGATTATCTTGTTAAAGCAGCCTGTAAACGGGATTTTCAATGCTTTAATTGCTAGCTTGATGCTGACTCATTTACCGATTCATAAATGGCTAGGTCGTCCTCAAGCAGTTAGCACGCTTTCTTTGCAACAAACTGTTTTTAATTTGTTAGTAGCTTTTGTCTTCTTTCCTACTCTAATTCTTATGGTTTTAGACAGCCGCCGCGTAATTGATAACATCAAGACAACAGCTAATGTAGAACTCAAGGCGGCTTCTATAGATTTAGTTGTTGAAATGCGTTCTTGGCATCAGCAACATCTAAAGGCAGTTCAAGAATTTGCTCAGATTGCTGCTGATGAGCCTACCAAATTGGATGCATTGCAGTCAAGTATAGAATTTGCTAGACGGACATTTCCAGATTTCCATGAGATTTATGTAGTCAATGCCGAAGGTAAAGCAATTACATCTTCACCACGACAGAATGAAGCGGGAGAGTCCACTATTGGATTGAATCTTGCTGTTAAACCCTACTTTAAGGAAATAAATAATACTCTGCAACCTACTCTATCGGATGTAGTGAACGGACAAAAGGTAATTCTCAGCGTACCCGTGCTAAGAGATAATCGCTTCCGTGGTTTAGTCATTGCAGAACTCGATTTGAACGGTATTGACGAACTCCTAAAATCAAATCTTGACGAGCGGGGACTGCAAATTACTCTCGTCGATCGCAGAAAATCTGTAATTGCTAGTACTCTGTCTGAGCGAGTAGCAATGCAAACATTTGATCGTCGTAAGGATGGCGAAATTCGTCCAATTGCACCGATGACTTATCAGTGGCTACCGATAAGTGGCAGTCGGCTTGTCATGGTGCGTTGGAACAATTCGTTCTTTGTGCAAGAGACTCCGATTGATAGCCAACTTCCTTGGACTCTCATTGCAGAATTGTCTGCGACACCAGATGTCCGCCATATAGAGCGCGTTCATACCAATAGTTTAGCGATTTTGATGCTAATTTCAGCGATCGCGCTTATTTTTGCAACCCTTCTAAGCCGCAGCTTAGTTAGCCCCCTCTCAAAACTAGCGCAAGTAACGACAAATCTGCCTCATAAACTTTCAGAGCAAGAATTAATCGATTGGCCTAATAGTCCGGTGACAGAACTGGACGCTCTAGTTCGCAACTTCAAGTCGATGGCGGCGACACTTAATCAAAAATTTTCAGAAATCAAAAGCGTCAACGAAATGCTCGAAGAACGGGTGCAAGAACGTACCCAAAAATTATTAATTATTAATACAGAACTCGAAGCTGAAATTGCCGAACGACAGCGAACAGAGGAAAAATTAAAAGCTTATACCTTCAAATTGGAACAAAGCAACCGGGAATTGCAAGACTTTGCCTTCGTCGCTTCCCACGACTTGCAGGAACCATTGCGGAAAATTCAAGCCTTTGGCGATCGCCTCAAACTCAAATACGGAGAATCCCTAACTAATGAGGGGAAGGACTACCTGGAGCGGATGCAAAAAGCGGCGCAACGGATGCAAACTCTTATTAATGACCTCCTAGCCTTCTCGCGGGTGACAAGCAAAGCTCAGCCTTTTACTCGTGTCAATATCACCAACGTGCTACAAGAGGTCTTGTCTGATTTGGAGGTGCATATCCAGAAGGTAGGTGCACAAGTAGAAATTGGCGAGCTGCTAACGATTGATGCTGATCCGTCGCAGATGCGGCAATTATTACAGAATTTGATTAGCAATGCGCTGAAGTTTCGGCGTCAGGAAGAAGCACCCGTCGTCAAGATTTGGAGTCAATTACTAGAGAGGGACGAGCAGCTTTGGACACAAGACTTATCAGCTCGTCCCATGTGTCAAATTATGGTCGAAGATAATGGCATTGGTTTTGACGAAAAGTATCTGGATCGGATCTTCACAGTTTTCCAACGCCTACACGGTCGTAACGAGTATGAAGGAACGGGAGTTGGTTTAGCGATCTGCCGTAAAATAGTCGAGCGTCATGGTGGTACTATCACAGCAAAAAGCATATTAGGGGACGGGGCGACATTCATTGTCACGCTACCTGTTAAGCAATCTAGGTGATAGATTTTGGAATTTTAAATTTTAGATTTTTGCTGATCAATCTCAGAAAGCAAGCCTTTTTTCGCGACGGCAAGTTATGCGAAAGTACTGCAATTTGGTGTGAGTAAAACGCTGTGAATAAAGCTGGAAAATTAATTACCATCTTGATGGCTGACGATGATGAAGACGATCGGCTGCTAGCAAAGGATGCATTAGAAGAATGCCGACTCGCTAACGATCTACACTTTGTTGTAGATGGTGAGGATCTGATGGATTATCTTTACCATCGGGGTAAGTATACTCAGTTAAGAAAATCGCCCCGTCCAGGTTTAATTCTGCTGGATCTGAATATGCCTAAAAAGGATGGGCGGGAGGCTCTCCAGGAGATTAAAGCCGATCCCGAACTGCGACCTATTCCAGTCGTCGTGCTGACTACATCAAAGGCTGAGGAAGACATCTATCGTTCTTACGGTTTAGGCGCAAACTCGTACATTGCTAAGCCAGTCACATTTGAATCTCTAGTTTCTGTGATGAAAGCTTTGGGAAAATACTGGTTTGAGATTGTTGAATTGCCACTAAAGGAAAATGAAGCGGAAAACTCAACACTATAAAATATAGTTTTGCAGAATTTCTAGTTAGGTTTCGCCTTGGCGAAACCTAACATTAAGCAATACTAAATTTCAGTCATCTACTCAGCGCACATAAGATTATTGAGGTTTTGCAAAGATTGAGGCAAAATAATTAAAATCGGTGGTAAGCTGCTGTGTTGTAACAATTAATTCTTTTGCTGACTCTTGAGTTAAGGGTTTAGCGAAAAAATATCCTTGCCCATATTCGCATTCCATTTCTCTCAGTTGGGAGAGTTGCTCGGCTGTTTCCACCCCTTCTGCTGTCACATTTAACTCTAAAGTATGAGCCAGGGTCACGATAGCACGGACAATTTCTAAACTGTCGTCTTTCGCCCCAATTCTACTAATAAAAGAACGATCAATCTTTAACTGATCGATGGGAAACCGATGCAGATAGCTTAAGGATGAATAGCCAGTGCCGAAGTCATCAATATGCAGATGCACGCCTAAAGCTTTTAGTTGGAAAAGCATTTTGATTGCCGATTCTGCGTTTTCCATAACTGCACTTTCAGTAATTTCTAACTTCAAACTTCGCGCATCCAGGCGAGTCTCCCGCAAAATTTGAGCGATTTGCTTGACTAAATCTGGTTGTAAAAACTGTTTGCTCGAAAGATTAACACTGATTGTTAATAGTAATTCTGGATAAAATTGCTGCCAATCATACATTTGGTAACATGCATTGTAGAGTACCCACAGCCCAATGGGAACAATTAAACCTGTTTCTTCGGCAATGGGAATAAATTCCGCTGGAGAGATTAAACCGCGCTCCGGATGCTGCCAGCGTACAAGCGCCTCGAACCCGTCAAGCCTGCCAGTTGTCAATGACACAATGGGTTGATAGTGAAGCTGAAATTCATCCCGCTCGATCGCACGCCGCAAGTCGTTTTCCAGTTGCAAGAGTGCCACCGCGCGGGTATGCATGGTGGTATCAAAGACTTCGTGACGCGCTCTCCCCATCGATTTGGCACGATACATTGCGGTGTCAGCATCGCGCAGGAGATTTTCCGGACAGTCATATCCGATTGCTGGGGCGCTTTGCGAACCACCCCCGATGGCAATGCCGATGCTTGCTGTCGTGAATACCTCTTGCTCGTTAAGGCTGAAAGGATGCATAAGTTCTAAGTGGATGCGCTCGGCAATGTCAGTGGCGTTATTGATATTTTTGACATCGTCGAGCAGGATGGTGAACTCATCTCCACCTAACCGTGCAACTGTATCTCCACCCCGCAGGCAAGCTTTCAACCGCTGCGCGATCGCTACCAGCAATTGATCGCCAATCATGTGTCCCAAGCTGTCATTAATCACCTTGAAGCGATCAATATCTAGAAAAAGGACGGCGAAGAAATAGTCACTGGTTCGTTTTGACCGTTCAATTGCCTGTCCCAACCGATCCCTAAACAAGGCTCGGTTTGGCAAGCCTGTCAACACGTCATGAAAAGCATCATGGAGGAGTTGTTTCTCAACTTGCTTGCGCTCGGTGATGTCAGTTTGAGAGCCAGCCATGCGAGAGGCTTTACCATTTGTGTCTCGTACAGCCATCCCCCGGATTAGCATCCAACGGTATGTTCCGTCTTTGTGTAGTATGCGATGTTCGTTCTCAAAATGGGGGGTCAGCCCTTCCAGATGTAAAGAAATCTGCCCTTTCAACTGCTCGATATCCTCAGGATGCACTCGCTCAAACCAGGCATCAGGCGTATTGCTAATTTCGCTCTCCTCGCAGCCCAGCATGGATTTCCAGCGGGGAGAAAAATAAATTTCGTTTGTTTTTAAATTCCAGTCCCAAAGTCCGTCGTTAGCACCAGAAACGGCGAGTTCATAACGTTCTTGACTCTCACGCAAAGCCTCCTGGGTTTGGGCAGCCTTGGTAGCTGCCCCTACGCGCTCGGTAATATCTTGGAAGGTAACGACTGCACCCACCAACTGACCATTTTCTCGAATGGGGGTGCTGATGTACTCAACGGGAAAGCTCGTACCGTCTTTTCGCCAAAAGACTTCTTCTTCTATTTGTTGAACTGTGCCATCCTTAAAGGCTGCATAAATTGGACACGCTTCTCGCGGATAAGGAGCGCCATCGGCTTTTGAATGGTGGCAAATAAAATGCAAGGGTCTGCCAATGAGTTCTTCAACTTCCCATCCCAGCATTCTCGCAGCAGCTGGATTAACAAAGGTGGCGTTTCCATGAATATCCAAACCATAAATTCCTTCACCCGCTGAGTTGAGAATTAGTTCGTTTTGGTGGCGCAGTCGTTCAATTGCCTCTTCGGTTTGCTTGCGAACCGTGATGTCGTTCTGCAACCCGATGAAGTTGATGAGTTTCCCATCGTTATCAAAAACTGGGTTGATGGTGAGTTCATTCCAGAACGGTGTCCCATCTTTGCAGTAGTTCAGGACTACACACATAATCGGTTGCTTTGATGCGATCGCTTCTCGCATCACTTTCACAACAGTGAAATCAGTATCTTTCCCTTGTAGAAAGCGGCAATTAGAACCCATCACTTCCGTCGCCGAGTAGCCGGTGATGGCAGTAAAAGCAGGATTGACAAAGATAATTGGATTGTCAGGTAAAGTTGGATCGGTGATTGTAACTCCAGTTGTCAGGTTAGCGATCGCCGCCGCTAGCTGGCTGTTTTCGCGCATAGCTGACCGCAAGGCTTCTTCTGCCTGCTTGCGTTTGGTAATATCGGCAGCCAAACCATCGATTCGGATGACATTCCCATTCGCGTCACGCCCTAGATGAGCGCGATTGCGAATCCAACGCTCTTCCCCGTCCGGTCGGAAAATACGATACTCTTCGTCTGCTGCACCGACTTGGAGTAACGCTTGCGTCATAGCTTCTATTCGTTCTCGATCGTCTGGGTGAATCACCTCCAGCCAGAGGTTCGGGCGCTCGAAAAACTGGGAGACTGGACGACCATAAATTTCCGCCGCCGCCGGACTGATGTAAATCGGCTCCCTAGTGATGGCTGAAACCGACCATACACTGTCATCGAGCGAGCCAAGAATATTCTCTAGCCGCGATTCACTCTCCCGCAGTGCCTCTAACGTTTTGACTCGCTCGATCGAGTAGCGGATCGCCCGCTCTAATAGCGGCGCGTCCATCTTCCCCTTAACTAAGTAATCGGCAGCTCCCGCTTTCATTGCTGCAAAGTCTACTTCCCGATCTCCTTGCCCGGTCAGCAAGATGATCGGCGCTTTACAATTAGTTGAAATGGCTTCTTGTAACAATTCCAAGCCGTTGTGTGCGCCAAGACGATAGTCCACTAAATAGACATCATGTTGATGCATCTGAATCTTTTCTAAAGCAGCATCATAACTATCTACCCATTCGAGATCAAACTTTTCTCGCTCAATTTCTGAGAGGAGATCGCGCGTCAGAATATAGTCATCCTCGTCATCCTCAATTAAAAGCACTTTTATTGAGTCTTTAGACATAAAATAATATTAGAAACAAAATACCTCTATCTTAGAGTTCCTCTCCTCAAGGGTAAAGCTAGAGAAGTCCTCACTCAGCCACAGTTGCAAATTCACTCACAACTGGTTTTTGGTTTGAGTCCTGACGAGCATTACTTTTTAACAGTCTTAATAAGAATAAAATTAAAATTTGGCATCTGTCCGTCGGTATACCTGCTGAAAATGTTTTTTTAAGGCGAAGCAGCAAATCGAAAAAGACGTAAACTCGCCTGTTTAATCCTTATTTCCTCAAGAAAGATATTGGGCTGCCTATTTGCCGATGAAGAGGAGTGCGATCGCCCTTGAGTGCTAGGGGCAAAATCCTCGCCCGTAGCCGTCTCGATAACAATCTCAAGATTTCCCGCCCTGATTGACACCCTGAGCGGATCGAGCCACTATGATAGAAGTATGAATCTATGTAAAGACCCAGATAAATGTCTTTAGAGTTTGTATCTGTAGAAAATATCAAAGAAATTGCCCACCACTACGGTTACTGGGCAGTTTTTTTGGGGATTTTGCTGGAAAATCTTGGCATTCCCATCCCTGGTGAAACGATTACTCTTGCCGGGGGTTTCTTGGCGGGAAGTAAGGAACTGAGTTACTGGTTCGTGCTAGGGAGTGCGATCGCTGGTGCAGTTGTCGGTGGTACTTGCGGTTACTGGATTGGCAGAAAAGGCGGCTGGCCCCTGCTGGTGAAAGTTGGGGGATTTTTCCGCATCCGCGAAGAAAAACTCTTACAACTCAAGCAACAAGTGAGCGAGAACGCCGGAAAAACAGTGTTTCTCGGTCGTTTCCTGGCTGTGCTGCGAATTGTCGCCAGTCCTCTCGCTGGAATTGCCCAAATGCCCTTCCTCAAGTTTATGGCTTATAACATAGCTGGGGCGACTGCTTGGGCATCGGTAATGGTCACGTTGTCCTTTTTCGCAGGGCGACTGGTACCCCTGGAACAATTAGTTGTGTGGGTCGCTCAATTTGGTTTAATCGCGTTATTCCTGTTGATTGCCTGGATTGCCGTTCCTCTGTGGCTAGAGTCCCGCGAAGCCAAGCGTTCAATCGAGGGAGATTAGAAAAAGTTTTGAGTGATGAGCGATTAAGTTTTGAATGAAAAGAATGTGTTTTCTCACTCAAAACTCAAAACTCAAAACTCAAAACTTTCAAACTAGCCTCTCGCTTTTTGCGACCAAACGCGAGTCGGTAATCCCCAAACGTAGATAAATCCTTCAGCAGCTTTATGGTCAAACTGGTCTTCAGCCCCATAAGTTGCTAACGTTGGGCTGTAAAGGGACTTCTCAGATTTACGCCCCACAGTCATCGAGTTGCCCTTAAAAAGTTTAACTCGCACCGTTCCCGATACCCGCTCCTGTGTTTGTTGAATGAAGGCATCCAGGGCGGCTTTGAGCGGACTATACCAAAGACCGTTATAAACTAGCTGAGTATAAGTTTCTTCGATACCGCGCTTGTAGTGGGTCACATCTGCGGTTAAGGTGAGACTTTCTAAGTCGCGGTGGGCATGAATTAAAACCATTAAAGCCGGGGCTTCATAGATTTCCCGCGATTTGATACCCACTAGGCGGTTTTCGATCATATCGATCCGCCCGACACCGTGATTTCCGGCAATTTCGTTGAGTTTCGTAATTAGCGCCACAGGCGGCAAAGCTTCACCGTTGAGGGAGATCGGGATGCCTTTTTCAAAGCCAATTTCAACGTATTCTGGCTCATTGGGCGTGTCAGCGATCGCTTTGGTCATCGCATAAATTTCTTCTAGCGGTTCCGTCCAAGGATCTTCTAGGGGTCCCGCTTCAATGCTGCGACCAAATAAATTGCGATCGATACTGTAGGGAGATTTCTTTTTCACGGGCGAAGGAATCCCATAACGCTCACCATAAGCGATGGTTTCCTCTCGGCTCATCCCCCATTCCCGCGCTGGTGCCAACACCTTCAAATCTGGGTTCAGCGCCGCAATCGATACATCAAACCGAACTTGGTCATTGCCCTTCCCCGTGCATCCGTGCGCCACCGCATCCGCACCGTATTTTTCAGCCGCTTCGACTAAAAGTTTGGCAATCAGCGGACGTGCCAAAGCAGTCTGGAGGGGATAGCGATTTTCATAGAGAGCGTTCGCTTGAATCGCTGGAAACGCATAATCTTTGACAAAACTTTCTGTAGCATCGGCAACCAGCGATTCGCTAGCACCGGATTTTAGCGCTTTTTCCCGGACTGGCTCTAGTTCGTCTCCCTGTCCCAAATCCGCCGCCAGGGTAATTACCTCTTCAACTCCCCATTCCTCCTTCAGGTATGGGATGCAGACGGAGGTATCGACTCCCCCTGAATATGCCAGCACAACTTTGGTAGCACGACCCATTGATCTCTCACTTCCGCAAAACAACGAGTTCTTATTATGCAACTAATCTATGCCAAGTCTTGTCAGGAATAGCACAGATTAATCTACAGCCATAGTCATCTGGGGCACCAAGGGATAGATGAAAATGCTTTCTGTTCATTGGCTTACAGTTCTTTGAGAGATACTAAAAGTGTTGTCATCCGGGGGAAATCGTGTTTTTTAGCGTTGTCATTCCAACTTATAACCGCAAGCCGATTCTAGAAAAATGCCTCAGAGCAATGGAACACCAGCTATTGAGTGCTGGTAGCGTCGTCAGCGGCTATGAAGTGGTGCTGGTGGATGATGGTTCGACGGATGGCACGTTGGAGTGGTTATCCCAACACGCCGCTGAATTTCCTCACGTGCGATCGCTCTTGCAAGATCATCAAGGGCCAGCCGCCGCCCGTAATCTAGGAGTAGAACAGGCTCAGGGTGACACGATTATCTTTATTGATAGCGACTTAGTAGTTACCGAGCATTTTCTCCAAGCACACGCCGACGCCTTAGTTGAGGGAGAAAAGAATCTCGGAAGCGATCGCCTCTTTACTTACGGTTGGGTGATCAATACCAATAACTTCGAGAATCCCACCTCCGAACCCTACAAAATCACGGATTTTTCCGCTGCTTACTTTGCTACGGGGAATGTAGCGATCGCTCGTAAATGGCTCGAAAAAGTTGGATTATTTGATACCCGCTTTCAACTTTACGGCTGGGAAGATTTAGAACTCGGCATCAGGCTCAAACAATTGGGTTTAAAACTGATTAAATGTCCAGCCGCAGTCGGCTATCACTGGCATCCCCCCTTTGCTTTAGAACAAATTCCCCCCATGATCGATCGAGAAATCCAACGGGGACGGATGGGCGTTTTATTCTATCAAAAGCACCCTACCTGGGATGTCAAAATGATGATTCAAATGACCCTCCTTCACCGCATCCTCTGGGGTCTTCTTTCCTTCGGTGGCAGACTCAACGAGCGCACAATGGCACCCTTTTTGCAATGGCTGATTAATCAAGGTAAACCCCAATTAGCCTTAGAAATTGCTCGAATTTTCCTTAATTGGTACAACGTTCAAGGTGTTTATGCAGCCTACGCTGAAGCGAGGCAAAAAGCCTAATTTACAGGATTGCACTGCTAAGGATGCAAGTGGGCGATTTGTTTTGCGCGATCGCTAATCTTTTAATATTTTCCTTGCCAAATGTCTAGAAATCGGCTACCGCAACTGTGCTAGCCTATTTTTCAATGTTTTTCCTGCAAATTTTCCCATCAAAGCCCTTATAACTCTGATAAACTGGAAGAGTTGTCTAAATTCGTACATTCCGCACATTCAGGGTTTCGGGTGTTTCCGCTGGAAATACGCCTGGATGGAGGATTAACCCGAAAGGAAAATAAATATGTCAGTTGTTTCTTTGGCTCAGATGATGGAGTCGGGTGTTCACTTTGGGCACCAGACCCGCCGGTGGAACCCAAAAATGGCTCCATACATCTATACGTCCCGCAATGGCGTCCACATCATCGACTTGGTTCAGACTGCCCAGCTGATGGAAGATGCCTACACCTATATGCGAACCGCCGCAGAACAGGGCAAGAAGGTTCTCTTCATCGGTACCAAGCGTCAAGCCGCAGGAATTGTGGCTCAAGAAGCCGCTCGTTGTGGTTCTTACTACATCAACCAACGTTGGTTGGGGGGAATGCTCACCAATTGGACGACCATTAAAACACGGGTAGAGCGCCTAAAAGATTTGGAACGCCGGGAAGAAACCGGAGTCCTCGACTTACTGCCCAAGAAAGAAGCTTCGATGCTGCGCCGGGAAATGACCAAATTGCAGAAATACCTCGGCGGTATTAAGCAGATGCGGAAAGTTCCCGACATCGTGGTGATCGTGGATCAGCGTCGGGAATATAATGCAGTTCAAGAATGCCAAAAACTGGGGATTCCTATCGTCGCGCTGCTGGATACAAACTGCGACCCGGATGTAGTGGATATTCCCGTTCCAGCCAATGACGATGCTATCCGCTCCATTAAGCTAATAGTGGGTAAGTTGGCAGACGCTATCTATGAAGGTCGTCACGGTCAGCTAGACGCAGAAGCAGAAGAGGATTACGAAGATTACGAAGGCGCTGAAGACGATATCGAATACGAGGAAATCGACTCGGTTCCTGATGAAGAGGAAGAAGAAACCGAGGGATAATTCAGCGTTAGAAACATCAATTCTTAGTTAGGAACTGAGGAAATGGCGGAAATATCTGCAAAACTCGTGAACGAGCTGCGCCAAAAAACTGGTGTCGGCATGATGGACTGCAAAAAAGCGCTAAAAGAAACCGATGGCGATATGGACAAAGCCATTGAATGGCTGCGTCAAAAGGGAATGGTTAGCGCTGGGAAAAAAGGCGATCGCCAAGCCTCAGAAGGACTGGTTGGCAGCTACATCCATACCGGAGGTCGAGTCGGCGTCCTGGTGGAAGTGAACTGCGAGACAGACTTTGTCGCCCGCAACGAAGCCTTCCAAACTCTGGTGCGGAACATAGCTATGCAGATTGCAGCTTGCCCCAACGTTGAATACGTGAAGGTTGGCGACATTCCCGCTCAAATCGTTGAGAAGGAAAAAGAAATCGAAATGGGCCGGGATGACCTAGGCAACAAGCCGCAGAACATCAAAGAAAAGATTGTTCAGGGTCGAATTGACAAACGCCTGCAAGAGTTGAGCTTGGTCGATCAGCCCTACATTCGTGACCAAAGTATCACGGTGGAAGAGTTGATCAAGCAAAATATTGCGACGCTAGGTGAAAACATCCAAGTCCGTCGCTTCGTCCGATTTATTCTCGGTGAAGGACTGGAAAAGAAAGAAAGCAATTTTGCTGAGGAAGTTGCAGCTCAAATGGGCGGCAATTAATCAGCAAATTTTCGGGCTGAATCCCTAGGAAGGACAGGTTTCCATGATGGAAACCTGTCTTTTTTTATCTTTATTTTCAAGAGATTTTCAGCGCTTGTAGGCACGATATCCCCATTCTATATATCTCAACAAATTAACACCTTGGAAACCCTTTATAAAGACAGAAACACTAAAAGCAGAAAAACTTTTTGTTTGGGTGGAATTCTTAACATCCTCCTTAGGAGTGTTGCCTCGATCCTTGTGCTAGACTTTTGAGCGCGAGCAGATTAAGGGGACACTGCGAAACACCGTTGAGGAGTGCAAACTCACTAGAAAAGTAACGAAATTTTTCAGCCCCTAAATAGACAAGCATTGTATCTTGGAGTTCAGGATCGAGCTGACTATTTGCCAGTAATACAGCGCTACGAAAGGGACATTTAGCTGGTGCGGGAAATCCTTTTAGGGTATTCAATCCTATAGATAATCTACTTCTGATAGTTCCAGAAAAAAGGAAGGATCATAATGGAAATCAATTTACAAGTGCCAGGGATTAATATAACTAGCTTGAAAGAAGCACCCATTCATAATGCTAGTAAAGTTCAGCCTCACGGAATAATTTTCGTTCTCGCAGAACCTGAGTTAACAATATTACAAGTTAGCAGCAATATATCCACAGTTTTCGGAATCTCCCCCGAAAATATGCTGCAAAAGAAATTAGAAGAAGTTCTCGACCCGTTCCAAGTAGACAGAATTAAAGCAGGACTATTAGAAGAAAATCTTGATTTTATCAACCCTATCAAGATTTGGGCTAGAAGAAAAGGCGATGAGTATTTAGTCTTTGATGGCATTTTCCACCGGAATGCAGATGGATTTTTAATTTTGGAATTAGAACCTGCGATTTCCCAAGAAAACATCCCCTTCTTAAGCTTTTATCATCTAGCCAGAGCCTCTATCAACCAGTTAGAAAAAACATCAACTCTGGGTGACTTTTGTCAAATCATTGTGAAAGAGGTGCGAAAAGTCACCGGATTTGACAGGGTGATGCTATATAAGTTTGATGACGATGGGCATGGATCTGTCCTCGCTGAAGAAAAACTAGAAAGTATGGAGCCTTACTTAGGTCTCCACTTCCCAGAATCAGATATTCCTAAACCAGCTAGAAAGTTATTTACCTCGAATTGGATCAGGTTAATCCCGGATGCCACTTCTCAATCTGCTGAACTTTTTCCGATTCTTAATCCAGTTAATCAGCGTCCGCTTGATTTAACGAACTCTATTCTCAGAAGCGCGTCTCCTTGTCATATCCAGTACTTGCACAATATGGGTGTGGGTGCTTCTCTGACAATTTCTTTGATGAAAGAGCAAAAACTTTGGGGACTGATTGCTTGCCATCATCAGTCCCCCAAGTATGTTTCTTATGAGCTGCGAAAAGCTTGCGAATTCTTGGGGCGCGTCATCTTTTCAGAAATCTCAACCAGAGAAGAAACTGAAGATTACGGCTATCGCATGAAGCTGGCATATATCCAATCAGCCTTGGTTGAATATATGTCTCAAGAAGAAAACTTTATTGATGGTTTAGTTAAACACCAACCGAATCTGCTGGAGCTTGCTAACGCTAAAGGTGCTGCCGTGTGCTTTGGCGGGGATTGCACGATGGTTGGTGAGACTCCCACAGAAGAAGAACTCAACTTTTTAGTCCAATGGCTAAAGAATAACGTCGAGGAAGAAGTCTTCTATAGCGATTCCTTACCTCAGATTTATCCAGATGCAGAAAGTTTCAAAAACGTTGCCAGTGGCTTATTAGCGATTCCGATTTCTAAGAATAACTATGTTTTGTGGTTTCGACCGGAAGTAATTCAAACCGTGAATTGGGGTGGCGACCCAAATAAGGCGTTTGAAGTAAACCAGTCAGAGGGAAATATTCGTCTGTGTCCTCGCAAATCATTTGATCTGTGGAAAGAAACGGTTCGCTTAACGTCTTTACCCTGGAAACAGGTAGAAATTAAAGCTGCACTTGAACTCAGAAAGGCAATTATTAACATTGTGCTGCGCCAAGCTGATGAACTTGCCCAATTAGCTCAAGATTTAGAACGTTCCAATGCTGAGCTGAAAAAGTTTGCTTACGTCGCCTCCCATGACTTGCAAGAGCCACTCAATCAGGTAGCGAACTACGTACAACTTTTGGAGATGCGCTATCTAGAGCAACTCGACGAAGACGCGAAGGAATTCATTGGCTTCACTGTTGAGGGAGTCAGCTTAATGCAGACGCTAATTGATGACGTGCTGGCATACTCTAAGGTGGATATGCAGGCTATCGAGTTTGAAATGACAGGGGTGGACACGGCTTTAGACCGCGCCTTGGCTAATTTGCGAGGACGCATCTCGGAAACGGGAGCTGCGATCGCTCACGATCCCTTGCCGACGGTTATGGCAGATAGCACCCAGTTGATGCAACTGTTCCAGAACCTGATTGGCAATGCTATCAAGTTCCGCAGCGAGCAACCGCCAGAAATCCATGTAGGAGCTTCTCGACTAGAGGATGCGTGGCTATTCTCAGTACGGGATAACGGGATTGGCATCGATCCGCAGTTTAGCGATCGCATTTTTGTTATCTTTCAGCGTTTGCATACGCGGGATGAGTATCAAGGTACAGGAATGGGTTTAGCAATTTGCAAAAAGATTGTTGAGTGTCACCGAGGGCGCATCTGGGTCGAGTCCCAATTAGGTCAGGGTGCAACATTCTACTTTACGATTCCAGTAGGGGGACGCGATCGTGAGCGTAGAAACGGAAGAAAACCACAAAACAATCTTTTTAGTCGAGGACAATAAAGCCGATATCCGCTTAATCCAAGAAGCCTTAAAAAATAGCTCGCTTCCACACCAAGTCGTGACAGTCAGGGATGGTGTGGATGCAATGGCTTTCTTGCGCCAAGAGGGCGAGTATGCTGATGCACCTCGCCCTGACCTGATTCTGCTGGATTTGAACTTGCCGAAGAAGGATGGTCGAGAAGTCTTGGCGGAAATTAAAGCCGACCCCAAGCTGAAACGCATCCCAGTAGTAGTGCTGACAACTTCTAAAAATGAAGATGATATTTTCCACAGCTATGACTTGCACGTAAATTGCTACATCACCAAATCCCGCAACCTCAGCCAGCTCTTTAAAATTGTTAAAGGAATTGAAGAGTTTTGGCTGGAAACTGTTACCCTGCCATCGGAATGATGACAAGAAATTTTCGTATCTTGTTAAAATGCAAGCAGTTGCCGAGCGGGAACAGGAGGGGAGGGGAGATCCCAGAAAATTATGCCTGGAAGCTCAATAAAAATCTTGTTGATTGAGGATAACTTGGCAGAAGCCAGATTCCTGCAAGAGCTTCTGAAACAAGCCAAGTTCAAACAGTTTAGTCTGGTGCATGTCAAACGATTGAGGGAAGCGCTCAATCGACTCAATGAAGATTGCTTTGATGTAATTTTGTTGGATCTGACCCTACCTGACAGTGAAGGTTTGTGTTCTCTAGCTCCCCTAAACAGCCACGCTTCTGGCTTACCGATTGTTGTGCTGACAAATACGAATGACGATGAATTAGCGATAGAAGCAGTCCGACAGGGGGCACAAGATTATCTGGTTAAGCGCCAAGTTAATGTAGAGGTGCTAGTGCGCTCTTTGTGCTATGCAATTGAGCGAAAGCAGGTTTCGGAAACATTACGAACAGTTAATGAGGCGTTAGAAATCCGAGTTCAGGAACGAACGGCTGAGCTAGTGAAAGCCAAAGAAATCAATCAGTCTAAATCTGAATTTGTTTCTATGCTTTCTCACGATTTCCGCAATCCCCTGAATAGGATTCTCCTTTCTGCTGGATTGCTCCAAGACTACGATCAAAAACTGAGCGATGAGAAAAAAAATACTCATCTCAAACTGATTCGTTCAGCAATTAAAAATCTGGCTCAGCTATTAGATGAAATTACGTTTATCGGGAAAGCTGATTCAGGGCAACTTCAGTGCCAACTGATTCCCCTTGATTTGAAATCATTCTGTCACAAATTGGTCGAAGAGTTGCAACTCTTTACACTTGACAAATATCAACTTATTTTCACTTGTCAAGAGGACTTGGGAGAGGCGTTATGGGATGAAACCCTACTGCGGCATATTTTAGATAATTTACTCGCTAACGCGATTAAGTATTCACCGGAAGGCGGCACAGTGCGTTTTGAACTAAGAAGCCACGAGAAAACAGTCATCTTTCAGATTCAAGATCAAGGAATTGGCATTCCCAAAGAAGATCAACCTCGGCTGTTTCATCCTTTCAATCGTGCTAGAAACGTCGGCACAATTCCTGGCACTGGGTTGGGATTAGCGATGGTCAAAAAGTGTGTGGAGGCACATGGGGGCGAGATTTCAATGATGAGTGAAGTCGGAGTCGGCACGAGTTTTACGGTGACGCTGCCGTTGATTGGAGAAGCAGCGTTATCAGAATAGAGGCGGCTAAATCGGTGAATTTCAGCGAACCGACAGGGAGGGAAATGGAGAATCGGTAGCTTTTTTGCCACGCCCTGACACTACTGCCTATCTATCGGATACCGTTTCACGAATAAATTATCACAAAGGCGATCGCTTTAAAGCTCTTTAGGTAGGCATTTCAAAGGTTATAGGGGAGTAGGGTATCGGCGGCAAGGAGAGGGGCGATTAGAGGCTCTTTGATACCAGGGAAGTGGTTTAGGGCCGATCTCAAAGTTAGTTCTACATCGCGTTATTATGAGTCGTTAGTCAATAGGGATTCGTCTGTTGCTTCTGACCGATAGACGAATAACCGAATGACCGAATGACGAGGAATCGGTATTCTAAAGTAGGGAAGTACATCTGTACGCCCGTACCGTCCCGATTGACAGATGTAAGCAGCAATGGCGAGAAGAGTAGAGGAAATTGAGCGGGATATGGCAGCGCTGGAAGAAGCAATCAAAGCGATCGCTATAGAATTCCACGATACCTACAACGATTATCTGACTGCCTTAGGACAAGCCATGCGGCAGCAGTTGATCGTGGCGAGTTATTATCTTTGCACCCAAGTCTATCCGGAAGCGTTTCTGAGTCTGTCTCTTAGAGAACGACAACAATTGCAACAGAACCTTCAGCAACAGGCAAGGCTTGCTCAACCCCAACTGCGAAACCTTGAAAGAAGCCGTCCCGCTGAAACATCGCGCGGGGAACTATCCCAAGAACCCTCTCAAGAAGAGGATTTCCCTACCCCGACTGATGACTTAGCCATCGAGATGCTAGCACCACAAGAAACTCTCGACACCCCAAGTCTCAATAGCGATCGCGATCGCTCAACCAGTCGCTTTACCTTTTCTAACGTCCCGACAAACAACCCAGAGGATTTGGCTCGATGGCAGGAAGCGGTGGAAAACGCCATGAGCGAAACCTTGCTCGCTCTTTCTTGCCAAAGCAATCGTCTACTACAGGAAGTGGGGATATTACCGAAAAACTTTCCGGAAGCTGTTCTGGAAGCTGCTGTTAGAGCGGAGCCATCTGGTGAGCCTGTGGTGGGACGCCCCAATCTTTTAAAATTTGTGGTTCAAATAGAAAATGAGCCGGTAGAAACGTCAAATCTCCCGACTTTACAAAACTCTCCTTTAATACCGATTATCGCCATCCATCTGCGGTTATCTGAGATTGAATTTGCTGATTCAACGGTAATGGCAGGACGCAACCAGATTCGGACCCTCAGCGGACGGCTTAGCACCCTGCGCCGAGAATTTCAGAAAAAGCAACGAGAGCGCACTGTGGCTGCGGCAGAAGCGGCTTGGCGTGCCTGTTGGTTTGAAGAATAATGGGAATCGTCGTGAGGATTGACAATATCCGGGTGAGGACGGCTATTGGCGGGTAATCAGCCATTCGCTACTAGCAATTAACAAAAAAGGGGAGAGAAGATGCAAATAGAATCACCGGATTGGCTGCGATTGCAGAAAGCCCTTTCAGTCGAGGCAGAACGGGGCTTTACGGACTTAATGGGGAAACAATATCGCTTCAGTGAATTCTTAAGCCTAGAGTTCGGAAAAACCCCATCTTTTTTGCCGCTGATAGAGCGACATCGGTGGCAAGAGATGGCGTCTCAGTTTGCCCGTTACCCGAACCTCACCCTCTCCCAGCGACAACACTTGGTCTTGGAAACGCGCCGATTTCTCCATCAGATGCAACAAGTCATGGAGAGGCAAGCGCGATCGCGATCGCATCAGCGAAATGAAGACAATCAGCAGCAAGTAGAGACAATTAAATCGCCCCCATCCCCCGATACTCAAGCCCCGCGCACCACGCCCCTCGTCCAGTCCAACGCAGCGATTTCTCTTGACCAACCGCTGACCAGTTTGCCAGATGTGGGAGTTAGAAAAGGCGGGTATTTAGCCAAGCTGGATCTCCATACGGTGCGGGATATCCTCTTTTATTACCCCCGCGACCACATTGACTATGCGCGTCAGGTGAATATCTCTGAGCTGGAATCGGGTGAAACGGTGACATTGATAGGAACGGTGAAGCGCTGTACCTGCTTTAGTAGCCCAAAAAACAAGAAATTAACCATAATGCAGGTGGTGCTGAAAGATCGCACGGGTCAAATCAGCCTCAGCCGCTTTTTTGCCGGTTCTCGCTACAGCAATCGCGGCTGGCAAGAAGGGATAAAAAATCGATATCCCCAAGGCGCAGTCGTGGCGGCTTCTGGCTTGGTGAAAAAAAGTCAATATGGTCTGACTTTGGACGATCCACAACTGGAAGTTTTGGCAAACCCTGGAGACCCGATTGACTCCCACACCATTGGTCGAGTCGTGCCGGTGTATCCCCTAACAGAGGGCGTAGCGGCAGATATGGTAAGACAGGCGGTCATTGCTGCTCTCCCCGCCGCCACCCATCTGAAAGATCCTTTACCCGCGGTTTTACGCGATGGGTATGGATTGATGAAGTTGTCGGATGCGATCGCAAACATCCATTTTCCTGCCGACAGTGCCGCCAAGGAAGCCGCCCGTCGCCGTTTAGTCTTCGATGAGTTTTTCTACCTTCAGCTGGGTTTCCTCCTCCGTCGCCAAGCCCAACGCCAAAAGCAGTCCAGCGCTATCTTGGCTCCCAGAGGGAAGCTGATTGAACAATTCCACCAAGTTTTACCCTTTCGATTAACGGGTGCCCAACAGCGGGTACTGAACGACATCCTCAACGATTTGCAATCATCCACTCCGATGAATCGGTTGGTGCAAGGCGATGTCGGTTCTGGTAAAACTGTCGTAGCAGTCATTGCTATCCTCGCCGCGATTCAATCCGGCTACCAAGCGGCGCTGATGGCTCCCACTGAAGTTTTGGCAGAACAGCACTATCGCAAGTTAGTCAGTTGGTTCAATCTTCTGTACTTGCCCGTAGAACTGCTGACAGGTTCCACCAAAACTGCCAAACGCCGCCAAATTCATGCCCATCTAGAAACCGGCGAACTGCCTCTATTAGTAGGGACTCATGCTCTGATTCAAGAGAAAGTGAATTTTCATAAGCTGGGGTTAGTAGTGATTGACGAACAGCACCGCTTTGGAGTGGAACAGCGGGCGCTGTTGCAGCAAAAAGGCGAACAACCCCATGTATTAACCATGACCGCCACGCCAATTCCTCGCACCTTGGCGCTGACGGTTCATGGGGATTTGGATGTGAGCCAGATTGATGAGATGCCACCGGGTCGGCAAGCAATTCATACGACCGTACTCACGGGCAAAGAACGCACCAATGCCTACGATCTCATCTGCCGCGAAGTTGCTCAAGGGCGTCAAGCATATATCGTCTTGCCCCTGATTGAAGAATCGGAAAAGTTAGATGTGCGTTCGGCAGTGGAGGAGCATCAGCGCCTCTCAGAAAGTGTTTTCCCTCAGTTCCAAGTCGGATTGCTGCACGGTCGCATGACTTCAGCGGAAAAAGATGAGGCAATTACCCGATTCCGCGATAATCAAACGCAAATCATTGTTTCCACCACGGTGATTGAAGTGGGCGTGGATGTGCCGAATGCAACGGTGATGATGATTGAGAATGCCGAACGCTTTGGCTTATCGCAGTTACACCAGTTGCGGGGGCGCGTTGGTCGCGGTGCCGCTCAATCTTTCTGTCTTCTGATGAGCAGCACCAAAACCGCAGATGCTCGTTACCGCCTCAATGTATTAGAACAATCCCAAGACGGCTTTTTTATTGCGGAGATGGATATGCGGCTGCGCGGTCCCGGTCAAGTGCTGGGAACTCGCCAGTCTGGGGTGCCAGATTTTGCCTTGGCGAGTTTGGTAGAAGATCAGGAAGTATTGAATATCGCGCGGGATGCCGCCGAGAGAGTGATGGCACAAGATGCCAACTTAGAGCGATCGCCCTTATTAAAAGCTGAATTAGACTATCGTTACCAGCGCTTAATGGGCGGGGCAATCTTAACATGATTGACCGCGATCGCTGATTCAAATAACTGCTTCCTTTCTCTAGAAGGGTTGTTGGCTGTGAATGCCTGTGATAAACTTAAAAACCTAAGGGCGATTAGCACAGTGGTAGCGCACTTCCTTCACACGGAAGGGGTCACTGGTTCAAATCCAGTATCGCCCATTTAACAAATGTACAATGACTAATTATTTGTCATCAGTGACAGGTTGTTGTATCTGAGACGAATTATATGTCATCAAGACAAATGAATATCATTGTTGCAAGAACACTATCTATCTAGATAGTGTGATGTAGAATTCTGACTGCTATCCCATCCCAAATAGCGAAAGGGTTTTCAGGCTTGAGTCGATTTTTCTCTACCTAACGTTGTCAAAGCAGCATCGGCACAAGCTAAGCTAGCCAACCTAGCCACCTACCACTACAACACTCATCATCGATTTGAAGTCGCGGCAAGTCTAGCGTCTGTTGTTGAAAAACTGTGGGCAGAGGCTTGGGAAAGCGAGAGTGTTTTAATATCCTAGCAGCAGCGATCCGAACATATTAAGTAGTTGTGCGTCTACAGATACGTTGCGAAAAAGCGTACCTTAATAATTGACTTATCTGGTATTGGGGTAACTTCTCACCATGAAATACGGGCGTGAAACGCTGGCAGTTTGCCAGCGAATTTTGATTGAATTATTACGACGGCGACGCAGCCTGATTTTTTGGTGTATTTTTCCAGTCTCTGTTTTGCTGATTAATGGGGTTATTCTGGCAGAAAATGCCAAGTTGTCTATGGCTGAGGCTTTTGAAAAGGCTGCTCCCTCAACACTGGTGGGTGCCGCACTATTTTTTAGTTGCTTGGGTGGTAGTGTAGCAACTGTGGTTGCAGAGCGAGAACAGCAAACCCTCAAACGTCTTTTTATCTCACCGCTCAGCGGAACGTCTTATTTCTTAGGAATTTTCCTAGCTCACAGCTGCATTGGTGTCGGTCAAGCCATTTTAGTCTACACGATTGCTGCTTTTTGGAATGCTCAGTTTCAGGGTTCTATTCTGTTAGGAATCCTGATTATTTTTTTGAGTATTATTTCCTATGTTGGGGTTGGGTTTATTCTCGGTACGCAGTTTGCTCGTCGCACAGAGGATGTCAATGCTTTGGTGGCAGCATTTGGGGTGCCTTTATTAATTTTAGGAGGTGCCTTTTTACCGACCTCGCTGTTTTCAAAGACACTGTTAAAAATTGCTAAATTTAATCCAATTTATCACATGAATGAAGCCCTAATCGGCGTATCTGCTGATGGCAGTGGACTGGGAGAAATTGCATCTCACTTTTGGTTTTTATGCGTGTTTGCAATTTTAATGGTTGTAGGAGGATGGCTGTCCTACCAGCGGATGTTGAGTCTTGAAAGGAGGCTGTAATTTTTTAAAATAGGGATGTATATATACTTTTTAACGTGGAGTTACGCTAAGCTTTACGCAAAAGCCAGCAAAGTTTAATTTTATTCTTAGCGTATTTGACGAGTTTTTTGCTACATTCCGTGTTTAAAGAATATCGTTCAGCTTGTAATCAATTAGGGAATATTGTGCTACGAATTGAGAAGCTAAATAAATCTTACGGAACACGAGCTGTTTTACAGGAATTAACGCTGCATATCCCCCCTGGAGAAATTTACGGTTTACTGGGACCCAATGGAGCAGGAAAAACCACAACGATTAATATAATTTGTAATTTATTACGGGCGGATAGTGGAGAAATTAAGATTAACAACCAACCTGTCTCAAACGCAACAAAAAATCTGATAGGGGTTGCACCGCAAGAAAATTTACTTTACAAAACCCTAAGTTGTGAAGAAAATCTACATTTCTTTGCTCGGATTTATGGCTTAACAAATCAGCAGCGGCGTCAACAGGTAGAAGCAAGTTTAGTGGCTGTTAATTTATTAGATAGAGCAAAAAGTCCGGTGGAAACGTTGAGTGGTGGAATGCAGCGGCGGTTAAACATTGCGGTTGCTTTGGTACATCAGCCTAAGCTGATCGTTCTGGATGAACCTACGACTGGGTTGGATATTGAAGCGCGTTACGAAATTTGGGAGTTAATTCGGAATCTGAAAAATCAGGGGATTACAATTCTGCTCACAACTCATTTGTTAGATGAAGCCGAACGCCTTTGTCAAAAAATCGGGATTCTTAAAGGGGGTAGTATTTTGGCGGAGGGCAGTTTAACAGAACTGCGAAAATTAGTGCCAGCAGTGGAAGTTGTGGTGGTGGAGACGCCGGAGGAGGAGCAAGCGATCGCTCGCGCTAAAAAATATAATTTCACTCCTCGGCGTTATGGGAATGACCTAGCTTTTTGGCTACCAGAACATCTAGAACTGAAGGAAATTATCTCCTGTTTTGATGGAATTCCTCTCGATTCGATTGCGCGGCAACCTGTACGCTTAGAGCATATTTATGTTGAGGTGACGCAGGGTTAAGAATTGCGCGATCGCAATATCTCTCCGTAACAGACAAACCAAAAATAAAGTGCAATATTAATTTCGCTGAACAACTTTGGCACACCCTCTAGCAAGACGGGAACTGCATCGCCGCTTAACTTTAGCGAATCTACAGCGATCGCGCTAAACAATAACCCGATACCACTGAGTAGCAGAATGTAGGGCGTTGATTGTATTTTCTGTCTGAAGGCTAATCCGTATCCCAAGGTCGCTATCGCATATACGACGATGGTTATCAGCTTGGGAATCCCTGCTCTCAAAAGAATAATGTGAATCCGAAAAATTTCGTTGACGAGAAAACCTCCGGTTATAAGTGCCGAATACAGGATAAATGAATTTCGGGTTTGTTTTGGTTGAATCGTCCTCAGCAAGCCAAAACTAAAAGTGCAAACAATGGGCGGTACCGCACATAATAATTGGAATGTATGAGTTAACAAACCCGTATTTGGATCGGCTGGGGCAAGTGGCGGCTCGAATAGTATTCCTGCTGGAGAACCCAAGAATTGGGTATAGACAATCAAAGCAATAACTGCTAGCAAAGAGAAACTATTGACCCAAAAAGCAGAGCGGTAACTTGCCATAATTTAACTAGAAACGCTATCTCTTCAATAGAGATACACGCTTCGCGCCAGCAGTTACGAATTATTGCTGTAAGAATCAGCTAATGGTTCGCCACAAGCAATTTTATATGTTTCAATCTGCTAATTAAATAAGAGAAAATAGGAGAAAGCTGCCGCGATCGCTACTGTCGGCTCATCCCGATACAGCACTTTCACGGCTGACTCCCTAAAATTCTGATGCGAAAAATTCTCTGCGTTCCGATCACCAATTCCACATGACGGGGCTATCGTCTAGACGAGCGGTGACAATCCGCCCAATTGCATCAATTTCCTGCAATTCATCAGTCGATAGTTTAATATCACCCGCTTTAGCGTTGTCTATGACTTGTTGGGTATTTCTCGCACCCGCGATCGCATTCGTTTGCGGTTGGGCAATTAACCACGCCAATGCCAGTTGAGCAAGGCTACACTGATGGCGTTCGGCAATCGGGCGCAATTTGTCTAAAGATTGCTGAGCGCGTTGGTAGTTCTCCCCTTGAAAAAGCTTATTTTTGGCGCGATTATCCGCTGGATCGAATTGATGATCGGAACCGAATTTTCCAGTTAATAATCCTTGAGCGAGAGACGAATAAGCAAGAATTGAAATCTTGTTTTCAACGCAGTAAGGCATGGCATCCTTCTCCACCCAACGCCAAAATAGGGAATAAGGCGGTTGCAAACTATCAATGCGTCCATACTGGGCGGCTTCTTCCAATTGGGCGCGGGAGAAATTAGAAACGCCAATTGCCCGAATTTTACCTTGTTCCTTCAGATGGTTGAGGGCGCTCATGGTTTCTTCAATAGGGACTATTTCGCTTTTGAACACCCCAGAGGGCCAGTGAATTTGGTATAGGTCGATATAGTCGGTTTTTAGGTTTTTGAGAGAGCGATCGCACGCTTCAATCACTTGGTCATACTTGAGATGATTGGCAAACACCTTGGTTGCATAAACCGCTTGCTCGCGCACATCTGATAGCGCTTGGGCGACAATCTGCTCAGAATGCCCCTCGCCGTAGACTTCAGCGGTGTCAACTGTAGTGATACCGGCATCAAATGCCACCCGGATTGCTTTTATCGTGTCGGCGTCTTCAATTCCCACCCACATCCTTTTGCCAGCTTGCCATGTACCCATGACAATTGGAGAGATTTGAATGTCAGAAGTGCCTAAGTGTCGTTTTTCCATGCGTCAATCCTGGTTTATCGGCTTCTGTCTTCATATTAGGCAACACTTGGGGGAAGGGGATGCGATCGCTTGCTTCGTTTTCAACATCAAATCAGCATCAAAGTAACAATGTTAACTGACCTGTCGTGTGGTCGCTGTTAGCCTGGAATTAGAATATCCGAGACTTATGCAATCTACGACGACCACCAAAACCACGCCTCACGCCCTCAAAGAATGGGCGGTTGCTGTCGATGCCTTAGAACAAGGCAAAACGATTATGCTGCTACGCAAAGGCGGCATCCGCGAGGAAAACAACCGCTTCACCGTTGCCGAAACAGAAGTTTTGCTCTACCCAACTTATGAACATCAACAGCCCGATTTGCTAAAAGCGGAATATTCCAATCTGGTGCAACCCGTCGCCTCCGGTTGGCATCCAGAAACCATCCGAATCGGTGCTTGGGCTGAAATTACTGATATTTTGCCTGTGAGTGAAGAATCAGCGGTGAGAGGGCTGCTACCGTACCATATTTGGAACGAGCAATTTGTCAGCGATCGCCTCAAATGGAAGCCGCGTCAGCCGATTTATGTGCTGCTACTACGCACTTACAAACTGATTCAAGCGCAGATTATCGCTTACCGCCCGGAATATGGAGGTTGCAAGTCGTGGATCGATCTTGCAAGCGCGATCGCAATTGAGGATGCAAAACCTGTTTTAGATGATGCAGAATATGCCCAGCAAATCACAACAATTCGGCAAATAGCTAATTGGTGAGAGGTATTCCATTATCCGCTATGTCAAATCTGGCTAATTCGCCGTAATTCTCCGGAACCCCACCCCGCCATCTCCTGCGGCTCCGGCTCCCCTCCTCGCAAGCGGGGTGGGGTTCTTTTATTATGGAAACCGGACAGATTACCCATTACCAGACATCGGGTGTGTCAGCGGTAACTCTAAAGTAAACGTTATCTCTTCAGAAGCACTCCTGACTCGAAGAATGCCGCCTAAATGTTGGGTGAGTTTCTGCACCAGCGCTAATCCTAAACCAGTTCCGCCCTGCTTCCAGCGATCGGCACGGGGAATGCGGTAGAACTTGTCAAAAATGCGGGGTAGCTCATCAGGCGGAATCTCGACCCCAGAGTTGCTCACCTTGATTTGCATCATTGCCGAAGCGGCACGGACTGTTACTGTAATGCGTTCTCCTGGTGGGGTATACTTGCACGCATTATTGAGCAACTCTGTCAAAATTCGCTCCACACTGGCTAATTCCGAGACTAGGGTGGGCAAGTTTGAGGGAATATCAACCTGTAAGATTTGTTCGCGTTCCTGTATGCGGGAGCGAAAGGATTCAATAATATTCGGCAACCACTCTGGTAGATCGATTGCCGTGGCAAGAAAGCTGGGATAAGACGCAGCTGCTAGCCGTTGCAAGTCTAGAAGGTCATTGATTAGCTCAGTTTCTCGGTTGCACTCTGTTTGCAATATTTGTAGATAGCGCTGAGAGCGATCGCCTGTCGGAGAAACCTTGAGCATTTGGATCGCCATTTTCATATTGGCGATAGGAGTCCGCAATTCGTGGGAAACCGTACTGAGGAAGTCATCTTTGAGTTGATTGAGTTTCTCCAGTTCCTGCACTTGGGTAAGGGATGTTTGATAAAGTCGGGCTTGACGAATTGCGATCGCGCATTGATTGGCTACCTGTTTGACCAGCCGAATCTCCAGATTGTTAAAGGTATAATCTGGGTGATGGAATAACCACAAATCCCCCAGGACTCCTTGATCGTCGAACATCGGACAAGCTAACATCGATGCCTGACCGTGGATAGAGTTGCCAGAGAAGGAACACAATTGAAAATGCTTCCCTTGCCGGAGGGGTCGATAAATTTCCGGAAAAGAAGCCATTTGCAAGACGCGACCCTTCGAGGAAGGCATTGAGGCGGCGTATTCGTAGCAAATCGTGGCAGTTTCTTGTTCCAAGTTGTAGAGCGAAGCATGGCAGCTGCTCATGTTGAAAGAGAGTGCCAACTCCCTAACCGCTGCTTGCAAAATTTGGCTTTCGTCCAGACTATCGCGGACTTTGTCTGTGATGCGTTTCAGCACCGCATCAAAGCCGAGTGCTTTTTGCAACTGGGTGGTACGTTTTTGCACTTGGCGTTCCAGATTGGAGTTCATCTGTTGCACCTGCTTAAACAGTGCCGCTTGCTCAATGGCGATCGCTAACTGATTCGCCAATGAAGTGAGTAAGTCAATTTCTAATTGCTGCCACTGTCGGGGTTGCGAACACTCATGGACACAAAGCAACCCCCACAGTATAGGCGCGGGGGAAGTGGTGCAAAACACCGCATTCGCTCCCGTATTTTCCGCGACGGTGAAGATTTCGTCCCTGCCTCTTTGCAAAATCGGGACTATCAAAGTCGCTCTGACTTGAATCTCAGCCAGTAGGTCAAAATGATATTTATCTAAATCTGCGGTATGAATATCTTCTATCGCGGTGATTTCCCCTTGTTGGTGGCGCTGGACATAAATGTCTCCTAGTGGTTTTGAGATGGTGCTTCCCTGGAGAGACTTACACCCAGAACCGACCGATTCCATCATCACGACTCCACTCCAGTCTGGCTGGAAACGGTAAACGATTACCCGGTCGGTCTGGAGCAATTCTCGGACTTCAGTGACGGTCGTACTGAGAATCTCGTCTAAGTCTAAAGATTGGCGAATGCGTTGAGCGATCGCTGCTACCAATCGCTGTCGTTCAGTCTGCTGCGTTAAAGCGAATTGTGCGAGCTTCTGTTTGGTGATATCCAGAGTAGTGCCAATCATCCGCACCGCTGTGCCTGTTTCGTTGCACAGCAACTGGCTTTTTGTCATCATCCAACGAATGCTGCTATCAGGCCAGACAATGCGAAATTCCTGTTCGTAGCCCTGATTTTCTTCCAAGGCACGAATTGCTGCTTGCTGTACGGATTCGCGGTCTTCCAGATGAATGTATCCAAGGAAGGCGTCATAGGTTTTCTCAAAGCTACCTGGAGTCAAACCAAATAGCTTTTCATTGTTGTCAGTCCAGGTCACTTGATTCGTGAGGATGTTCCAGTCCCAAATGCCCATTTGTGCAGCTTCCAGAGCTAGTCTCAATCGCTCCTCACTTTGTTGCAGTGCCTCTTCTGCTTGCTTGCGTTTCGTGATATCGAATCGAATTGCTAAATATTGGAACGGTTTTGCTTGGTCATTTAGAAACGGCACAATCGTAGTATCGACCCAGTAACAAGTGCCATCCTTCGCTCTATTTTTAATTTCCCCTTGCCAAATTTTTCCGTCAGAAATCGTTGCCCAAAGATTTTGAAAGAATTCTTTTGAATGGAATCCAGAATTGATCAAACGATGACTTTGTCCAATCAATTCTTCTCTGGCATATTTAGAGATTTGACAAAACTTATCATTAACATAGTTAATCGTTCCCTTCTCGTCAGTTGCTACTGCGATCGCCGCTTTATCTAAAGCAAACTTGATGTCTGATAATTCCTTCAAAGATTTTTCTAATGCCTGTTCAGCTTGCTTACGTTCGTCAATATTTTCAATAACCGAAATGAAATACTTCGGCTCACCCGTTGGTTCCCGTACCAGCGATACAGTCAAATTAATCCAAACTTGAGAGCCATCTTTGCGGATGGAGCGCTTCTCGATGGAATAGGTCTGAATCTCTGATGCCAACATTTGGCGGACGTGTTCAAGATCCGCATTCAAATCGTCGGGGTGAGTAATATCCTGAAAAGTGCGCTCTCGCAGTTCCTCTGGCGTGTAACCCACAATATCGCAGAGTTTTTGATTAACCAGTAACCACTGCCCGTCGATGCTGACGTGAGCGATGCCAACAGCAGCTTGGTTAAATGTTGCCTGGAAGAACCTGTCGCTTTCTGTGCGTGCCTCTTGCACTTGCCTACGGTTGCTGATATCGGTGAATATGCCGATTGCACCCTGAAATTGACCATTTTCGCCAAAGAGGGGACTGGTTCTAGCGAATACCCACCACTCTCGATCGTTTTTGCAACGCCAACGCCACTCATGCTGTTCTTGGGTTCCTTGCTGCATCCGCTGGTAATACGAGTGTGCTTCAGCAAGGTCTTCCTCAAAGAGGAAATCAAATGCAGAACGACCCTGAATTTCCTCACTTGAATAGCCGAGCATTTTGGCGGTTTGCTGGTTAACGTATGTCGTTTTTCCCTCAGCATCGATTATCCAAATGCCTTCACCCGTCGCATCCAGAACTCGCCGATACATCTGTTCGTTTTGGCGCAGCAGTGCCTCAGTTTGTTGGCGCTGATTGATTTCATGTTGCAATTGTTCGTTAGCTTGCGCCAGTTCCGCAGTCCGGTTTCTTACCCGCTTTTCCAACTCTTCATCAGCTTCGTGCAACTTCGCCTCTGTTTGCTGACACCGGGTTAATGCAGCTTGCAACGCTTCTTTGGCTTTGAGAAGCTTTAGAGTTTGTGCTTTAAGCCGCATATCAAACTCTCTAGACATTCTGCGTTTTAATCTGCTCATCATAACTAGCCGCGTTGCAAAGTACAGTGCTACGATTAGCTTCTTCTATCTTCTTCAGTTACGAATGCGATCGCTCATAAGTTTTCTGGACTGTAGAAGACCTTTAAGAAGCTACGCTCACCATTTTCCCGCTTCTTCCATCTTCAAGGCAGGGGATGCCGCGTATACCGACATAGGTTGTGCGATCGCAATCTCCTTTTGCCTAAAAGACATTTGCCTACTTTGATATGCTATAACTTTCTCCTTGAACAAGGACTTACTACCGACAGACCAGCATCAGTCGGGCATTTTGTCCGATTCCCCAGGCATGGTTTTGTGCCTAGATTTATTAGAGCCTATATAGATCCTATAGAGTTTTAGAAGGATTACACGTTCCCGTTTTTGCGAATTTGGCAATCATCTACGCGGTTTTTTCATAACTTCCTATCAATTTTATGTTTCATATTTTACTGAATACATCTTGCTTGTTATATATTTACACCGATTAAGTGCATTGCCGCATTTGCTGATGCGAGAGCTAAGTCAAAGGGAATTCACCCGATTGGCTAAGACTCAACTGTGCTACCGAGACAATGTTCCCCAAAAAAAGCGACTGGCAACGACCTTTGAGCAAAAGTAATTATAGCCATAGGTCAAAGACCTTGGGGGAGTGGCGTGAAGAATTTGTCTCAATCGGTTGGCAACGACCTTTGAGCAAAAGTAATTATAGCCATAGGTCAAAGACCTTGGGGGAGTGGCGTGAAGAATTTGTCTCAATCGGTTCGGCGTCAAAGCGATCGCATTGATGTTGAGTTAAGAATGAATGCTACTAGACAACTTATTCCACAATTGGCGCTATATACAACTAGGCTAAGTTACCAGTTTCTATTAGCTATTTTGCATAAATTGTCAAGAAAAAAGTGATAAGTTTTATAACTACATTGCGCGAGCTTGATTGGAGCAAAAATTTTGTGAGTTCTTTAGAGGTATGTTATTGTAAACGATTAATAAATCCAACTTTACTTGGAGCAGCAGTTCATCCTAAGAGATTTTCCGGTCAAATCAAGTCGAGCGACTTTGAGCCGTCTTAGCAACTCTTAGTTGAGCTGTATAGACAGCTATTGTTAAAGGATGTTAAAGGAAGCTTCCTCCAAGCATTTACCCCAAGAAAATCTGCTCAAGGGTTCACCCCTTTTTTTGAGAAAGGAGTTTTCTGATGCCTAAAAAAATGTCCTGGTTGCCTAAGTCTGCGACGGATGATGAGAAGATTTTGTATTTGCAAAATCAACCCAATGAACCCTGGCGACCTTACACAGCCTTTCCGCAATACGCTGTACCCGACTACCGCGAACCAGGAATTTCTAGGGGTTGGGCAACTTACCAAAAGTTAATCCGGACAGGCTGGACTTTGGTTCCTAGTGAGAAGGCGCAGGAATTTTCTATTATAAATTCAGAGCAAAGCTGATAAAAAATACCAGCAAGCAAAGAAAATTAACAATATCAAGTGTAGAAATGCTTGCTACCCATAAGTCTCTGGAGACCGTTTTTGCTAATGCAGCGTTGATTGATATCTAAAACATTTCTTAGCTCCCAATCCTAGAAAAATTGAGAAACAAGAAAAAGTTGCACAGGGCGTTAATTTCTGAATTGTTTTAATTGTTTGCGGAGTAGGGCGATTTCGGTACTGTTACCGCTTTCTTCGCCCATTTTAAATAATTGAAATTTCTTTTGAGCCAACTCGGCTGCGGTTTGAATGAAAGCGCGTTGTTGTTTGGGTGCTACGCGCAACCGCGCGAGGGTGTTGGAACGCCTGTTACAGAGTGCTTCGTAGTCAGCAGATGAAATTACAGTTGGAACTTCGTCGCTAAGGTATGTTTTAAGCATTTTGCGATCGCGATCGGCAGCGACAAACCCTAAAACAATCATTAAAGCTGCCAGGAACCCGTAATTCCACAAAGCGATCGCTAGGGTCGCACCACCGCTGGCTTTTGCTAAAATCAGTGCGCCATTGTGGATTAAATGGGCACTCATCGCCGCAATCAACCCGCCAGAGATTAGCAGTATTTTCGTAAACAGGTTATGCCGATGGCGTGCCAAACCAAAGCCGATGCCGGTGAGGGCTGTCCAAAAGCCGTGCATGAAGCCCAAGACGATGACACGTAGCACCAGCAGCTGTCCCCATTCTTCCCACGTCTTTGTGCCCTGCAAGTAGAGGATATTTTCTACATAGGCAAATCCGAAACCCGCCATCGCCCCATAGACAATCCCATCTACCCAGCCATCAAATTCTCTGCGATACCACAGGTAAATAATTGCTACAGCAGCGCCTTTGAGGATTTCTTCGGTGACTGGCGCATTGACGGCAGTGGTGATGAATTGACCCCCAAGACTTTCTGCACCAAATATCAGTTGGATGGGTACGTTTAGAATTAATTGCACAATGATGCCACCCACCACTGCTGGCAGCGCCCCCCACAAAAATGCCGCAATCAGGTAGCGTGTCGGTTCTTTCTCAAACCGATCGATGCTAATCACGATGCGGATGTAAATAAATGTAGGAATCGCTATTAGAATGGCTGTGATTAAGAATCTATCCATAGAGAGAGCTTTAATTTATTCGTTTATAACTTATTGCTCAGTCACTTGTCTGGTACTGTTACCCAAAAGTAATCAGCGATCGCTTTATCAGTTTGTGCAGGCTCGTCTACCGTAGGATTGAGTAAAATCGAGCGTTGGACTATTTTATTGCCCAAGCGTCGAGCAACACGGCTGGGAATTCCATAGCCGTAGACTATATGAGCTTGTCCAGCCAGCACGACGACTTGATAATCTGGATGGGTTTTTAGAAACTGCGCGATCGCATCTGCCATTGTTTCATCCCACAGCACTTGGGCAGTGAAAAATCGCTCAAAGTTGGCACTGGAACCATGACCCGCGACTTGATGTTGTTGAAAAGCCTGTTGTACCATTTGGCGATATTCAGGATTATCGGTACGGATTTCAGCATCTGGTGGAATATAGCGCCGTTCCGCTGCTGTCAGGCTTTCTAATCCTTTTCGGGCAACTTTGCGGGTGACTTCGCTGGGAGTATTCAAGGCTAAGACAGGCAGTTTCTTTTCCTTAGCAAAACCCAAAATTGGGGCGTAATATTCCCAAGAAAAACCCCAGCGTTTTTTATATTCGCTTTGTTCGATTAGCTGAGTTTCTGTTATCTTCCCCGCCAGATAGCGATCGAGTACGCCTTGATAGGGACGCTGGAACATCTCCATTGCAATGGCAATTTTCCGATTTCGTCGATAGAGTTCCTGAATTATCTCCAGTTGAGCTTGGTGATCTTCAGGGCTATCGTGACTTTCCCCTAAATAAATGACGTTAACCTTTGCGAGTTGTTGCAAAACTTCTGGTGCAGTATAGCTTTGCTGCGTTTGAGGGCTGGAGATTGTTTGGGAATAAGCAGGCAAGGCACAGAGGAGGAAAATAAACAGCGACCAAGCGTAGAATTGGGTGAATGAGTATTTTTTCATTAAAGATATTGTGGTAGGAGAGCGCGGAGTGTCACCGTTTGGGCTAGAACGCGCTCGCATTCCCCACGCAAAGCCGTAGAGCTTCTGGCAGAATAGTTATAACTACTCACCTGAATCTTTCCCCATTGGGCTAGATGCAAGCATAACTTTATGACTATTGTTACACCAGAAGAAATTGCAAAGTTTCGGTTTGAATTGGCAAATAATCCAGAAGCCCTGACAGCCCTTGATGTGCTTGAGGAGTGTGAAGGCGATTTAGAATATGCAGCTGAAACTGTAGCAATTGAGTCAGGAGAATTACAGGACGATCTGGGTGACGAAGACCCGAATGCGCCTAGCTGGTTAGAAAAATCAGCCCAGAAATTGCGTCCTCATATTTGTACGCAAGCTTTTAGAGAAGTATTGACTCAGGGTTTTGCTGGTGCATTGGGTTCGTTAATAGCCGTCGCTGCGTACCCAGCCGTACCACTAACACTGGTAGTTATTTACATAACTAGGAAAAATCTGGACGAGTTTTGTAAGGATTGCTAAACGCCGATCGCGGTGAAGCCAGCCCAGTAACGAGGTTCAGCAAAAGGAAACGGCTTACGGTTACGTGCGCCATTCTGAGGAGCGTCAATATAAAGCCTGTGTTCCTTTTTGGGTAGTTGGTCAAAGATTTGAGTGATTTGGGGTTTGAGGCGTTTCAATTCGGTGTCAAGCTTCGCTGAGTCCAGTTTCCGGAGCCATTGTTGTGCCTCGTTGAGAGCAGTAACCGTTGATAAAGTTTCTAGGTTTTCAAAGAACCGGATTAGTAACAAGGTAGTGGCGAGTTGATCTACTTCCCAGAGGCTACTGACCATACTGGGACTACCTGCCAACAGAAAGCCAAAAGGTAAGCCGATATATTCATCGGTGGTGCTAGATTCTGTCAATCCAGTCTCGCAGGCGGAGAGGGTGACAAGGCGACATTGGCTGAGGTTAAGAGCTAAGATTTCCAGCAGTGTCAAACGTTCTTTATTTGCCAAGATGAGGGCTGATTCTAGGGGTGAATCGGGTTCAAACTTGCCGTGACAGCCGAAATGGACGCAGTTGGCAAGGCTGAGTTGTTGGTTTTGAATTGCTCTCTTGTTAGCATCATCTTTCGCCAAGAAATCATTAGATTTGAATCGGTAGCGGATATTGGCGGATTGAAGCTCAAGTAAGTAGCGGTCTTTGGTCGGATTGGCAATGGCGAACAGGTGAGAAAATTCAGGGCGATCGCGTTTTTGGGCAAGTTGCAAGAGTTGGCAACTGGGGGCGTATCGCACGCCATCGGGGAAGCAGTCGAGAAGACGATATCCATCAGGAGGACGATCGTCTAGTTCGCTGTTTTGGGCTAGCGACTGTCGTTTAAGCACTACAGCATCCCCAACAGGCAAAGCATGGAGAGGGAACAGGTGCAACCAACGATGAGGTATTAAAATTAATTGGGTGATGTGTCGGGGAATCCGAGCGACAATCTCATCGATATGCAGTATTGTTGATAATTCTGCTAGTTGGTTGTTCAATTCACTAAGCCATTGAGCTTTTTGCTTTGTGTAGCTATGCCGATAATTTTCTGCCCATTTTTCTAGTTCTTCTCTATCCGTAATGGGTGAATACCAAGGGATAGGCTGTGGGTTGTTGTGAGTGATAAGGAAGGTGTAGAATAATTGGTCGGTGATGTACCATTTTAAAATCGCAGTGCGGTCGTTTAAGAGAGCTTGGATATCGGAAAATTGGATAGCTTTAACCTCTTGGGTAAGGTTGAAGTTGCGATCGAAATTATTGATTTGCTCTAAAACTTCTGTTAACTCTTGCTGTAAATTATTGAGTTTGTTACGAGTTGAATTTGATGCTGTTGAATCACCGAGCGGGGGTTGGTTTCTTGCTAAGGTTTCCCCGTTTAACGTTCGCAAAGATGCAATATTTCTGGTTCCGTCAAAATCTTCGAGTTGTCGCTGTACTGCTGGAATTTCCCGACGCAAGCAATCGAGTTTGGCGATCGTTTCTGGGGGAACGTTGCCTTTAGGGTAGACATCGCGATTTGCTAAGAGTTCGACTAAGTTCCGGGCTTTACTCCGTTCAACGTATTCAACTGCTTGGTCTAAATAGCCCAGCATTATGCAAACTTCCACCATGCTTTGATATAGACTGTTCCATTCTTCTGCGAGTTTTTGCTTATCATCTTCTCTACCAGAGCCTTTGACGATCTCACCGCGTAGGGATTCTACGGTGTCAATAGCGGCAGCAAAAGCATTGTAAGCATCTGGAAACTCTAGGGCGGCTTGGTAGGCAAAACCAAGGTTTTTTTGAGTTTCTGCATAGTATTGAGGAAAAGCTTCGTGGGTATGTACATTCAAAGCAGCTAAGTAACACTTAATAGCTGCTTTCAAATTGTCTGTCCTCTCTCCTCGGATGCGGTTACCATAGGCACCACCTAGATTATTCTGGGTAGTAGCCCATTCGTTAGGGAAAGTTGATGGGGTATATACTTCTAAGGCATCTGAAAAACAGGAAATTGCCGCTTCCAAATTCTCTGCTCTGTTCCCCTCAGTTCGTTTAATATAAGTACCGCCCAGACAGTTTTGAGTCATAGCCCATCGTTCGGAAAAGGCTTCACAGGTGTATATTTGTAGAACAGCTTTAAAACAGCGAATAGCCTCCTCTAAATTTTCGGATGGTTTCCCCAGGATGCGATCGCGGTAGGCATTTCCCAGATTATGTTTGGTTTCTGCCCATTGTTCGGGAAAGGCTTCGGGGGTGCGTACTTCCAACGCAGCTAAGTAACACTTGATAGCTGCTTCTAAATTCTCTGCCTTTTCCCCTCGAATTCGGACACGATAGACAGCACCAAGACAGGTTTGGGTGTTAGCCCATTCTACAGGGGAGGCTTCGGGGGTGCGTACCTCCAAGGCAGCTAAGTGACACTTGATAGCCGCTTCTAAATTTTCTGCTCTTTCCCCATAAATGCGATCGCTATAGGTATTCCCCAGATTGTGTTGACTCCTAGCCCAGTCAAAGGGGAAGGCTTCACGAGTGTATATCTCCAATGCAGCTAAGTGATAGTTGATAGCTGCTTCCAAATTCTCTGCTAATTCTCCCAGGATACGTTGATCGTAGGTACTACCAAGACTACTTTGAGCCATAGCCCATTCTTCGGGAAAGGCTTCACGAGTGCAGACTTCCAAAATAGCTTGAAAACAATGGATCGCCTTTTCCAAATTCTCTGCCCTTTCCTCCCTCATGTGGCTGTACACAATGCCTAGATTATTTTGAAGTTTTGCCCATTCTTGAGGGAAGACTTCACGGGTGCGTACTTCCAAAGCAGCTTCAAAACAGCGGATAGCTGCTTCCAAGTTTTCTGCCTTTTTTCCGTGGATGCGATCGCTGTAAACAGCACCCAGGTTAAGTTGAGTATTAACCCAGTTTTCGGGATCGGCTTGGGTGATTACTTCCAATGCAGCTAAGTAACACTTGATAGCCGCTTCCAAGTTTTCTGCCTTTTCCCCTAGAGTTCGCTTAGTGTAGATAACGCCTAGATTGTTTTGAATCTCTGCCCATTTTTCAGGAAAAGCTTCGCGGGTGTATACTTCTAAGGCAGCTAAGTAACACTCGATAGTCGCTTCTAAATTTTCAGTCCGCTCCCCTAAAATACGATTTCTGTATCTATTACCCAGTTTATTTTGGGTCATAGCCCATTTTATAGGAAAGGTTTCGTGGGTAAATACATTCAATGCATTTGAGTAATACTTGATACACTCTTCTAAGTTTCCTGCCCGTTCTCCCAAAGAGCGTTTATTGTAAAGATTTCCTAGATTGTATAAAGTATTTCCCCACTCTTCAGGGAAGTCTTTGCTAGTGTCTATCTGCAACGCTGCTAAGAAACACTTGATAGCCGTTTCGCAATTCTCTGCTTGATCTCCCCGAATGGGATCGCTGTAAGCAAGACCCAGATTATATTGGATTATTGCCCAATCTTTAGGAAAAACTTCACGAGTAAGGAGTGTGGCAGCTACTTCGTAGCCAGCAATAAAAATTTCCAGTTTGCTAGCCGAGTCTCCCATTGGAAAGCGATCGATTAGGGCGCTGCAATCCATAATAACGTTTGCCATAATCTGTGCTTTTTCAGGCTCCACTTTTGGCAATCTAGCACCCAAGTTACGCAACGCTTGAGCAAAGTTATCATCCAGTTTGTCCAAGTTAGCTTGAAACAGTTGATATAAAAATTGGCGATTGCGGTTGCTTTGTACGAGCGCCTGCAATACTTCCAATAAGAAATTGAAATAGGCTTCTGGAGTTGTAGCCGATGACGAGTTGTTTATCATCTCAAGCAGATTTACTGCTAAATTACGCAACCAATTAGCGGAATTGCGATCGCCCTTCTGTTCCAGCACCTTTGCCACCTGTGCCATCGCCTGCACCAAGCCTTCATCAATCAACTCCGGATAGGCATTCAAAACCTCTGGTTCCTGACCGTTGGGACAGTTAAGTAAGGTTTCGATGAGTTGGAGATAAGCGTTGGTGCGTTGTTGGCTCACAGAGCTACGTCTTTATCACTGGATAGATGTATTATGACGCTCACCAATAAAGTAGGGTGGGCATTGCCCACCCTACTACATAAAGCCACTATTGTATTAGACTTTAATTCCCTCGGCTTCAGCCACCATTAGCAGCGTCTTCAGGACAGAATCAGGGTTAAGGCTAATTGAGTCAATACCTTGCTCAACTAAGAAACGGGCAAACTCAGGGTAATCACTCGGTGCTTGACCGCAGATGCCGATTTTGCGATTGTTTTTCTTAGCAGATGCGATCGCCATTTGGATCATCCGTTTTACAGCCTCATTACGCTCATCAAACAGATGGGCAACCAAAGCTGAATCCCGGTCTAACCCCAGAGTTAGCTGAGTCAGGTCATTTGACCCAATTGAGAAGCCATCAAACACTTCGCTAAACTCATCCGCCATAATTACATTGCTGGGCAACTCACACATTACATAAACCTGTAGCCCATTCTTACCTCGTTCTAGACCATGTTTAGCCATCTCAGCTAACACCTTGCGTCCCTCATCAGGAGTACGGCAGAAGGGAATCATCAGGATGACATTAGTCAATCCCATCTCATCCCGTACCTTCTTCATTGCCAAACATTCCAGAGCAAATGCCTCACGGTAGCGTTCATCGTAGTAACGAGATGCCCCCCGCCAGGCGATCATTGGATTTTCCTCTTTAGGTTCAAACTGTGGCCCACCTGGGAGATTAGCGTATTCTTTGCTCTTAAAGTCGCTCATCCGCTTGATTACCGGATTGGGATAAAATGCAGCGGCAATTTTTCCAATGCCTTGGGCTAACTTCTCGACAAAATATTGAGCTTTATCTTCATAAAGCGCTGTTAGCGTTGCCAACTGCATCTTGACTTCTTCATCCTGCAACTGGTCAAAGTGAATCAACGCCAAAGGATGCGCTTTGATATGGTTGGCAATGATAAATTCTGACCTGGCTAACCCAACTCCATCACAGGGAATCGCTGAGAGACTAAATGCTTCTTCAGGATTGCCTACATTCATCATAATTTTAGTGCGAGTGCGGGGTAGGTTCTCCAGCGGAATTTCTTGAACTTCGTAGGGTAATAATCCGGAATAAACCCGTCCTTCTTCTCCCTCAGAACAAGAAACCGTAATTTCTTGACCCGTTTTTAAAATATCTGTACCATTTCCGCAACCCACAATGGCTGGAATTCCCATTTCTCTGGCAATAATTGCCGCGTGACAGGTACGCCCCCCTTTATTCGTAATAATCGCGCTAGCTTTTTTCATGATTGGTTCCCAATCAGGGTCAGTTTTATCAGTGACTAAAACTTCCCCGGCTTGGAACAAATCAATTTTGTTCGCATCGAGAATTACCCTGGCTTTGCCCTGCCCGATTGCCTCTCCAACGCTACGCCCTGTTAGTAAAGGTACCGCCTGCTGCCCTCCTACCAGATGATAGCTACGCAGAACTGTTTTACTCTTTTGCGATTGCACTGTTTCTGGGCGAGCTTGGACGATGAAAAGCTCATTAGTAACGCCATCTTTTGCCCACTCAATATCCATCGGCATATCTTTGCCGTGGACATCGCTGTAATGATTTTCAATCAAGCAAGCCCACTCGGCGAGTTGCAAAATTTCGTCATCGTTAAGGGCGAATTTCCGTTGATCGCTTAAGGGCACTCGCTCATTCTTAGTGATTTTACAGCCCCCCTGATCGCACACTAATTTGAATTCTTTGCTGCCCAGTCGTTTGTCAATAATTGGGCGGAATCCATCTTTTAAGGTGGGCTTGAAAACCAGATATTCATCGGGGTTGACTGCCCCTTGAACTACATTTTCCCCTAACCCGTAAGCGGCTGTAATTAAGGCGGCATTTTTAAAGCCGGTTTCGGTATCAATCGAGAACATGACACCAGAGGAGGCTAAATCCGAACGCACCATTTTTTGCACGCCGACGGAAAGCGCAACATCAAAATGGTCGAAGTTCTTGATGTGGCGGTAAGAAATCGCACGGTCGGTAAATAGGGAGGCAAAGCATCGATGACAAGCTGCCAAAACTCCTGGAGCGGTTTGAACGTTTAGAAAGGTTTCTTGTTGACCGGCAAAACTAGCATCGGGCAAATCTTCAGCGGTGGCAGAGGAGCGAACAGCTACATCCATGTCAGAGCCATAAAGCTTGCACATCTGTTGGTAAGCTGCGGTAATTGCTGTCCGTAGTTCCTCAGGGAAAGGCGTATGCATTAACAATGCTCGTGCCTTTTTTCCGCGTTCCCGCAGGTTGTCGAGGTCTTCAACATCCAAGTCAGAAAAGAGCGATCGCAGCTTGTCTTCTAATCCCGCTGATTGAATGAAATAGCGGTAGGCATACGCCGTTGTGGCAAACCCGTTGGGAACATTGACTCCCTGGCGGGTTAACTGCTGAATCATTTCCCCTAAGGAAGCATTTTTTCCGCCTACCAAAGGGACATCGATAATTCCAACTTCATCGAACCAGAGAATTAGCGATCGCTCTTTGGATAAGTGCAATGACCTTTCTGCCGCTGCTGTAACCATAGCTTTTTCTCCTTTTGTAGCTTTAGTCTAGCGATGGCGAGGCTGAGAATGGGTAAATTAGATCACTTCTTCATTAATTTTGTAATTTCTTTGGGATCACTGCGAAATCAGCCGGTTTTGGTTATAATTTCCAGAGATTAAAGCTGCCAATTAGCAAAAATGTCCTCGATAATAGGTCGGAATAAAGCTTAAAGAATTCAGGATAAATACTGAGGGATCGAGGATAAAGGTAAACAGAGTTTATAACTTTCGCCTTTCCTGCTCAAACTTTTTTACCCTTTAATTAATTAATTCCGATTTCCAGCCAAGTCCTTGTAGGCTGAGAATTGTTCTCTTGATTCCTTAGCGAGGTACAAAGCAAAACGATAAAAGCCTCCCTATCTTCTTGCACGCACAACAAAATAGCAGACCAAATGGAAAAAATTCCCCCATCTCTGTGAAGTTCGGGGGCAAGGAAGGAGCTGTTGTAGAGCAATCAAAAAGGGTAGGCGCTCGCGTTTGCGATCGGAGATTGGGAATGTTACAAGCGAGCATGCCCTGTATTGCTGAGATACGCCCCCACGTTTCTAGCGTGGGGCTATATAAACGAAGTTTGCCGGGAGCAGACTAAGAATTTTAGCCTGCTCCCGGCAGATGTTGTCTTCGCAAGCCCCAACCTTTCAGGGTGTAGGCACATACATTGGGATGCTCCCAGTTACCAGTTCCCTATCACCCAAGTACCACGTTTCTAATCTTCAGAAACTGGTATCACACTTTAATATCCCAACCGGGTTACTTTCCATTTGACGATTGCTTGATTGAACAGCGATCGAACCATTCCTGGTAAGTTGCCTGATGTTCTGCATCTTCTAGAATGATTTCCACTCGGACTTTGGCACACCCATGTCCACGCTGATGCGCGATCGCATCTAAAATTCGACTTGCTGTTCTCGGTGAATCAAACTCACCTCTAACTGTTGGCTGAGTATCTAAACTTGTAGTTTTAGCGTCGATACTTGTAGATTTAGCGCCGATAGCTGCTTCAATCAGCTCAAGACCAGGAATTTCTCCTTGTCCTAAATCAATTTCTGCAAGCTGTTTGTGTTCGGGGCTGATTTGTTCAACAATTAGAATTTCGCGGCGGACTGGCACCTCTACCATGCGCGTTTCGATTTCTTTGCGAACGATAACTTCACCGACTTTATGTTTGTTGCTGTCAATGACTAATCGTTCTTCTAACAACCGGAAGATTTCTTCCTCGACAACTTCTGACTCTGTACTAAAAGTATTAGAAGCATCCTCTGGCATACTATTTCGCTCCAGTTCTTCTGGGTGATTATTTAAGTCATCTGGCGTTACCATGACAGAGGCAGTCGAGGCATCTGTTACTTCCCATTCAGCTTTTTTTGAGATTGGTGAAGTTTCTAAAGGCTCTACATCCGTTGTTTTTTCTAAGGGTACATATTCAGGCAAATACTGGGTTTCCGCTTTGCTAATGTCTACAAACAGAGTTTTTGTAGACGAGTCCACCTGCTGGATATGCTTGCTTCGGATGAGAAATAATGGGGCATTTTGATTTAGCCCTTCTTGAGATATCACTAAGTTTAGCTGACGGTCTGAATCGAGATTTACATCCTTCACCTTTCCTAACAGCAAATTTTCCCGATCTCTGACTGCAAAAGATTTAAGTTTACTTTGCAATTTATTTAGCAAGACATTAATTCTGACATCGTTTCGCCTTGCTCCTTGCCCTTGTGCTAGCATTTGATGGTTCATTTTAAAAACTTCCTAAACGATCTTGAAGCAAAATTCGATTTTTTATTCCATTTATGAACGGGTGTTTATATAGATAACAAGCAAGTCATCATCCCAGTTTGAAGTTTAGATTTTGGATTAGGCATGGGGAAAGGGGATCTTTACCAGGAGCATATTCGCTTTGTTAGTAACGAATTTTCGATTGCGTTGTGTGACTAATCGTTACCCAACCGACAAAAGACAATGGTAATACAATCCCATATCCGCCATTTCAAAATTTGCAGCCCTTTTCCTAAACTCAAAAGTTTCTAGCAAGACTTGACGAATAAACACCCGATAATGCTTAAGCGTTTTATTGAAAATTAGGTGGTTGTATAGTTGGCATCCATCCAACAGCGAGGTAGGCTTTCCCCAGAAGGAAAAATTAATTCTTTCTTCTCAAAAGAAGCTTTTTCCTGTTCCTCCTGCCCTGCTTGATCTCGCCCAGAAATTGCATCATTATTAGGGTTGAACAGCTCCTCAATATCGAGAACTTCTATCAAATCGCCGGTTTGTTTGTTTTTGAGAAACATGAAGACTTTCTAAATTAGGTTATCAAGTGCAAGTTAGTGGTAGGAAAACCTACCTCTAAAGGTGCAGGCAGAGCTAATAATTTGCCCTGCCTGCATGGTTTTTACTCGCTTAAATCATCGGTGACTTAATCGCTCGTTGGAGGGCTTCTTAAATCCGATCGGAAGGTAAGTTAGTAGGGCGGTTAATAGTAGCTTGCCCGTCCGTATTCACATCTAACTCTTCACGACGAATCGTTTCTTCTGCGTCCACTGTTTCGTGGTCTACAACTTTCTTAACTCTGACTTCCTCACGCACAAAAGCTTCTTTGTGAATATCAGGAGTTTCTTCGTAGATTTCCACACGGGCAACTTCACCTTCGCGGAAATCAGCTTCGCCAGGAGTTACGGCTGTTCCAGCATCTGCTGGAGTAACTCGCTCAATTACCACTCGCTCTTTTTCAACTGGCACTGACACTCGTGCAGTTTCGGTTTCAATGTGCTTACCAACCGTAACTTCCCCGGTTTTAACGCGAGTTTTGTTAGCAATCAACCGCTCTTGGTACAGTCTGAGAGTTTGATGATCCCGATCGTTCAGTCCGTACAAATTCGGCTCTTGCTGATAGTTATAGGTACTCCGATCGTAAGCGTCAATGTTAGGCGTAGCCGCTGCATAGGAGGTATCAACAACAGGTGCTGCATCAACGTTAGCAGAGGTAGCAGAGGCTCCAGTAGAGGGAGTGCGATAAACGCCTCTTACCCGTTCTTCATAGTCGTAATCAGTCCTGGTAGCTTCGTTGAACTCTGGTAAAGCTTCTGCTTGCTCTCTGGTCATGCCAATGGCATAAACCCGATCCGTGTTGTAATCGATTCGCGAACGACCAATTGGTAGTAAAACTTTTTTGCCAAAAATCCAAAAGCCTAGGTCAACAACTAAATAACGGAAATGACCTTCTTCATCAACTAGAACATCGCTAACGGTTCCAATTTTATCGTCGGTACTACTTTCTGAATAGACCCCCATTCCATGAAGGTCATCTCCTTCAAACGTCTCGCTGTAGTTTGGATCAAAGTCAGTGAGTTTTAAAAGAGGCATGATTTTGTTTCCTCAAAATTATTTCTATATTTGCGATTCTATTAATTTTATTAAGTGTTTCCATCTCCCTAGCGACTGAATTAACTCGCGTTAAGTAACTCCTGCAAAAATTAAATCAAAGGATTTCAATATTTAAACTTGAGTTATTGAAAATGTAACTTGGTGGTTGAGCTTGAGTTTTTTAGGCAGTAACTGATAGCTAGAAATATTAAGAAATATTAATTAAGAGCAAGTTAAGATAAACAAATGCGTATTCCTAAGGGCTGAAAAACAAGTAAGAATTAAATCAGAAATAGCTAATACTATCCAAGAAGTTCAAAAATTAATCTGCCTAACGGTAGAAAATGAGGATGTATAATCAGTCGTGGTTCAAGCAGGTGCAAAAGCACCGTGCGATCGCAGTCATTCGCGCACCGCAGATGGAGCTGGGTCGCCAAATGGCTCATGCGGTTGCGTCTGGGGGAATGCAGTTGATTGAAATTACTTGGAATAGCGACAACCCAGCAGAATTGATTGGTGATTTGCGATCGCAATTACCCACGTGTACGATTGGCACGGGCACTGTATTAAATCGGGAACAGCTTAAAGACGCGATCGCTGCCGGTGCCCAGTTCGTCTTTACTCCCCACGTTGACCCAATCTTAATTCAGATAGCAATGGATAGCGGCGTGCCGATGGTGCCGGGGGCGCTGTCTCCAACGGAAATTGTCACCGCGTGGCAAGCCGGTGCCAGTTGTGTCAAAGTCTTCCCCGTCCAAGCGGTAGGCGGTGCCAGCTACATCAAAAGTCTGCAAGGGCCATTAGGACATATTCCCTTAATTCCGACTGGGGGGGTCACGGTAGAAAATGCTAAAGCCTTTCTCGCGGCTGGAGCGATCGCGGTCGGACTTTCCGGCAGTTTATTTCCCCAAAACTGGGAAGCCAATGCCTCGTCCTCTGGATGGGAGGCGATCGCCAAACGCGCTCAAACTCTGATGCAATTAGTGAATGAATCCACCAGCTGAGTTACGATTGAGCTAATAAAAGACCGACATTAGTTGCTCCTAGCAGCTAATCAGAGCTTTTCGCTGAATTTTTCTAACCGATCCACCGAGTGAGATGATTTGCCATGAAAAGCATCATTTCTGCTAATTTGCTGCATCGCCCAGTTGCATTTTTTGCTGGGGCGGTGGTGGCGCTTACGGCTTTGGATGCTGCTTTCGCACCCGCGATCGCTCAAACAAAGCAGCCGATTGTGGCTGCAAAAATGCAGGAGTTGCAACAATCCGATCAACGCTGGATTCAGATTGACCTATCTAAGCAACGATTGGTTGCTTGGGAAGGTGGAAAACCCGTCTATGCAGTGGTTGTTTCTACCGGCAAACGTTCAACCCCCACTCGCACCGGCACGTTTGCGATTAAATCTAAGCATCGGTCTGCCAGGATGCGCGGGGCTGATTATGATGTTCCGAATGTTCCTTACACGATGTATTACCACGGTGGTTATGCCATCCACGGTGCTTATTGGCATCGCCGGTTTGGAACTCCCGTTAGCCACGGTTGCATCAATGTAGCCGTTAATCATTCTAAATGGCTATTTAACTGGGCTGCGGTGGGGACGCCCGTCGTTGTCCATAAGTAAGAAGGAAAGTAAATAAAAATAAATAGTTTTTTTGGCTCTAGAACCCTCTTTTATGGAAAAATCTGGAATAGATTCCCAAAATCTATCTAAAGATGGTTTTAGCTAACTATCAGATAGGGAAACCTAACCTTAGCTACTTTCCTAGACCCGAAAGTGAGGTGTGTCATTAAAAGCCAAATTTGCTTTGCTTGGTTACGTCGTTCTGGAACCTTCTGGGCAAGTATTGCCCTGATCTTTGCGACTTTGTTTTCTTGGTCAACGCCCGCTCTGTCAGCATCAAAGTCAGTCAGGGCAAGGGAGACAGCCGAACAGCCATCGACGAGAAGATCAGTGCGATCGCGCAGAGCCATGCGGAAGCGCATCCGAGTTCGGAGAACAGCCGCCAGCAACAGGGTTCGCCGAGGCAGAAGAATTGCCAGCAACAAGGCTCGCGTTCGTAGAAGAGTCGCCAGCAACAGGGTTCGTCGTACAAGAGTCGCCAGTAACAGTCTTCGCGCTCGGCGATCGCAGCGACGCTGGATTGAGGTAAACCTTTCAAAGCAACGGTTAATCGCCTGGGAAGGGGGAAGACGGGTTTATTCTGTCCGCATCTCCAGTGGTAAGCGCTCCACTCCCACTCGCGTCGGGACTTTCAGGATTCAATCAAAGCATCGCACGGCTCGGATGCGAGGAAGAGACTACAACGTTCCTAATGTACCCTACACGATGTACTACTCTGGCGGCTATGCCATTCATGGAGCTTACTGGCATAACCGCTTTGGCACGCCAGTTAGCCACGGCTGCGTCAATGTGCCAGTCGCTCAAGCTCGCAAGTTGTACAGCTTCGCCTCACATGGCACAAAGGTGGTTGTCCGTCGGTAAGGGGTAACGGGTAATATCAAATGCGTCATCAAAGAACCCCCGCCCCCTATCCCCAGAGGGGACCCCGAGTCCCCCAACCCCTCCCCGCAAGCAGGGAGGGGAGCCGGAGCCGGAGTGGGAGCGGGAGCAAAAGGCGATCGCTCTCTAGGTGGTGGGTTTCTTCTTAATTGCGGGTAATTAACCGGATCAAACCTAGCTCAGCTCAACGACCGGCTGATTGTCCAATAAAGTTTGATTGGTCAGCAGGTCTTCAACGGTGATTCGCAGGAAGCGATCGCGATCGACGCGAAACAGAAGTTTAATGCGATCGCTTCCTGGATACCCTGGTGGTGTCAAATTGGCAATGGTACGGGCACCCTGACGGTCGTTGAGGGGTTGTACCGATGTCTGGTCGCTGCCTAGCCGACGAGTGATTAAGCGATCGCCATCGAAATACACTTCGGTTCCACCTGTTTCAGCACCTAACTCTCCGACAATTAATTCGATGCTGGGTTGGTTTTCCACCGAAGCACCTAGAACTAATTCCACAGGTTGGCTCATCGGGTAAGCTTGGCCTGAATTAATCAGTTGATGCCAGTTATGGCGGTTATTCCGGCGATCCCAGTAGCGGATGCCATAGCTGTGGTAGAGAAAATCTTGCAGTTCGACGCCTTGACTCAGTTGCAGGGCACCTTGCGCGATCGCTTCAAACGGGCGATCGCAACGAATTTTGCTGGAGTCAAAGTATTGCTGCACCCACGTCTGTACGGCGGGGATTTGTACAGTCCCGCCTACTAATAAGACAGCATCAATATCTGACACTTCGATGCCTTGCCGACGCGCTTGCTGCAATACTTGAGTCATCGACTCGTCTAAGCGAGCAAAAAATTGATGTTCTGTGAGGATGGCTTCAAAGCGATCGCGATTGAGTTCTAGTTCGTAACTCTCAAAAGTTTCATCATTAAAATAAACCTCGTTCGCCTCGGTTTGCACAGATAACTGAATCTTTAACCGTTCTGCCAGTCGTGTCGTCAAAGGCGTCGGCTTCAATCCCTGAGTTTTGGCAAAATAATCAACAACCCAGTTGTCCAGATCCGAACCGCCTAAATTTTGTCCAGCTTTCGCTAATACCCTTGCAGTTTTTGCCTTCTGTCCGGACTTTTCAGCTAACTGTTTTTTTCCCCATTTGAGAATAAAACCCAGTGGCTTCTGAGTTTCTGTCATATCCAGCCGCACCAGGGAAAGATCCAGCGTCCCGCCGCCAAAATCTACCACCAGCACCACGCCCCCATCTTTCATTCCATAGCCCAAAGCGGCGGCTGTCGGTTCATCCAACATCCGCACTTGTTCCACCGGAAGAGTTTGGCATACCTGCCCCAGCCACTTGCGGTAAGCTTCAAAGCTGTCTACTGGCACCGTTAATACCAGAGACTGTCCTACATCTGGGGTAACGGTATGGAGTTTCTCAATCAGCTCGTTGAGGAACCATTGTCCGACTTGCTCAAAAGTAACGAACTGCCCATCTAATTCTGGGAGGAATCCTTGAATATCAGCCCCAATTCCTCGTTTAAAGCTACGGAAAAAGCGGGCATCGCTAGTGAGGTCGAGACCGCGATCGCGTACAGCTTGCCCCACCACCACCGTCGAGAGTGCCGCATCCTCAACATAGAGCAAACTGGGAATCAGGGGGGGATTGTGCCCAGCGATGACCGATAACCCAGGTAGGCTCATGGTTTCTGGTTGCTGGAGGGCTGGGTTCCAGCGAGCGATAACCGTATTGCTAGTTCCAAAATCAATTGCGATCGCCATTCAGCTTCACACCGACAAACCGGCATCACGTCCTCAAGGATTTTATCAACGAATCTCCCTGTTTCCCTTCAAACTCAGTTTTCCTGCTTTTTTTGTCTGACTTAAAGGCTACTAAACCTCTATGCTGTCGAGGTTATAGCTTTTTTAGTAGTTTAACATACATTTTCTTGCCTTTTGTCGATTTCTCTGGTATTTTAACAACTCCCTCTTTGGACGCATGGCAAGTAAAAGAAACATTTTTTAACATAGAAGTGTCAAGGGGAATGTCAGGAGTTATCAAAAGTCCTCAAGCCCTTTAATCGCTAGATGACCATTCAGTATTTTTAGAAAAAGGGCTGAAAAGATGAATAACCAGCAACCAACAGAAGCTGCTAATTTCTTAGCAAACTTCAAAATTGGTCTATGGTTCTTCGGTATTTCCTTCTGGCTATTTGGGATTACCGATAGAAGTATTGCTTCATTATCAGATGGATATCTTTCTGTCATTGACATCGCGCAACTAGGCACGGCGACGTTTTTCTTTGTAAGTTGGTTGCTTTTAAAGCCAACCTCAAGGCAAAAGCAGGTTTAAGACAGGTGGCATTCGGAGGGTTTTTCCAGAGGGTATCGAGTGCCATTGGCACTTGATGAAGTAGACGATCCCAAATGCGATCGCTTCTATACAAGCTTCCAAGCACCCTTAGGAGTGCTAAAGCCAAGCATAAATCAATAGAAAAATCTCAATCTTTTGAATTATTATGTCTAGCAATATTCTTCAAAACACTGATTTTAAACTCATAAACAATAATCAATACCTAGAGATTTCTCTATTTATCACCAACTTCAAGAATGGAATTTGGGTATTTGGAATTCCCTCTTGGCTATTCGGACTCACCGATAGAACGGTTGCTTCCTTTGCTGATGGCTATTTATCAGTAATAGAAGTTATCCACTTATTTACAGCTTCTTTTTTCTTCCTAAGTTGGCTGTACTTAAGACCCGATCAAAACTTAACGGGCGATAGTTTAGGCACAATCCAAAACTACCAAGGCGATGCAAATCCTTACCAAGATGAAGGATATTTATCTACAGTTCAAGCTAGAATGCTTGAATTGCAAGAGCAGCATCAGCATATGATAGGGCAGGAATATATTCTACCTTTTCCCTACGTATGCCAAATCTATCATTTATTAAATTTAAAACATCTGGAAAGTATTCACAACTTTAGCCTGAATAACTTAAGGGTTATTAATGTGAGTCATTTCCAGCCTACAGCCATCGGTGGAATGGTGAAATTCCAAACTGTTTTAGATTCTCCAATTAATCCTTTAAGAATTTGGAGACAACCAATCGTTGAAGTGGACTTAACATTGCATAGTCCCTATACGGTTGAACTCAGCATTCCCGTTTACAATGGCAAAAGGATCGTTGTAATTTTCAATGCCATTCCGCTCAGCGACACCGAACATAAGTTCCTCGTAGACATTTACAGTGACTTAGAGTGGCCCAGACCTTTATTGCAATTTATCTTGCATTTTGCCTCTTGTTTGACACTCTTTGAAGATTTGCCCTACCTACAGAAACTAGCTGAAAGAAATATACAGCGTTTGGTTAGCTTAAATAGGGTTTCAAATCATGAAACAATGTGGCTCTTTCAAAGATTTGTAGACCTCTACGGTTCGAGTATAGAATCCTCGGAAACCAAAGCAATTAAAGCGATTAATGCGTCGCAAGAAGCTACCCTTTTAAGCTAAGACAGCGGAATCTAAGGGGTGCTGGGTTTCGTTTCAAGGGTTCAGGCTACGGAATTTCGGCTAAAGATAGGTGCTATTCAGGTTCAGTTGAATGGCACTGATTTCAGTCTTAAACTAAGGCTCTAAACTAAAGTTTGGGCTGAAAGCTCGTAACCCGTCAAAACGGGTTCAACGCTCACTCAGTCAGTTTAATTTAGCTTGACATTGCTTCTGGCTGTGGAATTTATCTCCAGGCTCATGGCGGCGGTTCTATTCAGATTCAGTTTCTTGCTTGTTGCACAAAGTATCCAGCAAACGGGATCTATCTGTCTGCAAGTCAAATAAATGTAACCCAAACTTCTCTGATAGTTCCTCAGACACCTTTATTCCCCTGACGCTGCTGCCGTGCGAGTCTAGCGGGGGTGAAAAAATTGCAATGCCCATTTGCTGTGGCACAACCACAATCAGTCCGCCCGATACTCCACTTTTAGCGGGAAGACCCACTTTATACGCCCACTCTCCGGCAAAGTCATACATCCCGCAAGTGTACATGACTGTCAAAATATCTCTGATATAACGGGAATCAACCGCACGCTCCTGGGTGATCGGGTTCATGCCGTTGTTCGCAAGAGTCGCTGCCATCACTGCCAAATCGCGGCAATTCACCATCAAAGAACACTGCTGAAAGTACAAATCCAGTGCCTCGTCAATTTTCGCGTCGATCATGCCAAAATTGAGCATCAGATGCGCCATTGCTCGGTTGCGATGCCCGGTCGTTCGCTCTGACATGAACACGGACATATCAATAAATAGGTTGTGTCCAACGTAACGCTGAAACATATCCAGCATCCGGTTTAAGCGCTCAGTTGGTCCCACTCCTTTAATTAAACTAGTGGTAGCGATCGCTCCCGCATTTACCATTGGGTTATAGGGTCGCTTTGAGGATTCATCCAGCTTAATAATGGAGTTAAAAGCATCGCCAGTGGGTTCCACTCCCACCCTTTTTACAACGTAATCGCGCCCATGATCTTCCAGCGCCATTCCGTATACAAATGCCTTGGAAATCGACTGAAGGGTGAACAACTGTTCCCAATCGCCGATTTCATAAACTTGACCATCCACGGTGACAATGCATATCCCAAACCAATCCGGGTTTGCCTTGGCGAGTTCCGGGATATAGTTTGCCAATACACCTTCATGAATTGACTTGTACTTGGTGTGCAAGTCGTTGAGAAAGTCTTGCAGGATGGCACTTGCCATTGGTAATTGGTAATAAGGAATGAGTAATTGCTAATTGTTTCGGGTGACACTAGCGATTAGAAATTAACGTAAACTTGCCGCCGCCTGTTTGATGGGTTCAAGCAAATCTAAAGGTACCTGAAGCATATTCAGCATACTGCGATCTGGAGTTTTGGGATCGGGACTGGGGCCATGATAATCGCTGCCGCCTGTCATCAGTAAGCCATATTCAGCACACAACTTTTTGAGAGTTTGGATTTCTTTGGCGCTGTGGTTGGGATGATAAACCTCAACGCCCATTAACCCAGCAGCAACCAATTCTTTCAGCACTTCCTTCACATCACCGCCTCGGAACAGGTAGGGATGCGCCCAGACAGGGACGGCACCACAAGAACGTAACATGGCAATCCCTTCAACAATCGAGAATTTCTCGTAATGCACATAAGCTGGTTTATCATCCCCCAGCAGGCGATCGAAAGCTTCCCGCGATGACTGAAAATAACCTGCTTTTACGAGGGCAGTCGCAATATGAGGACGCCCTGGTGCCATGCCTTCGCCTAATTCAGGTAACTGAATCGGGTAGCCTAATTCTGCCAATTTAGCGACCATTTGTTGCGATCGCCGTTTCCGTCCTTCTAGGCGATCGCCCAAAGGTTCCCGCAGCTTCTGTTCATCCGGGTAAAAGCCCAAAATATGTAAGGAACAATTGTTGTGAACGGTGCTGAGTTCCAATCCGGGGACAATTTCCAGGTTATGCAGTTTGGCAGCAGCAAACGCCTCATCCCAGCCATTCATCGTATCGTGATCGGTGATAGCAAGGGCGCGAACTCCGGCACTCATCGCCGCGTTAACGAGTTCGCTGGGTGTGAGGGTGCCGTCTGAGTAAGTGGTGTGGCAGTGTAGTTCTAGCATTCTTTAATTGTCGCTTGATTCACGCTCGCTAAGATTGTGGCGGACTAAACTCAATCGAAAGATGTCTTGGCAAAACTCTAGCGCTGTTTTCAAGTCGCTGGTTTGCTGAGGATACGCAACTTCTGGACGAGCGATCGCAACTAAAGGAATGCCTAACTCTGCGGAAACTCTGCGCTTGATCTCCTCTCCCCCAGCAGTTCCCGATGCTTTCGTAACCACCAGGGAAATGTCCCACAGACGCCAAAGTGCCGTTTCCAATTCAGTAGAGATAGGAGGGCGAATCGCAATCAGTTTATCGGGTGCAAACCCTGATTGTAAAGCTGCTTCCAGCGCTGTTACGGAAGGAAGAATTCGGGCAAATAAAGTAGACTTTTCTTGCCAAGGACGGAACCGGGACAAGCTGCGATAACCAATTGTCAGTAGCACCCGTTGCCCTTGTAGGTAGTCTCCAGATAAAAGCGTGTCGAAACTATCTAGCTCTATTACCCACTGCTTCTGTAAGCTTGCATCAATAACCGGACGCTCGTAGCGGAGATAGGGAATTTGTTGCTTTTGTGCAGTTGCGATCGCTATCTTGGAAATCTCCGCCGCATAGGGATGAGACGCATCCAAAATCGCCACAATTCCCTGCTCTTTTAAAAACCAATCCAACTGCGCTGCATCCAGATAGCCCACCCAAATTTGCAAGGAGGGTATTGATGGATACAGCGTTCTAGCGGCTTCTGTAGTGACAGTAACAATGCAGGGTAGATGAAAACGAGCGATCGCTTTTGCTAACTCAGCACTCTCCTGAGTGCCCCCAATTAGCCACAGGCGTTGCTCAAAGGATGAAGAATTCATTGTTTCTGATTCATTCCTCACCCTTTATCCTTCTTCTATCCCTTGAGTGCTTTTCTAAAGTTCTGACGATAGGATTTATTGCCAATTATCAAAGCAGGCCATAAGAGAGCCAGAACAAGCCGACCTTGGCTGAAATTCGTTCGGCGGAACCCTTTCCAGAATCTCCATCCGCCGTATCCATAAGCCCCAAGAAATAATAAGCCTAATAACGTACCCATTCAAACAATCCTCATTAACCCATTAAAACTGACTGCATTTTTGTCGCCACCAGCAACTGTTAATCTTTCCAACACTGTTTGAGACATCCACCTTGGGCAGTTCCAGAAGATTAGAACATTCTGCTTCATCTCTCAAGTGTAAGCTAGACTACGCAATTGATTCCGGCTACACGGCAAAGTAGCATTGATTCAGTTCTAACCTATCCGAGGTTGAGTTGTAGCTGCACCCTCAAGATGTAACAAAAGCAATTTTCTGGAGCGAGGAGCCAGCAGATACCAGCAATCAACGAGATAATTAGGGAGTCGCCGCTAAATTTAACATCTGCTTTAAAATGAAAGCCTCAAAGGATTTGCCCAGAGTCAAGGCTGCACTCTAATCTTATGAGGGATACCTTAAATTTCAAGGGTATAGGAGACTAAAAGACAAGACTTAGGTCAACTTAAATCATCAAGGTCACGCCCGTACCATAACAAAGAATCAGGAGGACTTATGCGAGCAGTGCTGATGGCTGGCGGTTCGGGAACGCGGCTGAGACCGCTGACGTGCGATCTTCCCAAACCGATGGTGCCGATTCTGAATCGACCGATTGCAGAACACATTATCAATCTGCTCAAGCGGCATCAGATTACAGAGGTTATTGCCACTCTGCACTATCTCCCTGATGTCATGCGAGACTACTTCCAGGACGGCAGCGACTTTGGAGTGCAGATCACCTATGCGATTGAAGAAGACCAGCCTTTAGGTACGGCTGGTTGCGTCAAGAACATTGCTGAGTTACTAGATGAAACCTTTTTAGTCATTAGCGGCGACAGCATTACTGATTTTGATTTAACCCAAGCAATTGAATTTCACAAAAAACAGAAGTCAAAAGCAACCCTGATTTTAACCCAAGTTCCTAACCCGATTGAATTTGGCGTAGTAATTACAGATGAAAAACAGAGAATTCGTCGGTTTTTAGAAAAGCCTTCTTCTAGCGAAATTTTCTCCGATACTGTCAACACCGGCACCTACATTCTGGAACCAGAAGTCCTGCAATACCTCCCCAGCAATCAAGAATCTGACTTCTCGAAAGACTTATTCCCATTGCTATTGGAACAAGACGAGCCGATGTACGGCTACGTTGCCCAAGGATATTGGTGCGATGTAGGTCATTTAGATGCTTACCGAGAGTCTCAATATGATGGCTTACATCAAAAAGTTAAATTAGACTTTGCTTACGAGCAAGTGTCTCCCGGACTTTGGATAGGTCAGAACACTCATATCGACCCATCAGCCAAAATTGAAGCGCCTGCACTGATCGGGAATAACTGCCGGATTGGGGCACGAGTGCATATCGAACCAGGAACCTCAATTGGTGACAATGTGACGATTGGAGCTGACGCAAACTTGAAGCGTCCAATTGTCTGGAATGGAGCGATTATTGGCGAGGAAGCGCATCTGCGGGCTTGCGTAATTGGTCGTGGTACTAGAGTCGATAGGCGATCGCACGTTTTGGAAGGAGCCGTCGTGGGTTCGCTCTCTACCGTTGGGGAAGAAGCGCAAGTTTCGCCCCAGGTGCGTGTTTGGCCTAGCAAACAAATTGAATCGGGCGCGACATTAAACATTAACTTGATTTGGGGTCACACGGCTCATCGCAATTTGTTTGGGCAACGCGGTGTGAGTGGGTTAGCGAATATCGACATCACTCCAGAATTTGCTGTCAAACTGGGTGCAGCTTACGGTTCCACATTAAAGCCCGGTTCCCAGATCACCATCTCCCGCGACCAACGGAATATTTCCCGCATGGTCAGTCGCGCTTTGATTGCGGGTTTGATGTCGGTGGGTATCCACGTCCAAAACCTGGAAGCAACTGCAATCCCAATTTCCCGCACGGTTATTCCCACATACTCGGTGGCGGGGGGTATCCATGTGCGGGTGCATCCAGATCGACCCGACCACATTTTGATCGAATTTTTCGATCGTAAGGGCATCAATATCTCGAAATCCCAAGAGAAAAAAATTGAGGGAGCTTATTTTAAGGAAGACTTGCGGCGAGTCCAGATTCAAGAAACTGGAAATGTCGCCTACCCCAGCCAGGTGCTAGATGTTTACAGCACGGCGTTTGAGAACCATCTAAATACGGGGGCAATTCGTAATTCAGGCTCGAAGGTAGTCATTGACTACGTTTATGCAGTTTCAGGAGCCATCCTGCCGCAACTGTTGGCAAAATTTGGCTGCGATGCTGTGGTACTGAATGCTAGCTTGAATCAAACCGGACTGGCTGCGGCAGAACGAGAAGCGTTGCTCAATCAGCTGGGTCATGTGGTAGAAGCGCTAAAAGCAAATTTTGGCGTCCAGGTATCAGCCAACGGAGAACAGTTAATTTTGGTGGATGAATCGGGTACGCCGATTCGCGGTGAAATGTTGACGGCGCTGATGGTTAACATGATTCTGACCGCTCATCCCAGAGGAACGGTGGTGGTGCCGGTGCATAGCAGCAGTGCGGTAGAACAGATTGCCCGTCGCCACGATGCTAAGGTGATTCGCACGAAGGCAAATCCCACGGCGTTGATGGAAGCGTCTCAAGCGAATCCGAATGTAGTACTGGGTGGCAGTGGGGAAATGGGCTTTATTTTTCCACAGCTGCATCCAGGGTTTGATGCCATGTTCTGCATTGCCAAGATGATGGAGATGCTGACGATGCAAGAGCGAAATCTGGCGGCGATCCGCGCCGATCTCCCCCGGGTTTACCACAAGAGTTACACGGTGCGCTGCCCCTGGACGGCAAAAGGAGCCTTGATGCGCCATTTAGTAGAAACCCACCCAGCCGAACATCTGGAATTAGTGGATGGAGTGAAGATTTGCAACTACCAGGATGATAGCTGGGTGCTAGTGTTGCCGGATGCGGGTGAGCCGCTGGTACATATCTTCGCCAATAGTAATGACCGGGATTGGGTTGATGAAACCTTACGGGAGTATCGCGGTCGGGTTCAATCGTTTGTTGACCAAGAGGAAGGTGTGGAGGAAGTTAAATTGCAATTGGTGTAGGGTGTTAGGTAATCGGTAATCGGTGAAGAGCGATCGCTCCTTCATCCTTGGTTATTCGCTGATGACGAATGACGAATTGCGAATAACCAATTACCCGTTACCATACCCACTTTTGGGTCTTCTTTGGTACATTTGTTCTATTATGAATGAGGCCGCTCGGTTCAGCGCGAGGATCTTGGAGTTATGAACAGCTGCATTTTAATGGCGGAGATTATCAGGGAACCGCAACTTCGTTACACGCCGGATACCCAAACGGCGGTTACGGAGATGATGGTACAGTTTCCTGGACTGCGGGCGGAAGACCCCCCGGCAACGGTGAAGGTCGTCGGCTGGGGCAATTTAGCGCAAGAAATTCAGGGAAGTTTCAAGAAGGGCGATCGCGTCATCCTTGAAGGTCGCCTGACGATGAACACCATTGACCGGCAAGAAGGTTTTAAAGAAAAACGCGCCGAGTTGACGGTTTCCCGGATTCACAAAGTGGCAATCGATACAGATTTTGACACTTCGGTAGCCGAATCGGCTCCTCCCAGCAATGTCGTTCCAATGGGGTCGCGTCGTCCTAGCTCCGCACCCGCTGATGACAGCGATGGGGGAATGTCTGGAGACTTCCCAACAGAGGAAACACCGCCCAGTCGCGTTCCCACACGAACGGGCAGCCGTTCTACCCCACCGCCTCAAGGAGATATCGACGACATCCCCTTTTAGCCGTCATGGGTCATGAGTCATTAGTCTTTGGCAACATATTCATGGCTAAGGGCTAATCACTCGTAACTAATCGCTATTTGTGAAGATAATCGCCCAAAAAATCGAAGGGATCTTCGTCATCCCAACAAGGTTCAGGCCACAACCAGATGAGGTTGTGGTTAATATCTGCTTCGATTTCCTCACTGTCATCTCGTTCAAATAGCACTGCCAGTGCTGTCACGTCTCGCTCTCGCAAAGGCATGAGCGATGCGCCTTGAGTGCCTAAGTCATAGCTTTTCTTGGTTGAAAGGCCGTAGGATATCAGAGCGTTTTCCCCAGCCACATAGCGCGCGGAAGGCTCGCTCTCAAGCTTTGACCTACAGAGGGCGAGTTCTAGGGGGAAGGTGGTGCTGTCGTTGCTAGATGAAGGGATAAGCATGGGTGCATACCGTAACAGCGTGGCAGCAGCTATATAAGCGAAGCGATCGCGCAAAAACCTAGAGCAGTTTTTCAATTCTGCGTAGATTCTGCGTAGAAGTGCTTCGCCTTCGCCTTTCCCGGCGGCAGAACGTTTTGCTTTCCAGCCTTGTTTCGCTTGCCGTTCCGGTTGCCAGCGATCTTTCTGGTCCGTCGCAGTAAATGCACAACCCCTTACACCACAAAAGAGCGTAAGACCCCTTAATCAAGATAATTACTTTCTGGGTAGGAAGTTGTATTCTAACTTTCTGCTCTGCAACTGTCTATCTATCAATTTATGTAGGCACAAATTATCTAGGCACAAAGTAGTGCCACTTCTACAAGGCAAACTAAGCTTTACAAAAATTTACAACTAAGCCCTAATTATGAGGCGAACTCTGAGGAAGTGAAGTAATTTTGTTTAAGTAGCTCTGTTCACTCCTCCTCAAAAAATAGCCTGTGTTTCAACTTTTATACGTTCTGGTCCATGCAATCCAGCCAGTTTTAGTACCTCTATGCTTTTTGTGTGCGTGGATGTTGCTCCTTTTGATTGGCTGGAGTTTATTTAGTACGATCTCCGCGAGTTTTACCAAAGCGAAGCAAATGCACAGCGTACCCTGTACCAATTGCCGATATTTTACCGGCGATTACCGGCTCAAGTGTACCGTGCAACCCAGTATTGCCCAGACTGAAGAGGCGATTAACTGCTCTGACTATCGTCCAATTCCGGGTTTTTCGTTCCATTCTCAAGACACAATTTGACACTGCTCGGCGTAAACGCGCGAGATTCTTTCTTCAACCAGTCGATTTGCTCGTTGATGTCACCACCCGCGAGTAGAGATCGGTCTGTCCGAAAGCGTTAATTCCGGCGGGGCACGCCGTATTTAAATCAATACCTGTTTGCCTTAAAGCTTTAGCCAAAATGTTTAGTGCGGCGTTGTGGTTGCGGTCTAATACAGTTCCACAGCCACATACATGAGTCCTGACTGATAGCGACTTCTTAACTTTCTCACCGCAGTTAGAACAATCTTGGGATGTAAGTAGCTGGGACTAATTAAATATAAGATGGCATAAAGCCCCTAAACGAAGTTTTCCATTATTTATGCCTGCTCCTATTCGGATTATCTTAAGCGAAGCAGAGGACTCAATGTTAAGCGAGTTGCGAGTTGCTCAAACCGTGCCGCAACGGACGCGCGACCGCGCCCACATGATCCGCTTAAATGCACA
>NZ_JAMPKG010000021.1:0-109272 GCF_039962015.1 Trichocoleus sp. AS-A1 | reverse complement strand
CTCAATCCAGGTGATGTCGCTGTTACCAACATCGACAACGACGCCGCCGGATTCACCATCACCCCGATTAGCGGCAACACTACCGAAGCCGGAGGCACTGCCAACTTCACCGTCAAACTCAATAGTCAACCTACAGCTAACGTCACCCTTGGTTTAGGAAGTTCCGACACCACCGAGGGCATTGTCTTCACCTCTAGCCTCACGTTCACCCCCAATAACTGGAATGTTGCTCAGAGTGTCACTGTTAAGGGTGTCAATGACCCAGATGTGGATGGCAACATCGCCTACAAAATTATCACTGCCCCAGCCGTCAGTGCCGACCTCAAATACAACGGGCTGAAACCAAATGATGTTGCTGTTGTCAACATTGATGACGACACTGCATTGATGCCGATTCTCAACGGCACATCAATTTCCGACTCCTTGGTGGCAACCTCTTTAAACGAACGCATCCTTGGCTTCGGCGGTCATGACACAATTATTGGGGGACTCGGAAGAGACCACATCTATGGCAGCGATGGCAACGATACCCTGATTGGCGACCTCAACAATAATCTCTTGACTGGGGGTTCGATGGGGATGGATGACCTGATTTACGGTGGCACAGGCAACGATCGCATCAACGGTTGTGGTGGCAATGATTATCTGTACGGTGAGTCTGGAGATGACCAAATCTGGGGAGATGGAGGCGATGACCGACTCTACGGAGGCTTGGGGAATGACATCCTCACCGGAGGTCTAGGGCGCGATATCTTCGCCGTTTCCAAAGGGGAAGGTACTGACACTATCCGCGACTTCCAGATTGGTCAAGACTACATAGGGTTAGGCGGGGGTTTGAAATTGAACCAGTTGTCGATTATTCAGCAAGGAAGCAATACCAGTATTATTGACAATTCCAACAACCAGACTTTGGCAATATTGGCTGGGGTGAATGCTGCTACGTTTATGAGTAATGCAGCTTCTACTTTTGTAAGTATCTAGTAAGATAAAGCAGCTTTAATTAATATTTAAAGCTGCGGATTTGGCAACTCTTGACAATGGGTTGCTGTGGATACGAGCCTGAAGCCAAGACAGAATTTAGTGGGGAGAAAAATGCTTTTAAAAATATCAACGCTGTACCTCTACACATTTTTACTGCTGTTAGGAACGTTAACCTCAACTGCCGCCGCCCAAACAATTGAACCCAAAACCAATCCATCAACCGAGACAACAGACTTTACAGGCGTTACAATCCTCCAGCTACCTGATGGCATTTCTGAATTAAATAATAAGACTCTAGGAGTATCTCTTGCCAATACCCTTGATGTAGCAGAACACCCACCAGGCGCGTTGGAACCCCCAGCCTTAAGCTTTGAGGACCAGAAATCTTTAGCCAAACCGTCTTTTTACACGCTAAAAGAAGGGCGTTTTCTTGCCCAAATATCTAATGTGGAAACTGCACTCCCCACACCAGAATCTAGCCCCAAAATCATACCTTCTCCAGAAACATTGGAGGTCGAAGTTCCTCAACCTTTAGCAGAAGTAAAAACACCTCCCCGCACTTTGCACGAAGCAGGATTACTCCAAGAAGCAATAATTCCAGAAAACGCATCTCCTATAACAGAGATAAGCGCTGACACCAAACAGACGACACAATCAGAACGAGTCCGTTTCCAGCGATTTTTGCCTCGTATTGGTGCTGAGTTTACCACTGGCCCAGGCGTGGGGTACGAAAGTTCTTTTGGTAGCATTGAAGGCTTTGTTCCTTTATGGCAAAATTCTAGCAACCTCACTTTCTTAGAAGGTCGGCTGCTGTTATCAACAGAAGACTCTCATACAAGCAGCAATATTGTTTTAGGACATCGCTTTTATAGTGCTAAAGATAACCGAATTTTGGGCGGCTATGTCGCCTTCGATACCCGCGACACGGGTAATAGCAACTTTAATCAAGTGGGTGCTGGATTTGAAAGTTTAGGAGAAAACTGGGATGTTCGCGCGAATGCTTACATTCCGGTTGGAGATACCCGCCAACTGACCCAAGAGAGGGTTTTTTCTACAGGTTTATCGTTTTCAGACCCTTTCTTTCAGGGTAATTTCTTGGGTCAAACTAGAAATCAACAACTTCAACGCGATCGCAATTTTGAAGCAGCGATGGCAGGATTTGATGTTGAAGCTGGCGTGAAAATCGCCCAGCTAGGTCAAACCGGCGACCTCCGAGGTTATGCCGGACTGTATTATTATGATGCCCCAGGCAGTTCGGAGATTTTAGGCTGGCGCACTCGGTTGGAAGCGCGTCCTACTGACACTTTTAGGCTGGGACTCTTGCTCTCAAATGATGCCACTTTTGGTACGAATTTGGTGCTGAATGTCGGGGCGAATTTTCCCGGCACTCGTCCCAGAGAGATAAGAAAAGAAGATCGAGTTCTGGCGCGTCTGGGGGAATCTGTGACCCGAAACGCGAATATCGTAGTCGATGAACAATCCGAATCTGAGTCTTTCAGCGTGCAGGATACGGTATTTGTTACGAATCCCGCGACGGGTCAACCGTGGAGATTTCGGCACGTCAATTTGGGAATTGGAACCGGGAACGGCACGTTCGAGAATCCGACTGCAACGGTTGCGGAAGCTTTGGCTGTGGCTCAATCCAATGATATTGTCTACGTGCAACCAGGGACAAATCTTGGGGTTCCTGCTTTCAAGATTCCCGACCAAGTGCAGGTGCTTTCAACTGGCCCTGTGCAGCGTATAGATACCGTGGAACTCGGCAATCTACAATTACCCTTATCTAATGCAGGGGTACTGCCAGACGTGACAGGAACAGTCACGATGGGGAATATGACAACGCTTTCGGGTTTCGCCATTAGCGCAACCACTGGTTCTGGCATCGCTGGAAGCAACATCAGCAATGCAATTATTCGAGACAATGCGATCGCGAATTCTGCCAGTGAGGGCATCTTACTTGAGAACGTGACTGGGCAGATACTAATTCAAGACAACGCGATCGCAAATTCTGCTTTGGAAGGCTTTTCCCTCAGCAATAATCAGGGGCAAGTTAACCTAATTCTTGTCAAAAACACGATCGCCAACAATGGTGCTTTAGCTAACGAAGGGGACGGCATCAATCTTGAACTTCGCAATACTGCAACTGGAACCTTTAATATCTCAGAGAATACGATTACTGGCAGTAACAGCTTCGGGAGCATCGCCGACGGAGTCGAGGTAAAACTGTTCGAGAGTGCTTCCGGAACCTTTACTCTGACTAATAACCAAATAACCGCAAATCAATTTAGTGGCATTAATATTGAACTTGAATCCAATACTTTGGGGACATTTGAGATTGCCAACAGCACAATCTCAGGCAATCAATTTGATGGAATTTCTATCAAGCTAAACGATAGCGCGACTGGAACGTTTAATATCACTAATACTCAAATTTCTAAAAACGGGTTTTATGGGATTGGGATACTTCTCTCAAATAACACCTCTGGAACCTTCAACATTACCAATAGCACCATTGCTGAAAATCAAGATAATGGAGTGAATATCGCACTTTCCGATGCAGCGATAGGAACAGTCAATATTTCTAACAATCAGCAAATTTCTAAAAATGGATTTTACGGAATTTTTACCAGCATCAATGGAAACGCCCAACTTCAATTCCTCAGTGAATCAAATCAAATTATAGATAATGCTTTTACCGGGCTTTCCCTCAACAGCTACGATACTGCTAAAATCTTTGCCGGAGTCCGGCTTAACACCATAACAGGCAGCGCAATCGGCGATTTCGAAGCAATAACCAGCGGTTCTGGCGATACAATTTGTCTCCAACCCCGCAATAATACGATTGGAAACTTTTTCTTAAATGACAGTTTTGGAGGAGCGATCCAGATAGAAACGGGAACGCTGTCTACAAATAATATCTCTGTCAGCGATCTTAACAATTGGTCTGGAACCACTGTATCGGCTGGAACTTGTGGTTTCCCTTAATCGGTAAACGATACCAGTTCACTTTTGTCGGATCTCACGTGTAATCCCCCAGATCCCCATTTTCAGGTGGGATTCGAGAATTGAAGTGCCTGTAGAGACGCGATTAATCGCGTCTCTACAGGAGTTCGCGAATTATTTAGGCGTAGCAATCCTACATGATTCGTGAAGGAGAGATCCCCAACTTCGAGAAAGAAGCCGGGGATCTGAACCACTGTATTCGCCAGTAGATGATTTGTAGGGAGAAGTTGTGTAACAAGATACAGAATGACTTTACATAAGATAATGCCTCAGATAGGTATATCGAGGAGCCATAACTACATCCTAGGACGAGGAATTTGTACCTCTGGCTTTCTAATATTGATCTCAAGCAAAAATAATAGGAGTAGTTTATGACCGAACAACCAGATCAACAAGTTAATAACTTACCTTCAGAAGTCCAAGAACTGCCTGAGGCTGCTCAGCAGATTTTCCAGGCTGCATTTAAGAGTGCTCATGAAGACGGGATGGACGAAGAAGCTGCCCGCAAGGTTGCGTGGAACACCATCAACAGCGAATACCGTCAAGGTGAAGATGGCAACTGGGAGCGGACTCCTGAAATGATAAACGAAGACAATTCAAATCCCGTAACCCGCGCTGCGGTTCAGTCTGGCGGCAATTAAACGCTTTTAAGTAGCAATCGTTTAGATTGATTGACAATAGAAGGCGGTCTGTGACTTGCACAGACCGCCTTTTGCCTATAGGTCTACGTTTAGCTTAATTTGCAGTAAAATGAACCGTTTCAAGTGCAGCGAACGATATATAGATAAATACCCTCAGATAGAACCTCACCCCTAGCCCCTCTCCCTCTGGGTTCACAAGGTAGGGTTACACCAGAGTGCATTCAATAAAGAATTTCCATCGTGGCGTCTGAAAGCAAATTGTTCGCGTCGCCAGTTGACTAAAGCAACTGCGCCCAAAAGATAAATTTGAATAAATTATGATAATTTATGGTTGTAGCTAGCTCAACCTTGCTAATTGTCTCAACTCCATGGTTGATCAATTAACCAGGTAAAAAAATAAAAGGAGGTAGAACATAATGAAAAAAACATTCAATAACCTATTGTTAACAGGTCTTGTAGTGTTTTCAATGGCGCTGGTCAGTGGTTGTGGTGGAGGCGAAAACTCTACTACTTCTCAGGCTTCTCCTTCCCCAAAATCTCCTACATCCCAGACTGCAACTACCTCTAAACCGACTTCTTCTCAACTGAAGTTTGAAAAATCTTTTTTGGTCAGAAAAACTCCCGATAAAAAAGTTGTGCCGGTTAATGATGGAGTTTATAAAAGGGGAGAAGATGTTCAGCTAGTCTTGCTCAATGTTGGCAAATTTAAGAAAGGTCAGGATGGGAAAAACTGGCTAGATATGGATATGGAAGTTAAAAATGCCAAGGGCGAAGTTATTTTGGTGAAAAAGAGCTTAATTGGAGAAAAAGGACATACAGCTTTAAAAGATGATGTAGCAGCCTCTCCCAATGGCACTGTTAATACAACTCCTAAAATTCAACCGGGAACTTACCAAATTCAGCTAACGATTTATGACAAGGTGGGTGGTGGTAGGGTAACAGAAACTAAAGCTTTTACTTTGAAATAAGGGCGGCGCAAACAAAAATCATCTACTGGATACGATACGGTAGATGATTTGTAATTCCCTTTAACACATTGCACCCCTCCCCGCAGGCAGGGAGGGGTGCCGGAGCCTCAGAAAATGGCAGGGAGGGGTTGGGAACGGTAGAAAATCAGACAAATTTTATCCCTAATTAAAGTTTGCACTTATACAAGCAAATTCATCTAAAGGATAACGCTAGTTATTTTTGAAATAGCCGAGTTTCCAAATTGGAGATTAAACCCAAAAATTCAAGCTTCGATGTTTTATCCCTGCTTGATAAACGCGCCCTCATTTTCGGATGAATAGCGGATATTGGCTTCTTTGAAACGCCGCAAAGCTTCAGCTAAGCGATCGCATTCAGCAATCAAACTCACCCGCACATATCCCTCACCAGCAGCTCCAAAGGCATTTCCGGGAGTCACGACCACGCCCGTCTGCTGCAAGACAGAGAGGGCAAAATCTGTTGAGGTCATTCCTACCGGACACGGAACCCACAGGTACATGGTGGCTTTTGGTTTGGGAACCGTCCAACCCAACTCAGCAAATCCCTCGATCAGAAAATCGCGGCGACGGCGATAGCGATCGCAGACCTGATTGACATAAACATCTGGAAGCTGTAAGGCGGTTTCGGCGGCAGATTGCAAGGCGGCAAAGATGCCATAATCCAGATTGGTTTTGAGTGTCCGCAACCCTTGAATGATGTGTTGGTTGCCTACGACAAAGCCGACGCGCCAGCCTGCCATGTTGTAAGTTTTAGACAGGGTATGAAACTCGACGCCGATTTCCTTCGCCCCTGGAATTTCTAACAAGCTGGTTGGTTGATAACCATCAAAAGCTAATTCTGCGTAGCACAAATCATGTACGAGTAAGATTTCGTGCTTCTTGGCAAAAGCAACGATATCTTTGAAGAACTCGCGGGGTGCGGTTGCGCCAGTAGGATTGCTGGGATAGTTGAAATAGAGAATCTTTGCTTGTTGGGCTACATCATCGGGAATGTCACCGAGATCGATCAACCAGTCATTTTCGGGTTTGAGAATCAGCGGGTAAATTTTGCCCCCAGCGATCGCTGGCCCGCGAAAATGTGGGGGATAAGAGGGACTGGGTACCAGAATCACATCGCCTGGGTTGATATAGGCAAAGGCGAGGTGAGTCAGCCCTTCCTTGGAACCGAGTAGCGGCAAGGCTTCGCTATCTGGATCGAGGTCAACATTATAGCGACGCCCGTACCAATTAGTGATGGCGCGGCGGAAGCTGAGAGTCCCTTCAAAGGGGGGATAGCCGTGATTTGTCGGATTTTGCAACGCTGCGATCGCAGCGTCTATCACTGGCTGAGGCGCTGGGCCATCTGGATTCCCCATTCCCAAGTCAATTAAATCCAGCCCTTGTTCGCGTGCCCTGGCTTTGAGTTCATCCAGACGGGCAAATACATAAGGGGGCAGTGATTGCAGGCGTTCCGCTGGGCTAATCCAATCTAACGTCATTGGTTAAGGCAGGAAAGTTGGCAGGTTGGCAGGCAGGATTGCAGGTTGGAGATTGGCAGGTTGATTAAAACTTTCAACTTTTGAGTTGCTTCAACCTTCAATGCGTTTAAACCTGCAATTTTTGAAATTCAAACATCGTTATGATTCGCCGCTGAGGTCAGCCCCAGATTTGGACGCCCTACCTCAACGGGTGCGGTTGTGGACACCATTGCCGCCATCAGCTGTTCGGGCACCACTCGGAAGGGTAGCCGGTGGATATCCGAGTTAGGGGCACAGGCAATTTCAGCGGCTTGTCGAAATTCTCCCAGTGTAATATTTCCCAAACCCAAATCATCCAAAGTTTGAGGCAGTCCAATTTCGGCGTAAAACTTCAATAACTGTTGCCTTGCGGTTGCTGCAAGTTGGTTGCTTTGCAGCATTTCTTCTAACCGCAACTGGACGAGAATGCCATAGGCGACTTTCTCACCATGTATGGCACCGTGGGCGGCGGGGATATGGGTCAAACCATTATGGACGGCGTGGGCGGCGACGGTACGGCACTGGGCACCACCTAAACCACCAATGACCCCGGCAAGTAAAACTGAGGCATCTACGACTTCTCGCCAAACTTCACTGCCCGGTTCTTTCAGCGCTGCTGCGGCTTTTTGGAAGAGAATATCCCGTAGCACTCGCGCTTGTTGCACGGCGGCGATCATCAAAGTTTGGTCGGAGTGACCGCTGCTGACAGAAGCTTCGTACCACTTCGCCAAGGCGTCGCCAATCCCAGCAATTAAGGTGCGTTGCGGTGCAGTCTGGATTAACTCGTAATCCAGCACTAGCAAATCCGGGCACCGATCGAGGCTGACATCATAGAGAAATGCCCCTTCGTCGGAATAGACGTTAGAAAGGGCTGTCCAAGCAGCGCAGGTCGCCCCTGAGGTGGGAATTGTGACGACTGGCAACTGGCATTGATGAGCCAGTAGTTTTGCGGTGTCTAATGCTTTGCCACCGCCGATGCCAATAATTACGTCGGCTTGATGGTCGGTGACAGCTTTCCGCAGAGATTCAAGCGATCGCGTACTGCAATCTGGGCTGTAAGATGCCTGGGCAACGTCTGTCTTTTGCTGTTTTAGGGCAAGCTGCAATCGCGGTAGCGTGACGGACAGCGTGCGATCGCCCCCTACAACCAAGGGACGCCGCCCAAAAGTCGCGATCGCGTCTCCCGCTTGTTCCAGCGCCCTCTGACCGCGCAGCACCCGACCGGGAGCCACCATCAGCGAAAATAACGAAGGAGCGGTTTGAGTAGACAACTCTGGTAAGGATTGATTGGGCATAGAATCAACCATTTTAGTTTAAAGAAGGGAATTGCTCAATACTGCTTATGAAAGAATTTATAACAAATTTCTCTAATAACTTTACTTTAGTAATTGAGGGAGGCAGCAGCCTATTTAACACTCGTTTCTAGGCACTCGTTTCTAGGCTCCGCCTCGCTTTGACTCTGAAAGACCCAATCTAGAGAAAATAGAGAAAGATCCGTAATTACGCGGTAGACTTTGGCAATTGTGCCAGGTTTTCTGGAAAGACTTGGATGTTAAGCTGTTCATCATCCCGGATGGCTAGCGATCGCTTCACCTCACCCAAGTAAAGCGGTTTAGAAGCGCCAGGGGAGGGATGAATAACGGTACGTACCCGAATGGTCAGTAAATTGTCTTTTGCCCGACCTAAACGACCATAAGAGTACAAATCGCTAGCAGCTTGACGCATCGTTGCATCTAATTGGGCGTTGGAAATCGTCGGCGGTACGGAAATCACCGTTTGCGCCCCGCCGGTGTCATAAACCAACTTATAGCGAACCGAACCTGGAACTGCTGTATGGGTAAGCGGTACCAAACTCAAAGAAAATAAACCGGCTGTTAGCACACCCATAAATCCAGTGCTACCCACCAGCCTAAACCGAATACCCCATTGGAAAATAAACCCCAGCACGGTTACAACTGCACTGGCGATGGTAAGAGCCGCCGACCATTTGGCTAGTTCTAGAAAAAAAGTAGTCGTTAACATGGCAACTTAAGCGTCTTCCTTTTCATTACTGACGAACCCATTTGGCTGATTGCCATTGGGTGATTCTAAGGCAGCTTTTAAAGTATGCCAGGTGAGGTTAGCACATTTGATCCGAACTGGAAATTGAGAAACGCCTTGCATCACATTGAGCTTGCGTTGCTCTTTGGGGAACTCGGCTTCCCCTTTCATCATGTTTTGGAAGCGTTCCACCATTTCCAAGGCTACATCTACTTTCTTTCCCCGCAAAGCATCCGCCATCAAGTCAGCAGAAGCCATTGCGATCGCGCAGCCTTCTCCTTCAAATTTCACATCTTCTATGACGTCGCCTGCTGCATTCATCTGCAATGTCAGCTCAATGGTATCGCCACAAGAAGGATTGTGCCCCCTCTGAGACCGATGCACGGGATTGGTTTGACCCTTGTGCCGTGGCTTCTTGTAGTGTTCTAAAATGACCTGTTGATAAAGGTCGCGTAGATTGCCCAAAGTCATGGCGAGATTGATAAGACGATATTCATCCATCTCGATCCTATCAGTGTCGCTTGATTTCCGGAGGGCTGAAAGCCGAGCATTGACTTCCTAACGCTGAATTTAGATAAAATTTCTAGCCGCGCAGTTCAGGCTAGAGTGCCCTTATAGCCTGCAATCGTTCGGCTGTTGGCACTCTTGATAAAGTAGTCGTCAAGCCAGTTTGGCAAGGGCAGCTTCATAACTTTCCTCAATATCAAACATTTCCTCAAGCTGAGCCACTTCAAAAAGTGTTTTGACTGGAGATTGCAAGTTACAAATTACAATATGGCACTGCTGTTTCCGGGCGGCTTTGAGTCCTGCCACTAAAGAAAATAGCCCCGAACTATCCACCCCGTTGATATGGGTCATATCTAGCACGCATAAAGCCGGAGCATCCAGTACGACGTTGTTCACAATCCATTGCTGTAAGAAAGCGCCATTACAGCGATTTAGAACCCCTTGTGGCTGAATCACAATTCGGGAGCTGGCTTTTAGGTTTTTTTGGACTTCAGTAAATTCACAGCAAGACTTTTGCCGCTTAATTACTGAGGAAAAAATCAATTCAGGAAGAAGTATGGTCGATTGCCAAAACTTGATAAGTCTAGAAACACCCATAGTTGTGGCTGAGGTAGACTAATTGGTTCTTTACAAAGATTAGTCCTCAGCTCAGTAATTTTTCGTATGAAGTTGATGAAGACAGCACAAGTTACGTAAAGGTAATGCAAAGTTTCGCCTTGCCCTTACGATCGGTCAGTCGGTAATATTGTCAGGGCTTACGCAGATATCTCCTAAATCCCTGCGAAGAGAGCGCCGCGATCGCGCATCCCTAACGCAAGTAAAAAGGGGGAGTGATTACTGTGCTTCTCCAATGAGGGTAAAAGCTGCCCAGTTGAGTGGCTCTGGATGTTGTTTCATCGTGACTAGCATTGCGCTTCGCAATGCCTGGGCTTTATTCGGGTTTTTTTGCACAGTTCGGTAAAACTCTGTCATGAGAAGGGTTGTCGGCTCGTCAGGAACCGCCCACAGGGACACGATCGCGCTGGGTACTCCCGATGAAATGAGCGATCGCGACAAACCGATGACGCCATCGCCGGTAATTTTGCCGCGTCCCGTGTGACAAGCACTCAACACTACAAGTTCAGCATTTAGCTTCAGGTCAAAGATTTCTCCAGCAGTGAGGAATCCATTATCGTTCTTGGATGGAGCCAGCGCGATCGCGCCAGGAATGCCTAATTCTTGAATATCATCCAGTAAGCCGTGCGTCGCTAGATGAATTACCCGCGCCTGGGGCATCTGTTGCACAATCTCAACTTTGGTTGCTTTGTCACCCACAATCGCTTGAGTGTTCAAGAGTTTAGCAATCGTCAGCGCTTCCCGTTCGGCACCCGGTAACGGTGCTAGTGGCTGAGGCGTCTGTCCAGCTTTAGTAGTAGGCATCTTGGGCATCGTCGGATTTCCCACCACTAGGACGTTTTTACTATCTAGAGATGTTCTATGCAACCCTTCTACACGTTGCTGTTGTTGCTGAGTGAGGTCTAGCACCTCAATGGCTGGAGCGGTTAGGATTGTGTGTTGCTCGATTAAGTATTTGCCATTCGGAGCTTTTAGCGCCGGGAAAGGCAACAAAAATAGCCCACCTTGCGGGATAAATATTACGTGGGAATTTGCGTCTTTCGGCAGAAAATCAGCAATTGGCTCAATCAACACTTGATGAAGTTGCGCTCTAGCAGTTTCTCCTTTGTGAATATTGGGACCGTATACAATGCGACTATTCGCTAGCAATTCTTCAAAGGAATTATTTTGCTGTCGCAGCGGTTTCAAGTCAACTCGGCGAAACGCTACTTTACCTGTAGGCTGAACGACCCAAATAAAGAGTTCTGATGCCTGACCTCTGAGTTTACCTTGAACTTTGAATTCTTCTTCAGGGACAATTGAATATTCAACTAGCGTGGCATTTTGTTCTTTGGCAATTTTTTTAATTTGTGCGATTGTCGGAGGATTTAAATTAGTTTGGGATCGAGCCGAAGCTTCAGGGGATAATCGTTGTTGTAGTAACGCTACAAAGGCACGGGCACGTCCCCGTTCGGAAATTTCCAGAGCCAATTCTGCTTTGTTCTGGGCAATCAGAATTTGTTGCAATAAGTTGTAAGTCAGAACTTGCGTATCGAAAACTGAGACATTTTGGATATCATTTAATCCTGGTCGCAGAGATTCCATAACCTCAACGGCATCGCGGAGTTTTTTCTCGGCTTCTGGAAGTTTGCCGGAAGCAAATAGCGTATGTCCCAGGTTATTGAGAGCCGCTCCCTCTCCTCGTTTGTCACCCAGCGATCGCGCAATCTCTAAACTTTTCTGGTGATGTTCAATCGCTTTGGGATAATCGCCTAAATCCCCATAAGCAATTCCTAAATTTCCGAGTGCCTTGTGCTGTAACTCGCGATTGCTAATTTCTTTTGCGATCGCTAAACTCTGCTGATAATAATCGAGAGCCTTAGTAAATTCGCCCTGAACATGATAAGCAGATCCGAGATTGGCTAGGGTGCTTCCTTGTCCTTCCTTGTCACTAATTTGTCGCGCGATCGCTAAACTCTGTTCGTAAGACTGAACGGCTTCCTTAGACTTGCCCAAATTAGCGTTAATTGCTCCCAAATTTCCTAATGCTCTCCCTTCGGCTGAGGGATCTTTAATTTCTCGCGCAATCGTTAAACTTTGTTGATAAGATTTTATTGCTTTGTCATATTCACCCAAAGCTTCGTAAGTGTTGCCTAAATTTACTGAAACCTGACCCTCTCCCTGACGGTCTTTGGTTTCCTGCATAATGGTCAAAGCTTGCTGATGAGATGCGATCGCGCTTGCATAGTTGCCTACGGCTTTGTAAGCAATTCCCAGATTTGAAAGTGCTTGTGCTTTAGCTGTAGGATTGCTATTTCCTGCTTCCATCGTCAAGAATGGCTCTAAGAGCGCGATCGCATCCTGATAGTTTTCCTGAACCAGAGAAGCCGCACCCAGAACCCCTCTAGCTGCAACTTCCCCCGGAACGTCTTTGAGTTCCTGGTAAATTCTTAATGCCTGTTGCCAAGACTGGACAGCCGATTCAACCTTATTCGGCTGATACTGTTCAAAGCCTTGCTGTAACAGTTGATCTGCCGCGACTTTACGGCTATCTTGCGCTGATGCTAATGCGACTGGCTGTTCTTGCAAGCAACGCGGATCTCGTAGTTGCGGATCTCGTAGTTGCAGATTTCGCGATCGCTGTTGCAGTTGTGCAGCGCAGACAGCAGATGTTTCAGCCGTTGACAATTTTAGCGTTCCATCGCTGTTGCGCGTCACCTTGTCAGCATGACGTAAACTTGAGCTGTTCTTGAGGCTATCATCGACAACAAGAATATCATTACCATCAGATTCCCGCGAGGCAGAAACACCATCCCTTAGTGCCATCAACTGTATATCTGTTGTTGTTGGTCTGTCAGCTTTATCCGTAGCCGTATCAGTGACACCAGTATTAGTAGTAACAGTAACAGGGGTAGTGACGGTACCCGGATTAGTCACAGGAACAGGGGTAGTGACAGTACCCGGATTAGTCACAGGAACAGGATTAGCCACAATAACAGGGTTAGTGACTGGTTTTGGTTCGGGAATTGTGGGTATAAAGGGTCTATTTTGAACCGATGTAGCTAAGTTTGAATTATTCCCAGCTCCGACAATGATAGCTCCACGGGTACCGCTAACAAAATTGGGGAACTCATCGGGAATATTCAAGAGGCGGTAACTTTCATTTCTTACCAGATAAAAACTAGAATTTGGATCGAAATTGCTTAAATTCTGGCCACCCGGTAGTACAAATGGATCGCCCACGCTAGTAGCGATTGGCCCTGCTACAAAAGGCTGATCTCCTCCTTTAATCAGGATGCGAGGGCCGTTGATTTCATCAGGGGTTTTGGTTGCACCTGCATACCGGATAATGATGCGTCCAGTATCTGGGCTATTAGGTCTAGCAATAATACTGACTGGAAGATTTCTTGTATCTACTCTACCGTTTGCTTGAGAATTGACTAATTGATCTCTGGGAATACCCTTGCTTTCAAGGAAGTCAATTAATCCGGGAATATTTTGGATTAGACCATATTCTTCAAAAGATCCTCCATTAAAGAACCGTGAACCTACAGCCCGGAAAAGTCCTCCAGCTGTAATATCAATACCGCCTGCTCCTGAACCAATAGTTTCAACTACAATGTTGCCTGCTGTAGCAGACAAAGTTACAGAGCTATCATTCTGGGAATTTGTATTGATGACTTCAATGTTTCCAGATGCAATGCTGCCATTAGTAGCTGTCAAGATTAGAGAATTCTTGGTGAACGTATCTCCCGTTATAATGTTGCCTGCTTTTAAATTTACAAAATCACCCCCAGAGATATTTTCTGTTTTGATGTTGCCCGTTGCATTCAAAGTTACAGAATTGCCAGGGTTGTAGGAGGTAATTAAGTTGCCTTTGAGGGTAATGTTACTGCTAGTAATGTTGATGCTATCAGCAGCGATCGCATCTTTAGCAGTTAAATTTCCCGCGCTGGTAGCGGTAATACTCAGGGTATCTAAAATAACTGAACTGGCTATACCGTTGCTTTGCCACAGTTGCGTCCCATTAATCCCATCATTAGCTGTAAAAAACAGCTTACCGTTGACATTGGTGATATTAGACACAAATGAAGTAGCAGCACCAGGATTAATATTCTGTACCAGTTGCGTCCCCGCCGCTGTGCCGTCACTGCGCCAGAGTTCTCCTCCCGACGTACCGTTATCGGCTTTAAAGAACAGCGTACCGTTTACATCAGTGAAAACTTTATCCCCTGAAGAAGTATAACCAAAAGCACTACCAGCACCAGGATTGATATCTTTTACCAGCTGAGTTCCCGTTGCAGTGCCGTCGCTTCTCCACAATTCTGTGCCAGAAGTGCCGTCATAGGCGCTGAAGAACAGCGTACCGCTGACATTAATCAGATTTTCTGGATCTGAATCTCCGAAAAAGCCACCAGGATTAATATCCTTGACTAATATTGTGCCAGATGTTGTACCGTCGCTCCTCCACAGTTCTGTGCCGCTGCCAGAAGCAGACCTGTCAGTAGCACTAAAGAATAAGGTGCCATTCACATTGGTAAGATAGGACGGCCATGAAGAAACAGCGCCAGGATTAATATCCCGCACCAGTTGAGTTCCCGCTGCTGTGCCGTCACTTTTCCACAGTTCTCTGCCATAGCTAACAGGATCTCCGAAGTCGCCGACATCAGCGGTAAAGAAAAGTGTTCCATTTACATCGGTTAAATTGAGTGGACCAGAGTTTCCAGAACCCGGCTCGATATCCCGCACCAGTTGAGTTCCCCCTGCTGTGCCATCGCTCTTCCACAGCTCATTCCCAGTGTTGCCGTCGTTAGCTGCGAAAAATAGCGTGTTGTTGACTGCGGTAAGCTGCGACGGGGACGAACCGTTAGAACCAGGATTGATATCTCTTACCAGCTGAGTTCCTGCTGCTGTGCCGTTGCTCTGCCACAATTCTGTTCCACTGATGCCGTCATTAGCGCTGAAGAATAGCGCGTTGTTCAAAAGCGCCAAATTAGATGGGGATGAGCTGGCAGCACCAGGATTGATATCGCGTACTAGCTGCGTCCCGCCTGCTGTACCGTCGCTCTTCCACAGTTCTACCCCCCTGCTGCCGTCATTGGCGCTGAAGAACAGCGTACCGTTGACGTTGGTGAGAGTGTCTGAAGAGAAATCGAAGGCAGAGGCAGCGCCAGGATTAATATCGCTTACCAATTGCGTTCCGCCTGCGCTGCCATCGCTTTTCCACAGTTCTCTACCAGAAATGCCGTCATTGGCGCTGAAATACAGCGTACCGTTGACATTGACGAGTCCGCCGGGAGAGGAATTACCCGCCGGGTCGATTTTTTTTACCTGAAATGTTAGCGACGTGCTACCTGGTAGCGTAATGTTAGAAGCGCCGACTGCGGCACCGAAAGTAATGTTACCTGTACCTGCGCTCAGAGTTAGCTCCTGGGGCGTATTAACTGCATTCAGAGTGCTTTTAAATACAATGTCACCTGAACCATTGCCTGTGCTAATGGTTTCGCTACTGCCAAGGAGAACCGGAGCTTCAAAGGTAATATTCCCGCCATTTAAGGTGATGGAGGCGTTTAAATTGATGGTGCCGGAAGTGAACGTAAGATCGGAGGAATTGGCATTGCTGCTGGCATCAATGTCGCTGTCAATGGTGATGTTATTTGTGGCGACAATTGAGACATCTCCTGTAGCCAGAATGTTCTCAATTTTGTCAGCAGAAATGAAAAATGTGTCGCCTGGATCGCTAGCCAGGATTTGTCCGTCGTCTAGCTGTGCATTATCTTGCCCAGTATCGCTAATAACAACGTTGGCTGGATCTAATAATAACTCACCCGCTTTTCCAGCAGTTGCCCCTACGTCTACAACGCCGTCAAAAGCTAGATTTTCCTTCCCAGATACTTCAACGAATCCGCCGTTACCGGAATTGGTGCCGCCTTTGTTACTAATATTTCCGGAGAAATCAGTTGTCTCATCTGCCCAAACAATAACTCTACCACCATTGCCATTGTTAATAGCATCAGCTTTAATCGTTGCGTTTTTACCTACATACGTTTGAGTGGCGTTCGGTACTTTTCCCTTACCTTGATAATCACCGCCAATAAAGGCAATACCTCCCTTCCCATCTCCAGAGACATTAATTTGAGCCTGCTCAACTAAGGCAACTTTGTTACCCAGCACTTCCACAGCGCCTCCGGCTGCACTTGGTGCTTTATTTGCCGCATCGAGAGTACCGGACACAATAGTAGTACCCGCTTCACCCTTTATCTGGACGCCAGATCCAGTTAATATTACCTGTCCATTACTGTTAACTTTCAGCCCGGTAGCATTGCCCCCACTTCCACCAGTCAGCAGTTGGGGTAATGTGGGAATCGGCAATGTCCAGTTTTCAGGTTGAGTGCCTGCCGTTGCCAAGGGTTGAATATCCAAACCTAGCAGCAGTCCTTGCTGAGTGATGCGGACTACACTTTCACCAGGGATGGCAGCTACCGTAATGTTACCCCCTGGTGCGGAGAGTTGCCCGGTACTGATGACCGTTCCGCCCAGTAAAGTTAAGAAGTTTTGTCCCGGCTGTAAGCTGAGGTTGCCAGCGTTGATAATGGCTCCTGGCTGACTGGTGGTGAAAGCAAAAGCGTTGGGGTTTCCTGTCAGTGCAGCGTAGTTGTTAGAACCTGCTGCATTGAACCAATTTGAGCCGATCCCAATTCCGGTTGCTGTTGTCGCGGTGAAGGAAGCAGGCACGTTGAGGCTGGCTCCTGCGCCGAAGATAATGCCTGCGGGATTCATCAAGAAGAGGTTAGAATTCCCGCCTGTTACCTGAATCAGTCCATTAATCATGGAGGCATCTCCACCAACAACGCGACCCAGGATATTTTGAATCTCTGGTTGGGAGAGAAAGTTAGCAATCTGGTTTGAGTTCAGTCCAAATTTCTCAAAGCTGTGGAAAAGATTCGCTCCAGATTGCTGTCCGCCACTGATGTCGAAGCGATCGCCCTCAAGGACAACATTGGTGCCAGTGCCATCAGTTGCTGGGACAATGGATTGCCCGTGTGCTGCTTGGGTATTAATCGCTCCTACCAAAGGAAAAACTACCAGCAACCGACCGATGCTTCTCACCACATTCATAGGATTCTCGCTCAGGATTATCTAATTTTGCAAAACTTAAAATTTTTTTGGCTGCAAGAATAACGCTTAACTTTTAGTCAAGCGTTAACTTATTTTTGCTTGCAGCTATTTATTTTTTACTTTTTTAGCAATTTCACCAACATTATAAACACTGCTTTTTTAAAATGACTCTTCTTTTACGTATCTTTACTTAATCTTCATCAAATCTTTATAAAAAAGTTAGTTTGATTCCGAAGAATTACTCGTTGATTGTAAATATAATCGTCTTCAAGAATTTGTAAAGCTGAGATTCCCGACATCACAAAGAAGCCTGGGAATATGAACTGGTAGAATCTCATGACTTAAATGGATTGCTATAGAGTGGTTTGCGCTAACCGTTAACTCTATGTTTGAGCGAACGGGACTTAAATAAAGTTTGCGTGGATTGCTTATAAATGCAGCGAACAAATGCAAAATTTCTATCGAGAGGAGTGTCCCTAGTTCGAGTTTTTCCCTGACTTGTGGCAGAGGTAGCTAGAAAAAATAGGTGGCATTCTATGAATATATACCTCTGTAGAAAAGAGGGGAAAAACAAAAAAGAGAAACAATATGAAACTAACAAATTGGATAAAAATATTACCGGCTTTCCTAGCGATCGCTTTCGTTGTCCCCGCCCAACGAACCCAAGCTCAGACAACAACCGTCGCTGTTCCTCAACCCACACAGACTGTGGTTCCCACACCGGCAACGGCTCCCGATGGAACCCCGACTTATGGTGCTGAATATGCCTATGACCAGTACATGAGACTGGGGTATGCAGCGACACAAAGAAAGGATTATCCAGCCGCTTTGTCTTACTTTCGGTCAGCACTTGCCGAACGCCCAACTGACCGCTATGCCACACTCGCTTACTGGAATATTACAGACTATTTAAAAGGGCAAGATCCCCCGCCAGCAAGTGCCCCAGCAGCAACAAATTATGACAAATACATGAGAGTTGGCTACGAGGCTTCCAAGAAAGGCGATTATCACACCGCGCTGATTAATTTCCAAAGGGCATTGAAGCAGCGTCCGGGCGATTATTATGCGAGCCAAGCACTGCGGAATGTCCAGACCTATGTCAATCGTGGTCAGGGATTATCCCGCAGATAAAAGGCTAAATTACAACGTTTCAGGAAGTTTTTTCCAAGGTTCTAACCGTTAAAACTTGGGGCGGCGTGGCGTCTGGGGGATAAATAAAATCAACTTTTACCAGTCGGCGATCGCCCGGTAGCATCTTCAAGGTTATCAAAGGTTCGCCTTGCTGACCGCGCCGTTGAACTAAATGCACGTAACGAATTTGCGGTAAGCCTCGGTCATCAGTGTATTGGATCTGGACGGTGCCCCGGAAAAAAACTTGCTGAGGCGGTGGTTCTAGAAAACGCAGTCCTCCTTGCAAGCGATCCTGTTTGATTGGTGTCTGTATTGCCAAGGTTACAGTCTGGCTGTCGTTTGTATCGTTCATCAACGGCAAGGTGAGGCTGTATTGCACTCCATAGTTGCCGTGAGCCATATAAGCGGTATCTGGGTAGCGCACCAACATGGGGGCACTTTGCACTCGTTCGGTGCCGAGAGTGCCGCGAGGAACGGTGCTGAGGCTATAGGAAAACGCTTTTCCTGGTTGGGGAATGCTCAAATTCACTGCACCCGGTCTTTCTACCAGTCTGGCTTTCCACTGAGAACCTTGTGCGACACCAGCAACACGACCGTAGATTAATTGCCCCTTATTTGCTTCCGGAGGGGTCGGAACGCGATCGCGCGGCTGTGCTAAATTACCAGAATTCAGAAGTGTCTGCCATTCTTCGAGCGTCGGTGCGCGTTCGCTCTTATTGGGATTTTGACGCGCATACATCGCTAAACTAGCCATATAGACTTTGGCATTGCTTCGCAACCGCATCAATGTCGAGCGACCATTCAGCGGCGGCGTCAGCGTCTTTACAGGAATCGGATGATTCATCAACATTCGGCTTTCCCCCGGCGGAATCGTCAACTGAGGGGGAAAGTCGGCTTGACGCTGTTCTCGCAAAATCTCATTGCTGACGCGATCGCCAGGGCCAGCATACACTGTACCCAAGGGATTCTCAATGTGGGATGCCATCGGTATAAATGGCGCATCTGGTTGACTGAGATAACTGGCTGCTTGCAAGATATCCACCGTGACGGCTTGCTTACCAGGATTATGCACGATGATTCCCAAGTAGAGAGTCCGTAAGTCTTCCGGCGTCGGTGGCTTAGCAATATGATGGGCAAACACATCAAAACGCCCTTGGAAGGGAAAATTTAAATGAGCCGCCGAGGTGCTTTTTTTGCTGGGGGGAAAGGTTGAAAGTAAAATTCCCTCTGTCTGGACTAATTCCGGGCTGTTGCTATTAAAAACTGGCACATCATCCAGTTTGCCCGGTAAAGCGCGGACTTCCTGCGGTTGCACGACCTCAAGTGGTGGTGCAGGGGGTGCAGGTGTCGGGATCGGATTTGTTTGCGCGAGAAGAAAAAGCGGCAAAAAAGTCAGCATGAAGCGATTTCGGAGTCTCACGGTTAGCACTCACCATTTTCTCCGCTGTCGAATGCGATCGCACCCCTATTCTTCTAACTGAGGCAATTCACGCAGGAAGGAGGGGCTTTCGCAGTCGCTAAATCAGCGATTGGAACCAGAAATCGTCGCCCGTAGGCGTAAGCCTTCCCGAAGGGTATGCGAAAGCCCAGAGAAAATTATGCCCTTGTCAATAACATTTCCTCAATTTCTGCAAGAAATTCAAAAGTAATCGTTGTAAATTTATCTGGAAAAAACAGGTTCCATTCGTGGTATCCTTCCGCTACTACTTTCAATTTAGAACCTTTAATTCCTTGTGATAACTCTTGGGCAAATTTTACCGGAGTTAGAACATCGTTCTCTCCCCACAAAATTAAACAAGGGGATTCAACGTTTTGCAAAATTGGTCTGATATCTTCTTGTAACGCGATGAATCCCATCTTTATCGTATTTTCAGGGTTAAATAAGCTGTTATAAAACAAGTTTTTAAAAATAGCACTAACAGGCTGAAGCTTCATTTGCCAAGATTGTGCAGGCATTTCAATTGCCCTTTTCAATACAACTTCCGGTATAGAACCCAGAGGAATTCCTGTACTATCTACGACGATGAGGCTGCGGACAATCGACGGTATCAAAGCTGCCAATGCTATGGCAATTGCGCCTCCTAGTGAATGTCCAACTACATGAACTTTCTTTAAATTTAACTTTTTTACAAAATTACCAATAATCTTTGCATAGTCATTAGAATTTTGAATTTTTTCAGGTGCGGTTGAGTTTCCTAAACCTGGTAAAACAGGCGCAATTACCTGATAACGCTTAGATAAAATATCTAAACTGTCTTGATAAGGTTCAACTAATACTCCCCATCCGTGTATAAAAAGTATTGGATCTAAATTTGAGGCAATTCCTCCTTCATAGTAGGAAAGACAACAGTTATCCAAATTAACTTGCTTTTCGATGAATTTACTTTTCACTGAATTGACCTTCAATTTTTTGAGACAGAGAGCACTAATTCAGGGATTTTGGACAAATGCCTAAATTAGAGGCTGTTACATAAGTTAACAATGTTTACCTAGTTGTCTCGTCTGTCTAAAGTAAGGGCACGGCAATGCCGTGTCCCTACGCCTGGAATCCCTACACCTGGAAATAGGGAAGCGAGGCAAACCCCGCAGCCAATACATCAGGAAATTTTTTAACTAAAGTACAAATCGAATTCCATACAGGACACGCATCAATTCCACTAATGACGTGTCACTTACATTCGCTGAGGTATTTTCTAAAGTTCGCACAGTCAGGACTTGCGGCGGCGTCGCATCTGGTGGGTATATCAAATCGACTTGCACCTGGCGGCGACTTGCCGGTGGCATTTTTAGCGTTAGCAGTGGTTCTATTACCTGACCCGTTTGGTGCCACAAATGCACGTAGCGCGTCAGGGGTTTTCCTTGGTCATCGTTGTAGCGCAACCGTACCGTACCTCGGAAAATTGGAAAATGCGGGGGTTGCTGGAAACGCAATCCTCCTTTTGCTAGCTTGTCTTCCTTCAAAGGCGTTTCTAGCGTCAGGGTGACAGTTTGGGGTTGTTTCGTGGAGTTGATTAAGGGCACGCTGAGGTTGTATTCAACTCCGTAGTTCCCATGTGCTTCGTAAGCGGTATCCGGATAGCGCACCAGCATCTTTGCAGTTTGCACTTGACTTGTACCGAGGGTGCCTAACTTGAGGGAACTGATGGGATAGGAGATAGCGTTACCGGGTTGGGGGATGGTGAGATTTTGGGCATTGGGTTTATCCACCAGTTGCCCTTTCCAGGCAGAACCTTCAGAGACTCCTGCCACGCGACTGTAAATAAATTGCCCGCTGGTTTGCCCTGGAGGAGAGGGGGCTTTATCTCTGGGTCCGGCTAAAGTGCCTGTATCGAGTAAAGTCTGCCATTCTGCTTGGGTTGGTTTCCGTTCGCTGCCATCTGCATTTTTCTTGGCATACATCGCTAAACTGGCTGCATAAATCTTGCCATTACTCTGCAACCGCATTAGTGTAGACCGACCATTGATGGGCTTTTCTAGATCCCGAACCGGAATCGGATGATTCATCAACAAACGGCTTTGTCCCGGTGGTATCACTAGCTGGGCAGGAAAATCAGCTTGTCGCTTGCCTCGCATGACATCGTTGACTGCGCGATCGCCATGACCGGAATATACGTCTCCGCTGGGATTTTCGACATAAGTCGGCAGTTTGATATAGGGCGCATTCTGCATTAGCTGACTTGCCGCTTGCAATACTTCCACTTTGACGGGTTTTGTACCCGGATTATGCAAGATTACGCCCAGATAAAGCGTCTGCAAATCCTTGGGAGTGTGGCTAAAGTGGTGGGCAAATAAATCAAATCTTCCCTGGAAAGGGAAATTAAGATGAGCCGCTGGCACCTTTTTACCATTTGGAGGAAAAGTAGAAAGTAAAATCCCTTCACTTTTCACCCATTCTGGGCTGTTACTGTTAAACATTGGCACTTTATCCAGTTGTCCGGGTAAAGGCATAACTGGCTGGGGTCGCACAATCTCTTGAGGGGCTGGTTTGGGTGGCGGCGGTGGTGTTTGAGCAAGGGGTAAAAAGGGCAAGAATGGCAACATGGGAAGATTAATATTTAAAAACGATAACGACCTTATCCGGAAAAATCGTCTGACTAGACTTCTTAAGAAGTGTGCCCTCAGACTAAATGGGACGACACAAACAAAGCCTGCCTCCGCAAGCTAAATTCACTGTTAGTTCAGTGTAGGCGGACTTCGTCCGTGAAGCCACAACTTTACTGAGTCGTTCTTGTACGTTCGCTGAGGATGCTAACCAAAGATTTTCCGGATGGGTGCTAAGACATCAAGGACTTTAAGAAAGTGCCAGGTTCTTCAGAATACATAAAAAATCTGCCATGATTCCCGAAGAGTTTTCCGGAGTTAGGATTGGAACGTGAACGAAGATACAGCGGCTGTTAATTTGGCGTTCTTGTAAGTAGTCTAATACTGAGTAATACAGCCCTTCGCAGACAAATTTACCCGCATCATCGCTGATTTCAGTTGCGACTGAGCCTGTTAATAGTTTTTCTAGATTTACCGATGTTTTTAGCAGTGTGGTTCCACAAGCCGCACAGGATTCTACGCTCAATTGAGTCCGAGACTCTGCCATACCGCAGCAGATAATGGCATCCGGCTGTAATTCGTTAATTTTGGCAAAGACGCGATCGCTTGCTTGAGCAACATCAACGGGTAGCTGTCTTAAAAAACTCAATGATAGCGATAAAGAGTCTAGGTTGCCAACTTCCAGTAATAGATCGTCGGAAGCATTAGAGTTTTGATGGGGAAGCCAGGTAGTAAAAGACGTTAGCAGAATTTTTCGATTCATAAGTAGCTTTGTGGGATGCGTAGATTAGCTTAATCTAACCACTTACCTGCCTGACAGCAACAAATGTTTAGAGAGATGCGTCTTTCCTCTAATAGACGCAAATGTAACAAATGTTGAAATGAGGCTGAGGTAGAAAGTGCGACGATTACTTCTTGTTTTAGGAGTGGTGCTTCTGGCATCAGGCTGTAATTTAGAAAAGGCTGTCCAGACACAGACTGTCAATCTGAATCAAGAAAAAATTACAAAAGAAGAAAAGGTTTTACTTGAGCGGCTGAAGAAAGACAAATTGCTGAAAGCAATCGAGTGCCCATCTAGAGAAGAATTAACTAATTTTGATGAAAACAATTCAACCAAGTCTTTGCTGAGCTGGGTATTCAAGTTAAAAAAAGGTAATCTTGGGGCAAAAAAAATCTGTATCACCCAAGAGGGAGATCCTGTCACAGAATACATAATCGTTGAAAATGATAAAATAAAGATAGTTTTAGATTCTTCCGAAGATAGATTTGGGACAAGGGATGTAGAAGTATATAATCCCATTCAAATTAATCGGGGATACTTTGAGGAAGATGACAAAAACTTAAAAATTTTCAAGATTTCGGAATTACAACTGCCTGAAGGTAAAGAAATATTCATTCAGTATGAATTGCCGAACGGTGAAAAGAGATATTTTTGAAATTTTTAACAAAAGAATGTAAAGTTAAAAGAAGGGAACTAGACACCCAACACAAACAACAAAAGTCAGCAAAGGCGCATATTAATGTCAGTCATTGCAGTCATCGACTACGACATGGGAAATCTGCACTCTGCCTGTAAGGGATTGGAAAAAGCGGGTGCAACCCCTAAAATTACGGATTCACCGGCAGACATTGCACGGGCGGATGCTGTAGTCCTGCCTGGTGTGGGAGCTTTCGATCCAGCGGTGCAACACTTGCGATCGCGCCACCTAGTAGAACCCATCAAAGAAGCGATCGCATCCGGCAAACCTTTCTTAGGGATCTGTCTGGGATTGCAAATTCTATTCGATTCCAGCGAAGAAGGCAAAGAACCCGGTTTAGGCATTATCCCCGGTGTGGTGCGACGATTTCGACCTGAACCTAACTTGACGATTCCCCACATGGGTTGGAATCAACTAGAAATCGCCCAACCGGATGCCCAAATCTGGCGGCAGTTACCGTCTCAGCCTTGGGTTTATTTTGTCCATTCTTACTACGTCGATCCCGTCGATCCTCAAATCCGCGCCGCCACCATTACCCACGGAAGTCAAACGGTGACGGCTGCGATCGCGCGTGATAACTTGATGGCTGTGCAGTTCCACCCGGAAAAATCTTCTACCAGCGGACTGCAAATATTATCCAACTTTGTCGCCCAGGTACGAACCGAAGTTGCCGCATAGTAAAGTTGCGTTAGCGTAGCGGCACGTCTGATACCAAATCCGGTTATGTTATGCTACTAACAATTAATCATAGTTAAACCAATGATAATTGGTGAGATTTCTGATTTCATCATTCATTTGTTGCAGAACACAGCATCGAGCAGCTAACACATCTTCTAACTCATTAATACTTTCAAAATGCTCGTTAACTAAAGGTTCATCTACTAACGACCATAATCTTTCTGCTGGTTGTAGTTCTGGAGAATATGGGGGCAAAAGTTCGCATATTATTGCTGTTGGTAACTCAACCTTGGTGCTGGTATGCCATCCAGCTCTATCTTGAACTAAAAGAATAATTTTTTGATCACCAGCACCTACCTCGGTCGCAAATGTTGTCAATACCAGGTTCAGCCACTTCGTATTTACTCTGGGAATTAAATACCAATATGTTCTACCGGTTTTTGGTTCGACAAACCCATAAACATATACCCACTCATACCGATGCTGTACTACAGCTATGGGTCTTGCTCCGATGGGCGACCACACTTTTCTCAGTATCGGTTTAAGTCCAACTCTATGTTCATCAAAGAACCACACTTCTATTTGAGCGCCAGGATATTGCTGTTGCAGTTGTTTCACTTTGAGCGGCAACTCAACTTTAAATTCCTCCTGAGCTTTTTCATCACAAGCGCGATGTTTCGGTCTCGGTTGCTGCCAGGAGTAATTGCACTTTTTTAGATAATCCCACCCTCTCTGATTGGCTACTTTTTCTCGATAGGTTTCTTTTTCTATCCACCTGGCTACCTTTGGTCCTGTCCAGATGCCCCCATCTGATGGTCTTGAACGTAGCTGTGTCAGTAATTTCTGCAATTGTTCCTGATTGAGCAATGCCGCTTTTCCTCGCACATGAGTTTGACTGACTTTTCTCTTATTTTTGACTCCTTCTATTCCTAACTCGTTATACCTTTTGAGTATCTTTTTTACATATTCATAATCTAGCCCCACTACTATCGCACTATCTTTAATTGTCCATCCCAATGCCACTAGCCAGATTACGTGCCATCTCCTTGCTTCTACTGGGTCAAGATTAGTTATATACTTTTGTTTAATTTCATTTGGCTCCAGATGATTTGCTAAATACGCTTTTTTTGGCATCTGTTTAATTTTTGACTTTTTTGTGATTATAAGTAGCCTAACATAACCGGATTTAGTATGACCTAATTATGAGCCTCAGAATCTACGGCAATCGCTTACTCAAAACTTTACCAGGTCAAGAAACCCGACCCACACTAGGGCGAGTGCGGGAAGCAGTATTTAACATTTGGCAGGGCAGCATCAGTGGTTGTCGCTGGCTGGATTTGTGTGCTGGTAGTGGTTCGATGGGTGCAGAGGCATTGTGTCGAGGTGCCAGCTACGTCGTCGGAATTGAACAGTGGAGTCGCGCTTGCGCCATTATCCAGGAAAACTGGCAGCAAGTCGCTCAAGACGAGCAAAAATTTCAGGTGTTGCGGGGAGATGTCGTGCAACGGTTGAAAACCCTTGCGGATCAGCAGTTCGACCGAATATATTTTGACCCACCCTATGCGAGTGAATTATATCAGCCGGTGCTGGAAGCGATCGCGCAGCATCAACTACTGGCTGAAGGCGGTGAATTCGCAGTGGAACATAGTCCTAACAACTGGACGGTTGAACCCGTTCCCGCACTGGAAATCTGTCGCCAAAAGGTTTACGGCAACACTGCCCTTAGCTTCTATTGCCCAGCCAGCATCTGAAAGTTTACAACCATTTAAAAAGGTGGGCTGTGCCCACCTCACTCAGCTGACTCAGGAGGGCGGGAGAACCGCGCCCCTACAGCACTTTTATACTCCTAGTTTGTTGTCGCGCTTTTTCTGCATATAGGCAGCGAAGAATAGTCCCGCGAGGGTGACTAAAATCAAACCAAGCACGATACCAGAAAGCAGGGGTTCTACCACGTCAGTACTCCTTTGTTAACGTTTCTTGCCTGTTTCTCATCCTACAAGCTAGAGCGGAAGAACGGGTGAGCCTGTAGCGACACAATTTCAAGGCATCTCCGATTCCAGTAGCAGGCTGGAGAAAACTACGCTTGCCTCGACTCTCTAGAAAATTTAAGCTATGTATATGAATCGAAATCTTTATCGATACACAACCACACATATCGCTATACTCGTTCATTGCATAGCGATCGCTTGCGCCCCGATCAAAAACTGCCCTTACATCTCACTTTCAAAAACCTTTGGATAACCAGCTACCTAAACCTGAAATCCTGATGCAGCGCCTCAGCTTGATGGCATTGGCTGCTTTCCTGGTCATCCTCTTAGCACTTGTTGGGGTTAACCTGTTTCGCGTCTCCGATCCTTATGTCAAGACAGTTTTGACCCTAACGGGCGACTCCGTGAAGGGACACGCGATTTTTCAAATGAACTGTGCGGGATGTCATGGATTGGAAGCACACGGTCGAGTGGGGCCAAGTCTGGAAGCCATCTCTAAGCGCAAGTCTCGCGTAAGAATCATTCACCAAGTCATCAGTGGGGATACACCGCCCATGCCCCAGTTTCAGCCCAGTACCCAAGAAATGGCAGACTTACTGCGTTATTTAGAGGAATTGTAGATGGGAGTGGGCATGGATAATCGCTCATTCATCATCAGCCTAGACCTGACTGAACTGTTGTGCGTAAAATCGGGCATAGCGATCGCCCTTTTGCAGCAATTCTTCATGGGTTCCCGATTCCATAATCTGCCCCTGTTCCACAACCAGAATTCGATCAGCGCGGCGCACTGTGGCAAGGCGGTGGGCGATGATGAAAACAGTCCGGTCTTGCATGATCCGTTCTAGGGCTTCCTGCACCAAGGCTTCTGATTCCGAATCCAGGGCAGAGGTTGCTTCATCCAGGATGAGGATTCGAGGATTCAGCAAAACAGCACGCGCGATCGCAATTCTCTGCTTCTGCCCCCCCGATAAATTTACCCCTCTCTCCCCCACCCAGGTATGATAACCCTGTGTAAATTGGGTAATGAACTGGTGGGCGTTGGCAATCTCTGCCGCCACCTGCACGTCCTTGAGGTCAAACTGCGCTTGTCCAAAAGCAATATTTTGAGCAATCGTCCCAGAAAATAGAATCGTTTCCTGCGGCACAATCCCAATTTGCCGCCGCAGACTCCGCAGCGTCACATCCTGAATATTAGTCCCGTCAATCAAAATTTCACCCGCTTGGGTGTCATAAAAGCGGGGAAGAAGATTCACCAAAGTCGTTTTACCCGCACCCGACGCACCCACTAAGGCAATCATTTCTCCGGAGTGTGCCAGCAAATTCAAATTTTGCAGCACCGGAGTTCCTCCTTGCCCCGACTTAGAAAGAGGTTGCACTCCTTCTTTGTCATCCTCTGAGAAGGTAGGACTTGGGGAATTTAGTGCCGGATAGGCAAAGGTAACGTTACAGTATTCCACCTTACCCGTGACCGCCGGAAGCTCAACGGCACCCGGCTTTTCCACCACGGTTGGCTGAATCGCCATCAGTTCAAAAATCCGATCGACCGATGCCTGACCCTGTTTAAATTCGTTGTAATTGCTAGTGAGATGGGCAATCGGGTCAATCAGTAACGCCACTGCTGCGATATAGCTAACAAATTCTGCCCCAGTCAGATTATTAATCGAAATTTGCCAGCCACCGAGGAAAAACAGCAGTAAAACGCTCATCGCGTACAAAAATCCAACCACAGGATTCTGAATCGCCTTTAGCCGTTCAGTTGCATACTTCGCTTTCCGGTTTTCTTCAGCTTCCTGGGCAAAACGGGCAATTTCATAATCTTGGGCGGCGAAAGCTTGTACTAGACGAATTCCGCTAAACACCTCTGTCAGCAACGCCGATAAATTAGAGACGCGATTTTGGCTGCGGCGAGAAAACTTTAGCATCTGTTCGCCAAACCAGCCAATTAAAACGCCCATCAGCGGTGCGACGATAAACGTTGCCAGCGTCAGCTGCCAGTTGAGATAAATCATGTAGCCCAGTACAACGATTAGCTGCAACACGCAGGGAATAAAGTCATGGAAAACTTTATTGACGACTTCCCCAACTCGGTCAATATCCTCGGTGAGACGGTAAGTTAAATCGCCGGTTTGTGCAGTTTCAAAGTAGCCAAAGTTGAGACGATGTAGGTGAGTATAAACTTGCTTGCGTAAGTTAAAGGCAACGAAAAGGGCGGCTTTCGCCATCAGCGAATCCTGTCCATACATCAGGATTTTCTGCACGAGAAAAACGACTGCCAGCACTGCTGCTAACTGGGCAAGTGCTGCCATATCGCCTTGTCCAATGAAATTGGCGATTTTGCCTGCAAGTGCCGCCTGGATGGGCCAGAATACTGTAACCCCTAATGTGCAAGCGAAAGCTTGCGCGATGGTTTTCCACTGGGGGCGGATGTATGGCAGTAGATGCCAGTAACTAGAGCGCGTTTTCAAACCTTAACGTCCTGTAATAATCGTCTCCTTTGTCTGACGCTACCAGTTTTCGGTTGTTTCTGAGCGATTATTCTTCAGCCTATTTTAGGGATAGGAAGCGATCGCTTCCCCCTTCCGCAAGGAAAATAAGGGCAATCCCGCTTTCTGTCTGCTAGCGGGGAGGGTTTCATTTCAGCTTGTGTGTATCGACGAGGTAGACGAAGTTGCGATCGCTCGATGTCAGCACCAACAATGTCAGCATTCAGACACATTTTTTTATACTTTTTCGTTGCCAAACATCCTGTTTTGTGCCTTCTCCATTAAGTCAGAAATTACAATCAATACAGTTGCCAAAATTTCAAGAATTGCTAACCCTGAAATCGCTAATACTTTCAGGATTCCAAAAACGAATAGCCAAATTAATCCAATAATTTTTGATTCAGTTAATACAATTCTCAAAGCACGTAAAACTATCCTAGCAATCCTAATTTTTTGACTAAGTTTCAGATCCGCAGGTTGCGGATCTTGTGCTAGTAGATATTTCTTGATTTGTCTTACTATCGTATCCACTTCTGCTTCCGTAATTTCTACATTGCAGTATTGGTGTAACCAAGTAATTCCACAAATCCGCCCCAATAGAAAATCATGATCTCGATAACGTTTGTCAAAAAAACCACCAAATGCACCCAGGAAATCTGATGCGAGTAGTTCTGCGGCGCTTCCTTCTTGCAGAGAAGCTTTAATATTTTTGGGTAGATTATCGTAGATGGGTTGCAGCCTGCTTATTCCATTACTTCTAGAATTAGCAATTTCGCCGATAATTGCTGGAGTAATTGGACGAAGCTTTATGTGCCGATAAGGGATTGCTTCTTCGATAATTTTCTCAATCTGGCTGATATCTCCAAAATTTTTATCTTCAATTGCTTCTATTAATTTTTCCTTTGCTAAGGCTAATTGATTTCGTTTTTGAATTTCTCTTAAGCGGAGCGAGTCATGTTCTGATTTTGGCAGCGTTAAGCCACTCAATCCAACTTCTAGTGTCGAAAATTCCCCTTGGGTTAGGCGTTTTGCACTATTCAAATTTTCTACGGGAACTGGACGGATATACACGTGCAATCGTTCTGTATTAATTGATGGCTGTTGTGCCGTAAATTCCTCCTGAAACTGACTTGAACGCTCCTTTTTGTGTATTTGATTGGAGCGCAAATCATTTTCTAGTTCAATTCCTTTTAGAATAGGTAGACCATCTAGGATGCCTCCATCCGTATACAGAAATACTAAATGTGTATCATCTGCCTTGCTTTCACGTACAGCGCCTAGCCCTTCTTCCTTCAGTTCTTGTCTTTTGGGTGTTTTAAAGTAGTCATCACTGAGGTCTTTAAGATTGATACTACTAATATCAGAATGATCCCAAATGGGTGGAAAAGCAACCGGAAAAGCGCCGGAAGCGCGACCCCCCATTACTGCCTTGGCCCACATCTTATTCATTGTTTCTTGAGGAATTCCTGAATGAAAAAGAAATTGACGAGTCTCTGAACTGGTAATCGTTTCAATTTCTTGTTCCAAATGTCCTTGTGCATCGGTGAGATTGATTTGTTCAAGAAGTCCTTGCAAGTTGGTAAGCGTCATTAAAAGCGCCAGGGGTTTCGTATTTTCTGTAATTTGGGGAGGCTTGATAACAAGTTCGGCAATTTTTTCAATTGCTTCACCAGAAAGAACGCTGAGATTGGTTTTTTCGCGTTTTGTTTGGGGAGTAGATTTAGAGGCTTTAGAACGATGAAAAAGCTTATAAAAACCTTTTCTAAGTGGATTAGAACTCTTTTTATATTTCTCTAGGGTTGCTTCAAAGCTATCGGCAAAACTTTCTATCGTCGCTTGAAATCCATCTTTAAAACTAGATAGCATTACCGAAAAGCTATCGATTTTTTGAATATCGGCTTGTTGAACCCAGGCTTGATACAAAGGGCTTTTATGCTCTTCTTCTGAAAATTTGAGTCGTTGATCGAATTTAAAAGGTGGATCTACCTTTCCTTGAAGTAAGCAGTAGGCGGCGATGACACCAGACATTGCCCCTGCTGAAGATCCAGTAATAATATCAATAATCACTTTCGGTTCAGGCTTGACGGATTCTTTCGTCAATTCATAAAAAACTCCTGCCATATAAGCACCCAATGAAATGCCACCAGAGCAGTTGAGTGTAATCAGTTTGGGAGTTTGTGCAGATTTGGTTTCGGTTTTCATGACAATATACTTGGCGGTGAAAATAACTTGAAGTTTAGTTTAATTCAGCGAACTTCTGTTATGAGGTTCTTGGCATAAGAGTATTGCTTGGAATTCTAGAAAATTGTTTTGCTTGGCAACAGAAGAGATAAAAGCTGGGTTCTGGTTGTACATAGCATTGAGCAAACAAAGTGATATTGCTAAGCTGGCATTTTGAGCTAGCGTCTTGCTTCTCTGGCGACAGCCATTCCTATAAATAGCCGGATGCTGCTCTAAGTAGCCGTTTGTTTCTCGACAACTTCACTATTTTATATGAGCAGAGAATAATTAAAACTTTTTCGCGAAAGAATCGCAAGCGTTTCCTCTCCTGCTGGTAACTTGCGGCTGAGACTACTTCCAGAACTAAGTCAGGACGCCTGAATTTAACCGTGTAATTTTGGAAGCTGCGTTGAGTTCTGGATATTGTTCGTGAAAGTATTACAAATACATCCTCTGCCGTGTTACACCTTTTGGTGGGGAACGAAATATCCATATATTCAATGGCTGAAGTCATTGTCACATTTGCGTAATTATTTTGTATTATAAGTGCCGACAGTATCAGTGACTCCAATCTTGGCAAAGGTTTGATGGGTTCTGCTTCTGCTCTACCCATCCTGTCAATAATAAAGTTAGTTGACTTAAGCGCGATCGCTCTCTTGAGCCGAACAATTAAAGGAGTTAGATGAGCGATCGCTACTTTATGAATAATTAAGAAAGATTAATTTTTTTGCTCTATTTCTTATGACGAAATATAAATTTATGAATTAGTCCATAATGGCACTTTAAAAGAAAGACGTTTAAAATAAAAGAAGAATTACCAATAAAATTCTTCCTGCATTCAAGAACCTCTCTCCAATTAGTTTCAGTTTAGCTAGGAATAAAGCTAAAGAAATAAATACTTTATAGCGATTGCTCAGATTGCAATGGCTTCCTCACCAAGGAAAAATAAATTCTAGAACTCAAAATTCGGGCAACAGCTTTAGAGAAAGCCTTGTATCCGCCTGAAAAACTCCTGCGCTCAATCGCCGCTCATCGGTAGCGCTCGCTAACGCTCTTCTAGTGAATTCTTGACAGAATACAATACACTCACGAATTAAACATCTTTGCAACAACCGATTTATACAGGCTAAATCTATGCAGACATTAGACATTCCTATCAATATTCCCCAGCCGCCGACCTTTGCTTCTGTCGAAGATGAACGCCTCCACCGCAAACAACGGCTAGCCGCTGCATTTCGCCTGTTTGCTCGCTTCGGCTTTAGTGAAGGCATCGCCGGACACATCACCGCCCGCGATCCCGAACACCGCGATCGCTTTTGGGTCAATCCCTTCGGGATGCACTTCAGTCTCATCCGAGTCAGCGATCTGCTTCTAGTCAACGAGCAAGGTGAGGTCGTTGAGGGAAATAAGCCTGTCAATCAAGCAGCCTTTGCCATCCACTCCCGCATCCACGCCGCCCGTCCCGACGTTGTAGCAGCCGCACACTCCCATTCAACCTACGGTAAAAGCTGGTCAAGCCTGGGTCGCCTCCTCGACCCTCTCACGCAAGATGCCTGTAGCTTCTACGAAGACCACGGGCTGTTTGATGACTACACGGGTGTCGTTCTCAAACTAGAGGAGGGCAAGCGGATTGCGGAAGCTTTAGGCAACAAAAAAGCTCTCATCCTCCGCAACCACGGGCTGCTTACAGTGGGACACTCAGTCGATGAAGCTGCCTGGTGGTTTATCACAATGGATCGCTCCTGTCAGGCACAGCTAATGGCAGAGGCGGCTGGGAAGCCTGTCCTGATTGACTCGGATATGGCTCGTTTGACGTATCGCCAAGTGGGGTCGCACCACATGGGATGGTTTAGTTTTCAACCACTCTACGACATGATTGTGCGTCAACAACCGGAGCTGCTGGAGTAAGTGTTTTTAAAAGTGTGGAGTGAGGAAGCTTCTAACAAAGGCTGGATTTACAAACCAGCATCTACCGATTGGATTTAAAGAAAAATGAGGGTAGATAAATGACGAAATTAGAGCTACCTAAAGGAAACGACAAAACTTTGAATTCCGGCCTAGACTCACCTTTTTCCCAAAAAGATGGCTTATTGGAGTTCAAGGCAGAATTGACCACTCCTGATTTTTTCAAACGCTGGTCATTTGTCACCAATGTGTATGGTGAACGAGTGCAAGTGGATCACTTTGTCCTGACTTTTCCTGATTTTACACGTCTCAAAAATTACGCTGAAGCTTTGTGTCAATTGGGCGGTCAGATTGTTGAAGGGCCAGGACTCTTTCCTATCGAATTTTTTCCTGAAACTTATGTAATTACCAATGATTTATGGTTGCACTTGTTGACAATATTGATGCCGTCGGGGGGGTTGGTGGTTCTAGCTGCGCCCCACGCACCAGACGATCAACTTGACCGATTCCTACATGAGCGGGGAAACACTGGCGTCCACCATATTGCGATTCGCGTAGACAATGTGCAGAGTGCTGGTTTAGTTTGGGAGAAAAAAGGGTTTCATCCATTGTCTAGAGAGCCTCTTAAGGGTGATTCTCTATGCCAATGGTTTTGGCAAAACTCAGCAGGACAAATTATCGAGCTAATTGGTCGTAGTCCTGAAAATCACGCAACTTTTTACTGCCAAAATATAGGGGGTCTTCGGCTCTCGGAAGTCGCAGGGATTAACGCAAAATGAGTATTGATTTAAGTAGCTAGTTGCCGGTGATTGATCCAAAGGCCTTTTAGAATTGATGATGATGCGATCGCTATCTGTTCTGGGATGAAATCAGAGAAAAGCGATCGCTCATTTGCTTCTTGATGCCTAAGTATTAAGATAACAGCGACCTAAGCCCATAATTCCCCTATCCAATCATCCCCTTGTTCCCAATCCCGACAAGGTTCTTCTTTGGGGCCAGAAGGATGAACCGCACAGACAATTTCGCACTGTCCGTAGTAAAAACGGCATCTTCGACAGGTCTGGAGCGCTTCTATATGAACGGTTTCAATGACTCCACCCTCAGACGGAATCGTGTCTCGAAGCTCTTGCTGACAGGAAAAGGTTGGTAGCCACACGCCTATCGAGAGCTGGTCGTTGATTCCCTCTGGTTCCCCGAAAAAGTGGTCGTTGATAGCACCCGGTATGCATTGGCAACCCGTGATTCTGCCTCCGACTTTACTGACAGCTTGACGAATGACTTTAAGAGTACATTTAGCTTCAACCGTAAAATAACCACATATATCAATCCGTTGCGTTCCCGCCGTGGCTACGAGAGTCAGATTGGTGCGAACAAATCCTGCTTGAATAACCAGCAATCTCAAGTGATTGTCGAGTTCTTGAAAAACTGGCTCAACCTCCGACATAATTTTGCCTGTTATTTCTTCAGTTAGACCAAGCGCTCTTTGTAACTGCTGCCAAAGTGCCTGTAGCGTCTTCAAAAGCCGCAACAAGAATGAATCTAGCTTTTGATCAACCTGAATTGGATACTCTTTTATAACCTGGAATCCCTTTTCTAAATGGTGAGCAGTTTCTTGAATACTTGTGAGTCCCAACATCGCTGCTCCGCTTTTAATCGAATGAGCGGCACAAAAAAGCTGGTTGATTTCTTCTGGGTCTTTAATCGTGCTTGTTCCGGACAGCAAACCTTGCTCAATTGTCTGGATATATTCTCTTGTTCCTTCAATAAACAAGTGATTGAGGTGATTATTAAGTTCTTCAAAAACTGGCTCAACTTTCGACATCATCTTGTGAGTCAGCTCATCATTCAACCCACAAGACCAAGAAAGCTCCTGCATCAGAGCTTTTAGGGTATCCAAAACCCGTTGTAAGAGTGACTCTAGCTTTTGATCGATCCTAACGGGACAAGCATTGAAGACCTGGAAACATCTTTCTAGGCGGTAAGCCGTTTTCTGAATGCTGAGGAATCCCAGCATTGCTGCACCACCTTTGATACAATGAGCAGCTCGAAAAACCTGATTAATCTTTTCTGGGTCTTCGATAGTGCCTTGTAGATCCAGGAGACCTTGCTCAAGTGTATTGAGGTGGTCAATTGCCTCTTCAATAAAGTAGCCAATAATTCGCTGATGTTGTCCCGACATCATTCTCTTTTCTCCTTGTTTTCGCGTAGGGTATTTTCTACCGCAACGCGCTAGGCTTCGCTCAAGGGAAAACTCCGCAGGGGTCGCGTAGCGTATGCGCTCTGTTTACCGATCTCTCCGGTTTTAACACAGCTTGAGACTGATGGAAGTTTTTTCAATAATTGTTGTCAGCGATCGCTCCACTCAATTGCGATCGCTTCCCTGTTTCTAAAGTTTTAATATAAAGTTTTAAAAATGCCAGATCCAGTTGTAAGCTAAAAACGTTAGCGATTGCACAGCGCTAATACGGCAATTTTGGAGCAAAAGTGCGAAAAGTGCGAAAATTTTGTGAAAAACGTTCCAATATAACTCCTTTCTTGCTTATACCCTTTCGCTCTATTTCTGCAAGAGTTCGGTCTGGCACCCCTTTGTTGATTGCTTTAAGAAATTCAGATATTTAGCATCGAAAAAGTGAATTGGTATTGGGGAGTTTTTAACATTTTTATAAAAAAAATTCCGCTTGCAACAAAATCCCTTGAGCAAGTAGGGTTAAGGGTAGTTATTGAGTAAATTTGGCTCAAACCAATTAAATTTTTTCGGAAAGTACCCTAGTTCTTGAATATTTTTTTATAGAAATCCTATTTAAGTTATAAACGGATATTTGCTTGTAGAGACGCGATATATCGCGTCTCTACAGAGATTCACAAATCATTGAGGATGGCTACACCTATAAAATGACTTAGCCATTCTGGGAATCAATGATTCTTTGTAAATAACCAAGCTTTTCCTCTTCACGCTTGCTTGTTGCCTTTGTTTTTTTGCTTTTTCCTAACTAACCAGACAACAAAAGCGACAATAAGAATCACAAACACAATTTTAGAAACAGGCCCAAGATGCTCATCTACAAGCTCATAGTTTTCGCCTAGTGCGTATCCGGCATAAGTCAGCAAACCCACCCATAATGTAGTGCCAAGGGTTGAGTAGATTAAAAAAGGCAATAAAGGCATCCCGCTGATGCCTGCTGGAAGCGAAATTAAAGTGCGAACTCCAGGAACCAAACGGCAGAAAAACACTGCTTTACCGCCGTGCTTATCAAACCAATTATCTGCCTTGTCAATATCCTTGCTGGATAACCCGATCCACCTGCCATACTTATTCGCTAATCGCTTTAAGTTTTCTTCGCCTACGAGTTTACCCACGTAGTACCACGGCAATGCACCCAGCATCGTGCCGATTACCCCTGCTGCGATCGCTCCAAAAAAGTGGATTTTGCTATTTGGTTGCGTTGAGACATACCCTGCCAAGGGCATAATCAGTTCGGAAGGGATGGGGGGAAAAAGATTTTCCAAAAACATCAGCAGTCCAATTCCCAAGTGACCGAGGGAATTCATGGTGTTCGTGATCCATTCCTGCATAAGATCAGTGTTGGGTATTAGGGGACAGTTATTTTAATTGAAAATTTCAATACTTCTCGCAATCGCATTGTCTTAACGTCACAATTAAACTGTTAAGTTTAGTGAACAAGCTAAGTTTGCTTAACTTTATCAGGTTTTCGAGAATCTGAAAATTGATTTATCTAAATCTTCATCGTAAATTTGCAATATCCAATTTTTGCGGTGAAAGTTTTATTGGCAATTTGAAGTGGCAATCATTCTTTCAATTGCCCTTTTTTACTAAAGACAGGGTTCAGTTTTTAGCAAGCTCAGCTTGACTGCCTTAAAAATCTCGTGAGGTTGAAAAGCTGTTGAGTAACCCTAACGTTTTCTGGGTCAGTTTCTACAACTGAGGCTGTTCTTGCAAAATTTTCGGTAATACAAACAAACAATCCGGATAAGTGGCAATCCTGAGTTGTTACTACATGATGACGAAGGGTGGGCATTGCCCACCCTTACCGATTTAGGTTCCAGAAGTCCAAGAATTGATGTACTCAATTTGGTCGGGTGTCAAGCTATCAATTTGAACACCCATTGCTTGCAACTTCAGCCGTGCAATTTCTTTGTCAACCTCGACTGGAATGGAGTGCAATCCAGGTTCCAGGTTGCCTTTGTTCTTGACGAGGTGTTCGCAAGCTAAAGCTTGGTTTGCAAAGCTCATATCCATCACTGCGCTGGGATGTCCTTCCGCAGCCGCCAAGTTAATTAAACGCCCTTCGCCCAGCACAATAACCGATTTACCATTCTGGAGGCGGTATTCTTGGGTGAAGTTCCGCGCTTCCTTGACTTCAGTCGCTTTGGCACCCAACGACTTGAGGTCAATTTCAATATCAAAGTGACCGGAGTTGCAAACCATTGCCCCGTCTTTCATCACATCGAAATGCTCGGCGCGAATGACGTGCTTGTTGCCAGTGACAGTAATAAACAAATCGCCTACGGGGGCGGCTTCTGCCATTGGCAGCACTCGGAAGCCATCCATCACCGCTTCAATTGCTTTAGTGGGGTCAATTTCGGTGACAATCACATTGGCACCCATTCCCCGCGCCCGGAGTGCCGTGCCTTTGCCGCACCAGCCATAACCGGCGACAACAATCGTTTTACCAGCGAGCAGAACGTTGGTGGCGCGAATAATCCCATCCAGAGTAGATTGCCCGGTACCGTAGCGGTTATCGAAGAAGTGCTTGGTGTCAGCGTCGTTAACATTGATGGCGGGGAAAGTGAGAACGCCATCTTTGAACATGGCACGAAGACGGACAATGCCCGTTGTGGTTTCTTCGGTGGTGCCAATCAAATCTGCAATCTGGTGTTGACGTTCCTGAATCAGAGTAGCGACCACATCACTACCATCGTCAATGATGATGTTGGGTTTGTGATCCAAGGCGATTCGCACGTGCCGACTGTAGGTATCAGCGTCTTCGCCTTTGATGGCAAATACGGGAATGCCATGATCGGCAACCAGGCTAGCAGCCACGTCATCTTGAGTGGAGAGGGGGTTGCTGGCAATGAGGAGGGCATCAGCACCAGCGGCTTTGAGAGCGATCGCCAAGTGCGCGGTTTCAGTTGTGACGTGGCAGCAGGCGACTAACCGAATCCCAGCGAGGGGTTTTTCTTGGGCAAAGCGATCGCGTATTTGTCTCAACACGGGCATCTCTCTACCCGCCCATTCGATGCGTTGTTTACCGAGAGGCGCGAGGGAGAGGTCTTTGACTTCGTGCTTGGGCTGAGTAACAGTTGCAGTCATGAAATTGCTTGCTCAACAAATATTTAAGTTGCGGGTTTTTACTAGGTTACTCGACTAGACCGCTAAAAAGGTAGCCTGATTTTTTAGCCCCACCCCACCAGCCACACAAAGGTTTGAGGCTGGAAGAAATTCAAAATCGAGCCAGAACCCTTACTCTGCCAAGTTGTTGCTTAACTTCTCGCTTTGGTGTGAAGTTACCTGACAAAGGGGTTGTTAGGCTGAGTGGGGATTATTTAAGTAAGCAAATGTACTTAAGTTTACCCAAATACCTGTGTTCAATGCATTTCGGAGGTTTGAAATGCCTTCTCAATCTTCTTGGGCGATCGCTGGAACAATTCTGTTGACTGGTTGGGTAGCATCTCCAATCCAAGCTCAAATTCCACTTCCGCAGAATTTGGAACTGCCCGCGCTTAGCCTACCCAGTAGCGATGCACAAAGCCGAATCATGTCTGGTTGCATCCGCTTGGATGGTCGCTGTCTGTTTCAAGTCGCCGCACCCCAGTCGGAATTACCCGCGCGTATCCAAGATATTCAGCAGAGATTGGAAACAATTAGCAACCAATATTTGCAGGAGGATGCCTCAAAACTCCAAATTGAGAGCAAAAAGCAAAATAATTTGCCAGTCATCTATGTCAATGACCAACCCCTGCTAACCGTGACACGACCCGATGCCGACTTACAAGGGGGAGACTTAGATACACGGGCAGAAAAGCTCAAAGAATCCTTGCAAGAAGGACTGAAACGGGCGAAACGGGAGCGACAACCGCAGTTTTTAACTCGTCGAGGTGCGATCGCGGGCGGGTTTTTGGTAGCAATGATTGTGAGTAGCTGCGCGATTAACAGTAGTTCCAAGCGATCGCGACAACGGTTAACCGGCACCACCACTACACCTACAGGTCATCCGGTCACAACCCAGCTGGCTCAACAACAACAAGGGAATTTACAAGAAGTTCAGCGCCGCTTGTATCAAATGGCGCAAGCCAGTATTTGGGGCGGGGGAACCCTCATCGGGCTTGGTTTATTTCCCTACACCCGCATCCTACAGGTTTTGATGCTCAACGTTCTCCAAATCCCTTTGCGACTGGGGATTGTCGGACTAGGGACTTATGTTGTCATACGTTTGAGCTACGTCTTGATCGACCGCTTCGCTGGCGCTTTAGCCAACAGCTATTTACTCACGCCCGAAGCCTCCCGCCGTTTGCAACTGCGAGTTTCGACAATTTCCGGTGTCACCAAAAGTATTACCACCCTAGTCTTGTTAGGAGTGGGTAGCTTGGTCGCCCTGACGACATTAGGTGTGGAGATTGCCCCCTTACTTGCTGGTGCTGGCTTGGTTGGCGTTGCGGTGTCTCTTGCCTCCCAAAACCTGATTAAGGACGCGATTAATGGGTTTTTAATCATTGTGGAAGACCAGTATGCGGTTGGCGATGTGATTGCTGTAGGCGACGTAGGCGGTTTGGTAGAAAACATCAATCTGCGGATTACTCAGGTACGCGATGCTGAGGGTCGATTGATTACGATTCCCAACAGTGAAATCAAAATTGTCGCTAATCTTTCCAGCAACTGGTCGCGGGCAGACTTAAATATCCCTGTCGCCTACCATGCCGATGTCGATCAGGCGCTGAAGCTGATTGACACCATTGCCCAAGAAATGAGCCGTGACGTGACATGGCAAGAGCAAATTCTGGAAAAACCCCAAGTCCTAGGAGTCGATAATTTTGGGGAACGGGGCGTCACGATTCGGGTATGGATTAAAACCCAGCCCTTGAAACAATGGGATGTGGCGCGGGAGTTCCGCCGCCGCCTGAAAATTGCCTTTGATGAGGCGGGTGTTCCAATCCCGCTACCCCAACAGGAGATTTGGTTTAACCGTTCTCTGCCTGCAAAATCTCAGATGGATGAACACGAATCTCAGTCGCCAATTTAGTACGAATGTACTATAATAGAAGGGTAGGCAAATCCAGTCGAGAAACCGCCTGAACCCCACATGGAGTCAAGTATTCAAGCCATGACCAAGCACTACATTCTCAGCCTGAATCCGACTGCTCAGCATGACTGGGATCGTTGCACTCTCAGAAACCCTATCACTGCTGAACGCCCAGACTTGGCGAGTTTGATTGCCGAAGCGGTGGGAGCGGATGCCGGTTCTTACCTGGTAGCTGTCCATATTGAAGTCCAAGTTTTGGAAAAAGCACCAAATCTGCAACCAGAGCGCGTTCATCTGGATGTGCAAGTGACGCCGAAGCAGCTCAAGGAATTAGTCGCGTAGAGGCGGAATACCAACTAATTTAGCATTTCAGCAATCGTTGTTGTAAACCCGCCCTCCGGTTTGAAGTCGAAATCCGGCGAGGGTGGGGCTACAAGAACGCAGCCGCCTTTCATGAAGGCTAGTACAAATTTTTTACAGCTTCTCATGTCCGGACGACACTAGGACAAGGCAGTGCCGTTCGCCTACCGACGCTACGGAAGTCCGCTTTTGGTGGCCTAGTACAGATTTTTTTTTACAACAAGTATTCTTCAAGAAGAAGATGCAAATGAAACTGAGTCAATATCCCGCTGCGATCGCTCAAGCTGCTCATACTGTAAATGAAGTGGATGCTCAGCTTGCCGCCGCTCATCTGGTGATTAACCGCATGGAAGGCAATGCTGACAAAACGGTGGCATTTGAGCAAGATTTGAAAAATGACAATCAACGCAAGGCGCGTCGCTTTGAATTACTGATGGTGAATTTGGAGTATCAGCAGGCGCTGAATACGATGATGCGCTTAAGTGCTGAAAAAGCCAATGCGGTGGCTCACCTGGAGTATCTCCGCAACCAGTTTAGCGTTGCCAAGCTGGAAACACGTCTTGCGATCGCCCGACAGCTTGCTGGTTCCGAAGCCTTGGAACTGGTGGGTGTGTAAGCGATAAAAGCTTCACCGATGACCAGAAGATGGGATAAATCGGTGTTTCTACAAACAAGTGGGGGTGGGCACTGCCCGCCCTTTTTTTTTCGCACAATGGCAATGCTTTGGCACAATAGTTGTAATTGCCTATCTGAGTTCCAGATTGGCTACTTTTAACAACAATCTCATGACTATCGTTACATCAGCAGAAATTGAAAATTTTCGCTCCGAATTGGCAGATTATCCAGACGCTCTAGCAGCTTTGGATGTAATCGAGGATTGTGAAGGAGATTTAGAAGATGCGGCGATGGTGCTGGCAATTCGAGTCGGACAGCAACCAGAGATAGCAAACGCAGAATGGTTGCCGATTTTAACTAAAAAATGCCGCGCTGTTATCTGCCAACAAGAATTTCGCGATGAGCTGGTTAATGGAAAATTTGCCCGGATGATGGGGCATTTGGCAGCCACAAAACTTTGCCCAAGCCCTTTAGTAACGCCCGTTTTGATGTATGTGGCTCAGCAGGGTGTGAAAAATTTTTGCGAACCTTTCGATCCGGTATCCTAGCCACACAAGCTTGTTTTTAAATGCAAAGAACCCAAAAGTTAAGAACGCCAAGGTACGCAGAAGAAGGATTCTCTTTGCGTACCTTGGCGTTGAAATAAGAATTTTAGGAATGCTGTTTAGGATTGTGGGGAATCTGGAAATTGACGCGATCGCACTTCGCTACCGTAATTCTGCACTGCTTGGGTAATTGTTTCTCGCAAATTGGCGTAAGATTTAGCAAAGGGCGGCTGGCGTTCGGAGAGTCCCAGCAAATCGGCGGTAACGAGTACCTGTCCATCGCAATGCACCCCAGCCCCAATTCCTATCGTCGGAATCGATAATTTTTGGGTAATCTGCAATCCCAAATCGGATGGGATATGCTCCAAAAGCATCGCAAAAGCACCTGCTTGTTCCAGCGCGATCGCTTCTTGTAAAATTTTCTCTGCCGCTTCTGGTGTTTTTCCCTGCTGTCGGTAGCCTAACTGATGTACCGATTGAGGAGTCAGACCCACATGACCCATTACCGGAATGCCTGCTTGCACGACTCTGGCAATCGTTTCCACCATTGCCGGATATCCTCCCTCCATTTTCACCGCCTGAGCGCCGGTTTCTTTTAATACTCTCCCAGCTGAGTGAATCGCTTGCTGAGGACTTTCTTGATAACTCAAGAATGGTAAATCGCACACGACTAACGCCTGTTTGACACCGCGACGCACGGAGGAGGCATGGTGTAGGATTTCATCTAGCGTCACCGGCAGGGTTGTCTGATAACCGAGTGCCACCATCCCTAGGGAATCCCCCACCAGAATCACATCCACTCCAGCGGCGTCTATAAGTTGCGCGATCGCATAATCCCAAGCTGTCAACACGACAATGGGACGCCCCTGTTGTTTCCACTGGATTAATTGCTGGGTGGTGACTGCCATTTTTTAGATGCGATTTTGAGAAGGTTGTTAATCATTGGTAGGGATAGGCTAGAACCCACCCTACTTGTAAAAATTAACAACTATTTCAGCGCTCCGGTTTCATCGTTTGCACAAATCTTAGAAAATCGTCAGTTTCCCACCCGTCTTCAATATCTAGGGTCTGTACGTTAAAAACTCCTACAGAACCGTCAGTCAGTTCGACTTCCATCGGCACTGTTCCACCAAGACCATAGGTGTTCACTACCTGCTCTACCAGAGTACAAGGCATATTGAACGTACCCATATCGATTCTGCCATTGTTGGCTCGGTAGTCCCAAACGACTACCTTTTCAATTCCAGCAGAGTAGGGTTGCTGACAGTAGAATCGATGACTCAAGGCAATCATCCGCGCCATGTGGACATCGTAGCGGCGCATCTCACCCCCGAAAGCAGAAACAGTTGTGTTTCGATCGGGGACTTCAAAGTAACCCAGTCGTACGTTAGCACTGGCATCGAGGGTATTTTCTAATCGGATGGTATTGATCCGGATGTCTGCTGGACTAGCAGCTTGAGCGATCGCAGAGAAAGCCGTGGCAGCGATCGCTGCACTCACAACAGTTTTGGCAAATTTTTTCAGCATGGAAGCGTCAACCTGTTAATGACTCAAACAACCTGTAACAGACTTCAACTTCCGGCTGACTTATTCCGTTAAACTAGACCCTGACAAATTGTTTACTCTTCTCCCCGAACGAAAGCTAAGTGCGGGGTCACGCGCCCCGTCGTCAAGCTAATCCAAGCGAGTCCTTCACTGGTTCCCACCCACAACTTATCGGCGACATCCGTTGATAAAGAGAGTATCCGACTGGAGGGGAGGTCGCCAACTCGATCCAGAACCGCACCCGTATCCGGATTCAATCTCAATAAACCATTATCTGTCCCCACCCAAACGCTCCGATCTTGGGCAAAGCGCACAGCGGTAACGTTGCGCCCCCTGAGTGGCGTCACCGACCGCAGCACATCCCCGGTTTTCGGGTCAATGACTAGCAAACTGCTGGGTGTTCCTGCCCAAATCCGTCCCTGTGGATCTAGGGTGAGAGCTTGCACTGTGGTGCCGGGAATATCCCTCAGCCGCTTCATCACAAAGGCATTGGCGGTATTAATTCGCACTAATCCTTCTAAGGTTCCAACCCATAACTGACCTTCGCGGTCGAGGGTGAGGGCATTCGCTGACACTCCGGGAAGCTTTTGCACCGTTGTCATTAACAATCCCTGGTCGGGACTGATCATGGCAAGACCGCGATCGCTTCCTACCCACAGATAACCCCGTTGGTCAGTCAATAGCGACAACACCCGGTTAGACGGTAAGGTGAAATTTTGCGCCGTCACTTCATTGCTACGGGGATCTACACGCAACAGTCCTTCGTAAGTTCCCACCCAAACCCGTCCCACTCGGTCTTGCGCTAACGCGCCGATGGTATAGTTCGGTAGAGCAATCCGAGCCAAAACATTGCCTGTCCTCGGATTTATCCGCGCTAAACTCTGCCAGGAACCAACCCAGAGACTGCCGGTATAACCCGGTTGCAATGCAGTGACGCGAAAATCTGCGGGTAGGGGGGTGGCTTCTTGCCGTCGGCGTTCGGGGGGCAAGGGACGACCTCCAGGCGGCGGCGATGAGGGTGGATAGGTGAGTAGGTCATCTCCCCGGTCTACCTCCGTAGATTGTTGAGCTAGTACGCCACTACCACGGGTCTGTGAATCTGATTGGATGATTCCCCATACTGGTAGGCTTAAAGAAAGCAGCGTAGCACTAATAAACAAACCGATACGCTCACTCAAGAATGCCATCGCTAATCTCCTTAGAAGAGGCTTTGCTAACGTGCCTCTCTTCATTTAGCTGAAATATAAGTTCCTACTACATTTAAGCCTGTGTTAGCGACAGATTGAAAAATTAGAACGAAGTCGCGATCGCAGATTGCATAACTTGAGTATATTTACTCAACAAATTAATCACAAACGCCAAATGTTTTTAGTTTGCCATTGACAAAGTAGAAAGCATTTGAACAGTATGCAAGGGTGCCAATTTCTAAATATTGAGGGACACCGGCTGAATCAGTTGGTAGTGCTTTCCAGAGTTCAATTGCTGGTTTTGCTTTAAAAATTTGCTGTTCGGATGTTCCAGATTTCAAAGGAGAATATTCGCGGGCGGCTGGTCCGAGTTCTCCGGATGGTTTGAAGCTAATCGCTGTGTAAATAGTGCCTTCTGAGGAGTCTGGAAGATGGCTGAAATCCTTAACCACGGCTGAATCAAACTGTCCGCTGCTCTGGCTAATGGCGATCAAAAATCGAAAATTATTATTTTTAGGGTTGACTAACAATAGAGCGTAATCTTTCTGCTTGTCTTCGTTGAAGTCAGCGGTAAAAATGCTACAAGTCTTGCGCTGTCCGGGATTTTCCTGCTCATAGGCACGAATGGAAGCGACAAAGTCCGATTCTTGCGCCAAGCGATACTCACCCAAGCTTGCTTCGAGCGATTTGGGAATTTCTCCTTGGCACTGAGGTTCTGGTAGCGCTGTCATGGATGGGGCTGCTTGAGTCCCGATGGAAGCGGGATCGCGGCGAGAGGCGGTCACATCGGTTAATGTACTCAGCGGCAGATGGTTGGATACAGCGATCGCACTACACGCTGCCACCATCAAGGATGCGGCTAGGAGAGAAACTTTTTTTAGCATTCCCAACAAAAAACAACGACCCTATAATATTCGGTGCGCGATCGCTATTTTCAGTGATTTTTATTCGTTTACTAATTGTTTCCAAAAGTCAAGTCTTTATTTGTAACAAAACCTATAGATTTATAGGCAATAAGTAAAGCTTATGTTTACAAAAAGAAGATTAGAATATCAACTTATTACCTTGCTGGTATAGTTAAAAATTAATAAAGAAAAAAGTTATGGGATCGCTTAAACCCGTAACAACATTCAGGATTCCCTCAGGAAGGAAGACATGTCTTACTCTCAAACAAAAACTCAGACAAAGACTGGGTATAAGGCCGGGGTTCAAGATTACAAACTCACCTATTACACCCCAGACTATACCCCCAAAGATACTGATGTCTTGGCGGCTTTCCGGGTTACGCCTCAGCCTGGTGTTCCTCCAGAAGAAGCTGGAGCTGCTGTTGCTGCTGAATCTTCCACAGGTACCTGGACAACAGTATGGACAGACCTGCTGACAGACCTGGATCGTTACAAGGGTCGTTGCTACAACATCGAGCCAGTACCAGGCGAAGACAACCAATATTTTTGCTATATTGCTTATCCCCTGGATTTGTTTGAAGAAGGTTCTGTTACCAACTTGTTGACCTCTCTGGTGGGTAACGTGTTTGGTTTCAAAGCCTTACGTGCGCTGCGCTTGGAAGACTTAAGAATTCCTGTTGCGTACCTCAAAACCTTCCAAGGCCCTCCTCACGGGATTACCGTTGAGCGCGACAAACTGAACAAGTACGGTCGTCCTTTGCTGGGTTGTACGATTAAGCCGAAGCTCGGTTTATCAGCTAAGAACTACGGTCGTGCAGTCTATGAAGTCCTGCGCGGTGGTTTGGACTTCACCAAAGACGACGAAAACATTAACTCCCAGCCTTTCATGCGCTGGCGCGATCGCTTCCTGTTCGTTCAAGAAGCCATCGAAAAAGCTCAAGCTGAAACAGGTGAAATCAAAGGTCACTACCTAAACGTGACGGCTCCCACCTGCGAAGAAATGATGGAACGGGCTGAATTCGCTAAGGAAATCGGCACACCGATCATCATGCACGACTACCTGACGGGTGGCTTCACCGCTAACACCACCCTCGCTAAGTGGTGCCGCCGCAACGGTATCCTGCTGCACATTCACCGCGCTATGCACGCTGTGATTGACCGTCAAAAGAACCACGGTATTCACTTCCGCGTTCTCGCCAAGTGTCTGCGGATGTCTGGTGGAGACCACCTGCACTCCGGTACCGTCGTTGGTAAACTGGAAGGCGAAAAAGGCATCACGATGGGCTTTGTTGACCTAATGCGTGAAGACCACATTGAAGAAGATCGCTCTCGCGGTATTTTCTTCACCCAAGACTGGGCTTCTATGCCTGGTGTGATGCCCGTGGCTTCTGGTGGTATCCACATTTGGCACATGCCTGCTCTGGTGGAAATCTTTGGTGACGACTCCTGCTTGCAGTTCGGTGGTGGAACCCTTGGGCACCCCTGGGGTAACGCACCTGGTGCAACCGCCAACCGTGTTGCTTTGGAAGCTTGTGTCCAAGCTCGTAACGAAGGTCGCAACCTGATGCGCGAAGGCGGCGACGTGATCCGCGAAGCTTGTAAGTGGAGTCCTGAGTTGGCGGTTGCTTGCGAACTTTGGAAGGAAATCAAGTTCGAGTTCGAGGCAATGGATACTCTGTAATCTAATGACAGAGTCATGATTGTTGAGTGCTGAGTTAAACTTAAACAAACTCAACACTCAAAATTCAGAACTCTTTAGGTCTGGGGTCAAATATGGATCTCAAGCAAATTGCCAAAGACACGGCTAAGACACTGATTAGCTACCTGACTTATCAGGCAGTGAAAAATATCGTGGCTCAGTTGAGCGAAACAAATCCTCCTTTGGCAATTTGGCTGAGTAACTTTTCTAAAACGGGCGTCATCCAAGATGGAGAAGCTTACGTCAAGGAATTACTCAAAGAAAATCCAGAGTTAGCGCTTCGGATTATGACTGTGCGCCAGCATCTTGCAGAGGAAGTAGCAGACTTTTTACCTGAGATGACTCGCACTGGTATTGAGAAATCTAATATCGAATATCGGCGTCAACATCTCGAGCGAATTACGCTACTTACTTTACCTGACCCCAGCTTCCAGCCGGAACAACAAACTGAATCACCAGGCGAGTCTGGATAACCTCGACCGTCATCTGACAGAACTCTTCAACTTTGGACGTTAGACCGCATCAAGCGTCCACTTAGCAGACATACCTACAAGGAAGACCACACAACTATGAGAACTCTGCCTAAAGAGATTCGTTTCGAGACTCTTTCCTATTTGCCAGCGCTTACCGACGCGCAAATCAACAAGCAAATCCAATACATCCTCGACCAAGGCTATATTGCAGGGGTTGAATTCAGCGATAGTTCTGCACCGGAACAGCACTACTGGACATTGTGGAAACTGCCTCTGTTCAATGCTACGACAACCCAAGAAGTTCTCACTGAAATCAAAGCTTGCCGTTCTGAGAACCCCAACGCCTATGTCCGAGTCATGGGCTTTGATAACATCAAGCAGTGCCAAGTTCTCAGCTTCATCGTTGGGAAACCAAACCAAAGAGGTTACTAAACCTTAATTAGTCAGGTGGGCGCTGCCTAACCGACTCACTTTTAACTCGTTCGTGCAAAATTGGAGAGGCAGAGCAATCTACCTCTCCAATTTGTTTGTTTGATGCCTAGCAATCGGAGCATTCACTTTAACAGACTATGACCTACTACATTTCTCCCCGCTTTTTAGACAAGCTGGCGGTTCATATCACCAAAAATTTTCTTGACCTCCCTGGAGTACGAGTTCCTCTGATTCTCGGAGTTCATGGACGGAAGGGAGAGGGAAAATCTTTTCAGTGTGAATTAGTATTTGAGCGGATGGGCATTGAAGCTGTCCATATGTCGGCAGGGGAACTGGAAAGTCCAGATGCAGGAGATCCCGGGCGTTTGATCCGCCTGCGCTATCGGGAAGCAGCAGACTTGATCAAGGTGCGCGGCAAGATGTGCGTGCTAATGATCAATGATTTGGATGCTGGGGCAGGGCGCTTCGATCAAGGCACCCAATATACGGTGAATACTCAGCTGGTGAATGGCACGCTGATGAATATTGCTGATAAACCTACAGATGTGCAACTTCCTGGCAGTTATGATTCCACGCCGCTACCCAGAGTGCCGATTATTGTCACAGGCAATGACTTCGCCACCCTGTATGCGCCGTTGATTCGGGATGGTCGGATGGAAAAATTCCACTGGGAACCCGATAGAGATGACAAGATTGGCATCGTCGGAGGCATTTTTGAGCCAGATGGATTATCTCGCAGTCAGATTGAACAGTTAGTCGATCGTTTTCCCGATCAAGCGATTGATTTCTTTGGTGCAGTGCGATCGCGCATTTACGATGAACAAATCCGCTCTTTCATCCACGACATTGGGATTAACCGGGTTTCTACTAGGGTAGTAAACAGTGCTGAAGGACCACCAGTGTTCAAAAAGCCTGATTTCACTCTTTCTCGCTTAATCGAGTTTGGCAACCTGATGGTTCAAGAACAGCAGCGAGTTCAGAATTCACGCTTGGTAGAGGAGTACAATACAAGCCGACGCTCCGTGACTCCAGAAGTTAGGGATGTGCCTCAGATGTCATCCATACCCCCGGAAAATCGGAAGACCGTTGTCCGTAATGAACTGGCGAACGAGCCATCGCACCCCCATGAGTCCGACCGAGGTAACGGTCACAGCAGCAACACTCAGGTAAATAGTGCCCGAATTAGTCCACAGGTGCAGCAACAGATCCGGGATCTACTTGCCCAAGGCTATCGCATTGGTATAGAACACGCAAATGCACGTCGGTTCCGCAGCCAATCTTGGCAAAGCGGCGATCCCATTCAGACAACAAATGCGTCGGAAGCGATCGCTGCTTTGGAAGCTAGCTTAAGCGAGCATAATGGGGAGTACGTGCGCTTCATTGGCATTGACCCCAAAGCCAAGCGGCGCGTTGCAGAAACGATTATCCAACGTCCGAATAGTTAACGTTTGTAGTGTAGTATTTGCGGGGAAAGCGATCGCTCTGTTGGGGCGATCGCTTTTGTTTATCCTGGCGAATCGATAATTCAATAAGAGCGGCATGGGAACAAAAATTTGTTAATTTCGTCGCCCTTTGCGGTATAAATTTACAGTAACGAAGTGAGCGATCGTGATTAAGATATAGAGGCTCATCGAATCACAAAATCAATCCAACTTCTGTAAAGTTTAGGTGAAGTTGCACGATTTTTGTGCAATTTTTGATGAAGTTTTCATTGCTGAGATAGCGATCGCTTAATCACTTTACTTGTCACCGTAACAGAGCGATCGCTATCTCACGAGCAATTGCTCAAACAACCTGCCTGTGCCTCTTTCAACACGTTTTTAGTTCGCTAGATTTGCACTTTGGTTAAAAAAAATCATGCAGTCCATAATCATCCTCTGGACTGATGTTTCGCTATGTAAAGCCCCTTACGATGAGATGACACTAAAATTATGTTTAATGATTCCTTGAACCGAATCATTTCATTGAAATCTAGGCTGTTCTTAAATACGAGTAACTAAGCTTTTTCCGGGTGTTTCTAATGCGAAAAGCGAATGACTAGCGAAAAACAAATTATAGGGTGGATAGAAAAACATTCTATGTTGCAATTGCAGTCAATCAAAAGGCTTTTTAGTAGTTTCTAAATAGCTCTTAAAATTGCATTTTAGCTATTGTTTGAAACTGAAAATATCAAAGCGTTTTATCTCAATCTCTTCACGAGAGCAATGATAAACCACTCCTAAAAAGTAGCGAAGTAAAGGCTGTGTATACTCTAATAAGCGAAGGTTATACAAAACTATTGAATCAAGATTGCCATTCAGTCCTTGAGCCTAGCTATTCAAAGAGACAAACAATCGCAATAACCCTAGTGTAAGCCTAATTCTTTGACTATGAAACGCCCGATTACCTCTCCCCATGAAGATTTGGCTATTACTGACTCTGCAAGTATTTCTAAATCTTCCCCAAAATCAGCAAGGTCTCAAGGAAATTGGATGCGTTACTTAGTCTTAGGACTATTAACTAATGCAGCTATTTGGGGAGGAGCTTTATATTATATAAAAGTTACCAAACCCAATTACAGCACTGAGTTAGCGCTTAGTTTACCCTCAGCCGGTTCAGCCAGCAATATCAACCTGCCAGGGATTGGGCAAGCTTCCTCTAAAAGCGACTCTCCGTACATGAGTACGAATCAAGATCCCAGAGAGAATTATAAATTTCTAGCTCTCAGTAAGCCGGTCTTGGAGACTGCTGCTAATAAGCTCAATATGCCCTTGCAAGATTTTGGTAAACCCAGAGCTAAAGTATTAGACAACACTACGCTGATGACTTTTGAGTTTCAAGGAACGACTCCCGAAGAAGCTTATAAAAAATCTTTAGCGCTCTACGAAGCCTTGCAAGTAAAAATCAACGAACTGAGAATTAAAGAAGCCGCTCAGCAGGATAAAACGCTACAATCCACCCTTGGGGAGTCCCAAAAAAAATTAAAAGCAGCGCAAACACGCCTATCTGAGTACAAAGCGCGTTCGGGTTTAACTTCTACGGATCAACTTACGAACCTTTCACAAAATATTGAACAGCTACGCCGACAGCGGGCTGAAGTATTAGCTAAACAGCAAGATGCGAATGCTCGTTTGCAAGGACTATCTAGTAGCTTAGATTTATCGGCTAAACAAGCAGCAGATGCTTTTGTTCTTCAAGCCGACTCCCTATTTCAACAATACTTACAAGACTATAGTGAAGCGAACAGCCTCTTCGTTGCTTTGCAATCAAAGTTTTTACCCGATCATCCTGCTCTAATTCAGCAGCAGGCAAAGCTAAATGCCGCTCAAACGGCTTTACTGAGGCAGGGGCGATCTCTTTTAAAGCGACCCGTTACGATAGCAAGTCTAGAAGAACTTAACCTGAGCAAAAGTGGTGGATCGGGAACCTCGCGGGATGCTCTTTTCCTAGAGTTAGTGACAGTGCAGACAGAGGCACAAGGACTCCAAGCAGAAGCGCGATCGCTCAACCAACAGCTTGCTCTACTTGAGAATCGGCTCAAGTCACTTGCACAGCAAGAGGTTTCATTAGCCGACCTGATGCGAGATGTGCAAATTGCCGAAGCAGTTTTTTCTTCTACTTTAGCGAGATTGGATTTGAGCAAGTCAAATATATCTTCCTCTTATCCTCAACTTCAAATCTTTACCGAGCCTACAATTCCGACTTCTGCGAGTGCCCCCAATAAGAAATTAGTTCTGCTAGGTGCAGCTTTAGGTTCCTTGTTTTGTACTAATGGACTACTGTTACTGTGGCTGCGCGATCGCAAAATTTCTCGGTCTTCTGGGCTAGTTAAACATACCTACTTGGATACCAGTCCGTAATTACTAGAAATCGATTCAGGTTTCAGGAGATAAACCGCAGCAACAATATTGTTTTGATTAGACCCAAGATACATGAACCAGATATCAATGAAACCTCAAAATCTTGAAGAAAAGTTGATTTGGTATTACATTACCTGGATTTATGTAATTCACATTCTTGGGCTACAAATGACCTTAGTGCCTATACTAGCTTGGTTTTTCTTGTGGCGTGTAGGAAAGAAACTGTGGAACCAAACAGAGAATACTCCAACTGAGGAGAAAATAACCATTCCCACAACAATCTGGGTGTGGATTATTTGTATCTTAGTCATGGAGGTGGCTTTAATTGCTGCTCACATGAACTTCAATTTAGGATTAGGCAAAATTCTTAACTCATCAATCAATTGGGTTGTAAGATATGCTCCCTTAGCGTTATTTCCTCTTGCAGGCTGTTTAAAAATTCGACCTCAGATAATTTATAGAGCAGCTTGCATACTTTGTCTGCAAAGCTTAATTGCTGTGATCGTTTGCTATACAGCGTCTAGATTACACCTACCTTCTCATATCTACACTTCCCCTTTGCGGCTCATAGAACGTAGCGGTCTTGCCTACTACAGTGTTAACCTCTACGGTCTCGATCCGGAAGGAGGTGGAGTTCGTCTTGAATTGTTTACGCCCTGGGCACCTGCCTTGGGAATGGTAGGAAATATCTATTTCTTTCTAGCAGCGCAAGAATCGAACAAAAAATGGCGATTCATTGGCATGATTGGCGCGGTTGCAATGATTGTGGGTTCGGTTTCGCGTTTAGGTATTGTATCTCTTCCTTTTGTCATATTTTCTACTTGGGCTTTATCAAATTTTACGAAACCTTATATACAGCTCATAGCCGGAATCGCCAGTTTTATTATGGGAGTGTTTTCTTCCTGGCTAATCAATTCATTTAGAGCTTTCTCAGATATGTTCTACCAGGCTAGAGCCGGCTCTTCTAGAGTGAGAGATATATTGGCTCGCCTAGCAGTAGAACGTTGGAAAGAAGCTCCTATTTGGGGACATGGAATTGGTGAATTTAAAGGGCCTGCTGTTGCAACATTCAAGCCAATCGGTTCTCACAATACTTGGTTTGGTCTTCTGGTAACAAAAGGAATCGTAGGGTTTACGGCACTTGTCATTCCCTTGGCTTGGAGCTTCATAGATTTAGTAATTAAGTCGCAAAGTAGTCGAGTTTCACGAGTAGGATTAAGTATAATCTTGGTGATATTTATGTTTACTTTTGGGGAAAATATAGAGGCTCTTGCCTATGTTTATTGGCCTGGGTTAGTTATGTTAGGAATTAGCATCAAAGAAAAGTTTCCTAGCTTTTTATTCACTGAGACCAATATTCCTGAAAACGGTTATAGAGTCAAAACAGAACTTTAAACTGTTTACTGATGATTGAGGGGAATTAAGATAACATTTTTTTATTAGACTTACACAAAGGTTAAACTAAATGCCAGTAATATCAGTGATAATTCCGGTCTACAATGCTGAACAAACAATCTTGGAAACGGTTAAATCTGTTCAGCAACAAACATATTCTGATTTAGAAATAATTTTAGTTGATGACGGATCGAGTGACAAAAGTGTAGAACTGATTAAAGGAATTGTCGATGAACGGGTAAAAGTATTTGTCTATGAAAATGGCGGAGCCGCAGTCGCTCGCAATCGCGGTTTAGCTCATGCTAAAGGTGAATTTATTGCCTTTATCGATGCAGATGATTTATGGACACCAGACAAGCTAGAACTACAACTTGCAGAATTACAAAAGCACCCAGAAGCAGGAGTGGCTTATAGCTGGACTTCTTTTATAGATGAAAAAGGAAAACTTTTATATGTGCAGCAACCCGTATATTTTGAAGGGAATGTTTATCCACAATTATTAGTTAGCAATTTCTTGGTTTGTGGTTCAATTCCACTGATTCGTAAGCAAGCAATTGAGTCCGTTGGGGAACTCGACCCAGAACTGAAATCTACTCATGATTGGGATTACTGGCTCAGGTTAGCAGCTAAGTGGTCTTACGTTCTAGTTCCTCAACATCAAATTTTTTATCGTCAAGTACCTGGCTCAATTTCTTCCAAGATAGAGGTTAGGGAAAAATATAATCTGATGGCGCTTGAAAAAGCTTTTCAGGAAGCACCAGCAGAGTTGCAATCTCTTAAGAACCAGAGTTTAGCAAATGTTTATCAGCACCTCGCCGATCTGTATTTAACTCGTAAAGCAGATCCTGATGCAGTTAAGCAAGCGGGTTACAAACTAAAAACGGCAGTTCGTTTGTATCCAAAAATGTTGCTAAATAGCAGCGCTCAGCGCTTACTGCTGAAATGGCTGGTGATGCGATCGCTTTCCCCTAAATTCGCTAACTATTTTAGGCAGATATCTACTAAATTTCGTGATTTTCGATATCAGCGCTGGAGTAAAAATTTAGAAAATCTCGGTAAGGAGACGCCCTAAATTTAGTTTGAAGACCTACCAAATTGAGGTGAGTTATACGAAGGGTTTAAATTCTTCTATAAATACCCAAAATGATTAGTAACTTTTCAAGTAGTCGCTTCAAAGAGTTTTATAAGAGGTATCAATTTGTCGAGATTAGAGAAAAAGATTCTATCTGAGCCTGACCAAACTCAGCACTTTCAGACTGACCATCTGAAGGCTGATTTAAAAGGTCGCTCGGTTCGTGGCGGTGCAGTCACGATGGTGAGTCAGGGGTGCAAATTTGTACTTCAAATGGGATCGACGGTTGTGCTAGCTCGTCTACTCTCACCTCAAGACTACGGTCTAATTGGGATGGTGACTAGCGTGACGGGTATTGTGTTTCTCTTCAATGACATGGGTCTGTCAACGGCGACGATCCAAAGAGCCGAAATCAACCACAAGCAAGTCAGCACCCTGTTTTGGGTGAATGTGGGGATGAGCCTCTTGCTGATGCTATTGACTGCGGTTATGGCACCGGCGATCGCTTGGTTTTATGGTGAGCCGCGCCTGACCTGGATTGCGATCGTTTCTGCCAGTGCATTTATATTTGGTGGGTTGAGCGTCCAGCACCAAGCCTTGCTTCGGCGACAGATGCGCTTTACCGCTCTCGCTGCAATTGAGATCGTCTCCATCGTGCTGGGGGTAGCGATCGCGATTATTTCGGCTTTGTATGGGGCTGGATACTGGTCGCTGGTATTTATGTCACTGACTACGGCAATCGTCACGGCTGCTGGGGTTTGGGTAATGTGTGGTTGGCGTCCTGGCTTACCTGCTCAACGCTCAGGCGTCCGTTCTATGCTGGCTTTTGGTGGCAACCTCACTGGTTTCAGCGTCCTTAACTACTGCGCCCGAAACCTGGACAACATTCTAATCGGACGGGTGTGGGGTGCTGAGGCTCTAGGTGTGTACGCGAAAGCATACAGCCTAATGATGCTTCCTTTGCAACAAATCAACTCCCCAATTACCGCTGTTGCCGTTCCCGGTCTGAGCCGATTGCATTCTGAGCCACAGCAATTTCGCAATCACTATTTAAAAGGACTATCGCTGATCGGATTTTTGACGACGCCTATCGTCCTATTTATGATGATTGTCTCCGAAGAATTGGTCGAGCTGATACTTGGCTCCCAATGGGGAGAGGCTGGTACAATCTTCAAGCTTCTTGGTATATCTGCACTCGTTCAACCACTTACGAATACCTCTGGCTGGCTCTATATTTCTTCAGGAAGGACAGCTCAGATGTTCAAGTGGGGAGTATTTTCTTCCAGCTTCTTAGTGATTTCTTTTTTCTTTGGATTACCTTATGGCGCACGCGGTGTTGCTTTAAGTTATTCAATTGCCAAGCTATTGCAGACATTGCCTTGTATGTACTATGCAACGCGCGGCACGTCTATCACCATGCTCAATTTATTAGAAGCCATGAAGCATCCTTTGCTGGCATCTCTAATCGCAGGAGCGATCGCGTTTGGGGTTAAGTTAGCGATCGCGCCAACTTTAACCGTTTGGGCTACAGTGATTGTCAGTTTGGCGGTAATGGCTTTGACCTATTTAATCTTGATGTTCTATGTATTCAATACCAAGGAGCTTTACCTGTCTGTACTAAAACAATTTAAACGACCTAAAGGCTCTTGATGCTTAACCGTCCAGGATGATGACAGCAAAGTATCGGATATTAGGTGAAATTTACGATGAGAATCGCCTTTATTGTTGGTAAATTTCCTACTGTATCAGAGACGTTCATCTTAAATCAGATTGTGGGACTGATTGAGCGAGGACACGAGATTGACATTTACGCCCAGAAACCGGGCGATACTGCCAAAATCCACCCAGATGTGGAAAGATATCAACTTCTTGATCGCACCTACTATGTTCCGGAGCAAAGACCAGCCAATCCTTTAATTTATGTAATTAAGGCGATTTGGCTGCTGTTAGCAAATTTCCCCAAAAATCCTGTTGCATTTCTGCGATCGCTTAATGTTTTTAAGTATGGCAAAGAAGCTGCTTCATTGAGGATGCTGTATACAACATTCTCGTTACTCCCATTTCTATCAAATAAGCCATACGATATAATCCATTGCCAGTTTGGACCCTTAGGATTCTTAGGGATGTACTTTAGGACAATTGCTGCCTCTAGAGCTAAAGTAATTATCTCATTTCGAGGTTCTGACCTCACTATGTATCTCAGTCAATATGGTGACGATATCTATAAAAAGCTTTTTGAAAAAGGAGACTGTTTTCTGCCCATTTGTAAACATTTTAAAAATAAATTGATTAGTCTGGGCTGCAATGAAAAAAAAATTATTGTACTCCGCTCAGGAATCGATTGTAATCGGTTTTCCTTTAAGACACGCTATCCGCATCCCGATGGTAAAGTGCGGATTGTTTCAACAGGCCGCCTAATTGAAAAAAAAGGGATTGAATATGGTATTCGCGCTATTGCTAACTTGACAAAAATGAACCTCAATGTTGAGTACAATATTATTGGTGATGGCTCTTTAAAGCCAGACTTGCAGCAACTGATTCAAGAGTTAGATGTTGGAAATATAGTAAATCTCTTGGGCTGGAAACAACAGCAGGAAGTCGTGCAAATTCTCAACAATTCCCATATTTTTGTAGCCCCCTGCGTAACCAGTAAGGATAATAATCAAGAAGGGATTCCTAATGTTTTAAAAGAAGCAATGGCAATGGGTTTACCAGTTGCCAGTACTTACCATAGTGGCATCCCTGAGCTAGTCGAAGATGGGGTTTCAGGGTTCCTAGTTGCAGAACGGGATGTCAATGCTTTGACTGAAAAATTAGGCTACCTAATCGCCCACCCAGAGGTCTGGCCCGAAATGGGTGCAGCTGGTCGTGCATACGTGGAAAAACACTATGAAATTGGGCAGCTAAACGACCATTTAGTTGAAATATACGAGAAACTGCTAATTACCTGATAGGGTATTTATTAAATAGAAAAGTCAAGTTGTAGGGGTAAAATTGTTGTGAAAGTCGCGATGATTGTTGGTCGATTTCCGGTTTTGTCAGAAACCTTTATCTTAAATCAAATCGCTGGTTTAATCGATCGGGGTCACGAAGTTGATATCTATTCTGACCAACTCGGAGATACTTCCAAGGTGCATCCAGCAGTAGAAAAGTACCAACTCCTGAATCGCACCTACTATATCAAAATGCCATCTAATATTGCGATTCGCGGGCTAAAAGGCTTGGGGTTGCTATTCGCGAACAGCTACAAAGATCCAGCCCTATTACTGCGATCGCTTAATGTTTTTAAGTATGGCAAAGAAGCTGCTTCATTGAGGTTGCTATATGCAGCAGTCTCATTATTGGGCAAAAAAGAATACGACGTCATCCATTGTCAATTTGGCCCTTTAGGATTCATCGGGATGTCATTTCGGCTGATTGGTGCGCCCCACGGAAAATTAATTACCTCATTTCGCGGTTTCGATATTAGCCAGCATATTCAGGAATTCGGTGAAAACGTTTATAATCCCTTATTCGCCACAGGAGACCTTTTTCTTTCTAACTGCGATTATTTCAAACGTCGCCTGATTAAGCTAGGTTGCGATGAGAAGAAAATCATCGTCCTTCGTTCGGGCATCGATTGTAGCAAGTTTGTGTTTACCACACGTCATCTACCCGCTGATGGTCGCATTGGAATTGTCACCACAGGTCGCCTTGTCGAAAAAAAAGGGATTGAGTATGGAATTCGTGCCATTGCCAAGTTGGCTAAGGCATACCCCAACATCGAGTACAACATCGTTGGGGATGGGCCATTAAAGGAAAGTTTGCAGCAACTCATTGATGAGCTGGACGTTAGTGACAAAGTAAAATTGCTGGGTCACAAGCAGCAGCAGGAACTCATTGAAATTCTCGACAACTCCCATATATTTATCGCCCCCTGCGTGACAGCGAAGAACGGCGATCAAGATGCCCCCGTAAACGTATTAAAAGAAGCAATGGCAATGGGTTTACCCGTGATAGGGACGCAACACGGTGGCATTCCAGAACTGATTGAAGATGGGATTTCAGGTTTTTTGGTTCCCGAACGAGATGCCGATACTCTGGCTGAAAAGTTGGGCTATTTATTTGAACATCCGGAAGTTTGGCCTGAAATGGGTCGCTCCGGTCGCGCCTACGTAGAAGCGCATTACGACTTTAACAAGTTGAACGAGCGGTTAGTAGAAATCTACCATTAGATAGAGTTCAACCGTTAAAATTGCAGTTGGCAGGTTAAAATCTGCCATTAGAAGTATATTTTTCTAGAAAAAACATGATATAAACCGGAATATTTTTCTGATTGAATGAGTTAAAAAATAAAAACTTCAAGCAAGGATTTTATATTAATTGCAACTTCACTAAAACTTCACATTAAAAATAGGGAAAATCGTGTTTTTTCGATGCTTTTATAGCAAAAAGTCTGGTAACATTTACTAGAGAAAGTGAACAAAGCTAACACTGTGTTTCCTACGAGCAAAATAATTTAAGAGCAAGCGTCGGCACAGTGAAATATCAGGAAAAAGCGCTCCGGCAAGAAAATTTAGCCTGGAATTAGCAATCAACGATTGGCTGTTCAAAGGTTCAGTAGCGGTAGACACTATGAGTCGAAGTCAGACACTCGGACGAGAAACAAGGTTGCGTGAGGCTAAAGCAAAATTAAAATTGGGCTTAATGAAGCGAATTGGAAAATTCGATAAACTGACCTCTCTGATTTTGGAGGTGCAGAAGAAAACTCTCTATCTAGGTTTAGTGACAATGATTTTGTCTTCTATTCTAGATAGTGTAGGAATCGGATTGATGATTCCTTTCCTAAAAGTAATTTTGAATGAAGGAGGTGGAACGCTTCTTCCTCAAATGGCTTTAACGGAAGGGTTGAACAGTTGGCTAGCGCAGCAAGGTAAAGGAACGCTCATTAGCTTGTTCGCCTTGGTCCTCATGGGTTCTTTAATTTTAAAAGGGTATTTCTACTACATTTCCCAAGTCTTGACTTCCATTTATCGGGAAGCCGTCATCAAACGCTTGAGGAAACGGCTGTATCAAACCTATTTATATTCGCCCATTGAATTTTTTGATAATGTGCAGATGGGTAAAGTAACCAGCACCTTACATACAGAGGTGATGGAAACAAACAAGCTGTTGACTAACTTCTTTTATGGCTTGACCAACCTGCTGATTTTAATCGCGTATTTGGGAACGTTGGTGATCGTGTCGTGGAAAATGACGGTTCTAACGACATTTTTGATTACAGGCGTTGCTTTATGGCTCAGTTATTTCTTGAAAAAGATTAAGACATCGGGGGGTTTAGTTGTCACTGCTAAACGCACTCTGAACGCGATGGCTTTAGATACGTTAGGCGGTGTTCGCATCGTTAAATCTTATGGTGCGGAAGATTTTGAACTGAACCGCTTCAATAAGATCAGTAGCAATTATATGGAGGCGAACATCGGGCTAGCTAAGAAGCTAAACATCATCGACCCGCTGACAGAGTTAGCGACTTTGGCGGCGGCGATGGTAGTTCTAGTCGGTAGCTACACTTTGTTTATCTCCAAGGGTCTGCTCACGACCGCAGAGCTGCTGATATTCATGCTGGTTCTGATTAGAATTGTTCCGGTACTGAAAAAGGTGAATGCAGCGAGGGGTTCTGTCCAAGAGTCTCTGCCAGCGTTAACGAAAGTCACGGAGGCGCTCTCGTTACCAGAGAAATATCCGCTTCCTAATGGAAACCAGAAATTTACAGGGTTGCGCGATCGCATTCTTTTCCAAAATGTAAAATTTGCCTACAGCGGCAGATCTTACGTCCTCAACGGTTTGGATCTAGAAATTCCTCGTGGCAAAACTGTGGCGCTGGTTGGCGCTTCTGGAGCCGGGAAATCCACTGTGGCATCTCTCGTTACCCGTTTCTACGAAGTGACCGACGGTGTAATCGAGATCGACGGTCAAGATATCCGAAACTACGATGTTGTCTCGCTACGCCAGCACATCGGAGTCGTTAGCCAAGACACCTACATCTTTAATGCCTCACTTCTGGATAACATTGCCTACGGTTTAGAGGGAATGGACAGAGAAAAGGTGATTGAGGCAGCCCGCCTTGCCAATGCCCACGAATTTATCTGTCAGTTGCCCAACCAATACGACACAGTGGTAGGAGATAGAGGCGTTAGGCTTTCCGGAGGACAACGACAACGCATTTCAATTGCTAGGGCAATGCTGCGCGACCCGGAAATCATGATTCTCGATGAAGCCACCAGCGCCTTAGATTCGCAGTCAGAACAGTTAGTGCAAGAAGCACTGGAACGTTTGCGAACAAACCGGACTGTAATTGTGATTGCCCACCGTTTGGCTACTGTCCGGAATGCCGACAAAATTGTGGTAATGGAGAAAGGTCGAATTATCGAACAGGGAGGGCATGACGAGTTGCTTGCCCAGCAGGGAGCTTACTGGTCTTACCACAATCTCCAGTCTTTGCCTGTGTAAAACAGACCTGCCCAAGCGACACCGGGCAACTACACAGTACAGACTTTAAACACAAACAAGTTTTTTCCCTATCTAGCTGAGTTGATGCATAGCAAACAAAACAGCCGATAAATTGTTTAGTCTTTAGCGAGGAGTTCCTGATGTTAGATCCCCAAGTTACGATTGTTGTTTCACCCCGCGAACGTTTCAGCTGCGCCCGCGAGTCGCTGGAAAGCATTTACGAACATACATCAGTCCCATTCAAGTTAGTTTACGTAGATGGGGGTTCACCCGCTCACATTCAGCGTTATTTGCAACAGCAAGCGACTGAAAAAGGATTTCAAATCATTCGCACCGATCACTACCTCACTCCAAACCGCGCCAGAAACCTCGGTCTGAGTCAGGTTACAACCAAGTATCTCGTCTTTATCGATAACGATGTGATCGTCAGCCCAGGCTGGTTGGAAAGCTTAGTTCAGTGCGCTGAAGAGACAAACGCTACCGTAGTGGGTCCCCTGACCTGCCAAGGCACTCCGGTACACGAAATTGTCCATTTTGCCGGTGGAGAAGCCCACATTTGGCTGGAAAAAGTCGGCGAAAACCCCAGACGGCGTCTCCGCGAGAAAATGTACAAGCAAGGTCAGAAAGTAGCAGAGGTGCGACCCAAGCTCAAACGTCAACAAACCGAACTAGCAGAATTCCATTGCGTACTGGTTCGCACTGAAATCTTTGAGAAAGTCGGCTTGCTCGATGAACAAATGTTCAATACTAAAGAACACCTCGATTTCTGCATGACAGTCGTTGAGGCGGGTGGTAGCGTTTACTTTGAGCCTGCATGTCTTGTCACTTATGTTCCAGGCCCGCCCCTGAAGCCGTCAGATATGCTCTTCTATATGCTGCGTTGGAGCGACGCTTGGGAACTCAATAGCTTGCATCGCTTGCGCGATAAATGGAATTTGGACGAGGACGGGTACTTCAAATATCGCTACAAGCGCTTGGGATGGCGGCGATACGTGACAATCCTGAACCCAATTGGTAGCCGCCTGACTTTAGGTCTTGCTGGGGGCGGGGTGGCAAAAGTGTTGCGTCCTCTAGATAAGGTGTTTAACCGTTATCTCACGAATCGTCAGGCTCGCCTGCAAGCGAAAGGGCTACAACCTCAGATGCCTGCAATACCGGAGAAGAAGCCTACAGTGACGGCATCGTCCCGTTAGGTTGGCGTGTAAGGGTGTAGAACGACGAAACGAAGGTGCCAAAAGAAGGTGCGATCGCTTCGACGATAAATACCCTTACACAGCCAAAACCTAAGTCTTCATCCAGAAAACAAGTGGGGAAAGCGATCGCAATCCACAGACTTTTTTAGTCGTACTCCTACCTTGGAAAAGTGGATGCTATTACTAAACTTGTTCTGTGTTAAGCGATTCCCCGCTTTTTCAGGAACGCTCCTGTTGAAATTGAAATGTTGTTTGGGTTTTCCTTCTTCAGAGAGACGTTTTGCCTAAGCCGTTCAATGATTGTTAATTTTTTTAAATGCACTTGACTTAGACAAAATCAATGGACTTCGCCTAAGCCAAGTGCAACAAAAATGAAGCATTCCAATCAAAAGCAAAATTATGCACTCTTTTGCTCAAACAAACATTCAACTCTTCAACCAGCTACGTGCAGAAGGCTACTCAAGCAACGATATTAACCGCATCCGTGATGCTTATCAGCTGACAATGCAGCTGTTCACAGGTGCTTTTCGAGCCTCAGGTAAGACGTTTATTGCCCATCTAGTCAGCACTGCTAGTATCCTGGTTTCTCTTCATGTACCTGCAAAGATAGTAGCAACAGGTCTGCTTCATGCTACCTATACTCATGGTGACTTTGGAAACGGGAAAAAAGGCATTTCTAATGCCAAACGCGAACAGGTAAAACGTGTTGTTGGCAAAGAGATTGAGGAGTATCTTGCTAGATATGCAACGCTGTCCTGGAATAAAAAGACGATTCCCGCTATTTTTCACCGCATTGATACGCTCGATCCGCTTGATCGCGATATTCTTTTGGTGCGCTTAGCCAATGAGCTAGAGGAATACTTGGATTTTGGCATTGTTTATTGTGGAGATTTCAAACATCAACAATACATTAATTATGACGGTCATCTGATCGTAGAAATGGCAGAAAAGTTAGGTTTTCCTAATTTAGCTACTCAACTAACAGAAGCATTTAAAGAAACTGCCTCCGCTGAAATACCTAGGGAACTTTGTAACACAAACGCTCAAGATGTTTCGTTTCGTCTTGCACCAAAGTCCTACCAGAAGCGGCTGTCACTCACCTTTTATAATTTGTTGATTCATAAACCGCGTCGTTTAGTTTCTGCCATAGCCCGTAAATTTGGTAATTTGCGTCCCAGTACTTCCATGACAAAGGATGTTCCTACTATAAGTCAGTCAGAGTAAGGGGGCAGTTAATCACAAGGAAGTGCTGGCTGTAGCAAATATTAATTTTTCACAATTTTTCAAAATTAAAATGAAAAAAATTTCTGTCATAATTCCGGTTTATGGAGTCGAAAAATATATAGCTGCTACAGTGCAATCAGTTTTAGACCAAACCTATAAACATTTTGAACTTCTAATTATTGATGATGGTTCTCCCGATCGAAGTGTAGAAATTTGTCAGCAATTCCAAGATCCTCGAATTCAAATTATTCGCCAGCAGAATAGCGGAGTTTGCGCCGCTCGAAATACAGGAATTCGCCATGCTCAAGGAGAATATCTGGCTTTTTTAGATGGAGACGATTTGTGGCTGCCAGAAAAGCTGGAAAAACATATTGAGCATCTAGAAAATTCACCAACTGTCGGGCTTAGCTTTAGCCGCTCTGCTTTTATTGACGAAGCGGGGCAGCCATTAGGTATCTATCAAATGCCTAAACTCAAGGATATTGCTCCACCCTTGATCCTCTGCCGTAACCCGATTGGAAATGGCTCAGTTCCGGTGATTCGGCGAGAGGTTTTTGAAGCTATTAAGTTTCAAGATGCTCCTCAGGGTACTGCAAAAGATTGTTATTTCGATGAAAGATTGCGACATTTTGAAGATGTCGAATGCTGGCTTCGCATTTCCTTGAAGACTGATTGGCAAATCGAAGGCATTCCTGAAGCTTTGACGCTGTACCGGGTAAATGCTGGGGGCGCTTCAGCAAATCTGCTTAAGCAGTTAGAAGACTTGGAAAAGGTGCTGGAAAAAACCCGCTCCTATGCTCCAGATTTGATTGCTCAGTATGGAAACCCAGCTAAAGCCTACGAGTTGCGGAAATTAGCCCGGTGGGCAGTCCGGCTGAAAGCTGCCCCAACCGCTGTAGACATGGCTCACCGCGCCTTATCTACCCACTGGCGCATGATTCTTGACGAACCCCGGCGGACACTTTTGACGTTGGGAGCTGCCTATTCGCTGTGGCTACTGCCACGTCCTCTCTACCGCCAGATGGAAAGTTTTGCCTTAAAAATGACAGGAGCCGCCCAAAAACGACGCATTCTTCAAGATCGTTCCCGTCAATTGGCATAATGATAGAACCTTTTTTATAAACACCCGCTCGCCATCAAAATAGGTTGCAGAATATGAGGGTTGTCTACCTAATCCAAACCCATACCAATCCGGAGCAAATTTATCGGCTGGTTAAAGTTATTAAAAAGTCCAGTAATGACTCTTATATAGTGATGAGTCATAACTTTAATGCTAGTCAAATAGATGTAGAACTCTTCGAGAGTTTACCGAATGTTAAAGTACTAAGAGCTAAGAAAGTTGGAAGAGGCGATTTCTCGATAACCCAAGCTTATTTGGATGTTATTGACTGGATTTTAACCCAGAATATTCAATTTGATTGGCTAGCTAATCTTACAGGTCAAGACTATCCGACTCAATCGCTCTCAAAATTTGAGAATTTTCTGGCTGCAACCGAGTACGATGGATTTTTTGATTATTTTAATGTGCTTTCTGATAAGTGTACTTGGGGAGCTAAAGATGGGCGCGATCGCTACTTCTATCAATACTGGTGGTCAGGTATAGAATTAGCCAAGTGGCAAAGAGCCTTATTCAAACCTTTTCGAGTTCTTATTAATAATGTTCAGCCTTTTGTGCGGATTGATTCTTCCTATGGACTCATCATCGGGCAACGGGCCGCTTCAGCTCCATTTAATGACAAATTTGTATGCTATGGAGGCTCTTACTTTAAAACAATTTCTAGACAATGCATTCAATACATTCATGATTTTTGCTCTGCCAATCCTGATTTGGTGAACTACTACAAGAAAGTTCGCCTTCCCGATGAATCTTTTATGCAAACCATCTTATTAAATAGTGGGTTGTTTAATTTTTATCCCCGCAATATGCGCTATATTGATTGGGAGAACAGCCGACACGGTCATCCCCGCATCCTCACATCTGAAGATTTTCCAAATTTAATTAAAGATAAATATTACTTTGCTAGAAAATTTGACATGAACCGGGACAGCAAAGTATTAGATATGCTTGACGAAAGAATTTTTCAAGCAACTTAAAGAAAATGGTACTTTTCATGAAAAAATTTTCGGTTATTATTCCAGCCTACGGAGTAGAAAATTATATAGCTGCTGCAATTGAATCGGTTCTAGCTCAAACATACAAAAATTTTGAAATTATTGTAGTTGATGACGGCTCTCCCGATAGAACTGTAGAAATTTGCCAGCAGTTTATAGACCCTAGAATTAAAATCGTTAGCCAGAAAAATAGAGGACTCGCTGGAGCAAGAAACACCGGAATCCGCCATGCTCATGGCGACTATTTAGCTTTTTTAGATGGCGATGACCTTTGGCTACCGGAAAAATTAGAGAAACATCTTGAACATTTAGATAATTCCTCGATGGTAGGGATTAGTTTTAGCCGTTCTGCTTTTATCGATGCAACAGGAAATCCCTTGGGTACGTATCTGATGCCCAAGTTCAAGGACATTACACCACCCGATTTACTTCGCGACAATCCAGTTGGAAATGGTTCTGCTCCCGTAGTTCGGCGAGAGGTATTTGAAGAGATTAAATTTCAAGATAATCTTTACGGGACTGTTGAAGATTTTTATTTTGATGATAATTTTCGTCAGGCAGAGGATATAGAATGCTGGCTTCGCATCCTCCTCCAAACCAACTGGCAAATTGAGGGGATTCCTGAAGCGCTGACACTGTATCGGGTAAACGCGGGAGGTCTTTCAGCTAGTTTGCTGAAGCAATTAGAAGCTCTCGAAAGGGTAATTGAAAAAACACGCTCCTACGCTCCAGAATTAATCGCTGAATGGGAAAACCCTACTAAAGCATATCAACTGCGATATTTAGCGAGAAGTGCAGTCCGTTTAAAAGCAGGCTCAATGGCTGTGCAGCTAATGCACCGAGCCTTGGCTGCTCACTGGCGCATCCTTTTGGAGCAACCCCGCCGCACGCTGATGACCTTAGCAGCTGCCTACTTGCTCTGCTTCTTACCCCATCCTGTTTATTACCAAATAGAGGCTCTTGCTGCCAAAATGACTGGGCTTATTCAAAGACGCCGTATTCTTCAAGATCAGTCTAGCTAATCTTTATAATCAACATTTTTATACTTCTAATAAAATTAATCTAACTGCTTCAATAAAACCTTGACGTTGCATTAATTGATGTTAGTATAGTGGCGTTTTAGTGACTGGAGCAGCTAGACCATGAAAATTTTCTTAGAAATAAAAAACTTTTTCAAAGAAACAATTAAGGGTTCATTTCTCGATCCGGTCGTTAGACCTTTTTTAGATATAGTAAATCCTCCTAAACGCAGTGACATTCTTAATAGACAAGACAATGCTTTCACGATTGAAATGATGTCTTGTGTTTTAGCAAAAGACTCAAACTGTATTGATGTTGGTTGTAACACGGGCGATTTACTTGACAAAATTTTACAGTTTTCACCTCTAGGATTTCATTATGCATTTGAGCTAATACCACGGTTAGCCAGTAGGCTTAGAAAAAAATTTCCAACTGTTGAGGTAAGAGAAACAGCTTTGAGTGATTCGGAGGCAGAAACTACTTTTTGGTATGTAGTGAATGCTCCTGCTGTAAGTAGCCTGGATAAAGAATGCTGTAAAAGCCATATTCCTGATGCACTTATGGAACCAATCACTGTTAAAACTCAGAGACTTGATGATGTATTAGCCCCAGACCTTAAGATTCATTTCATCAAGGTAGATGTAGAAGGGGTAGAATTGCAGGTTTTTAGAGGTGCTATCAGAACATTAAAAACTTATAAACCTTACTTAGTCTTTGAAAGTGGCTTAATTAATTCTCAAGAATGGGTTGATGGCACATTGAAAGACGGGAAATGGCACGATAGCAGAATTTACGATCTGCTTGTCAATGAGTGTGGTCTAAAAATTTTTAAGCTAAAAAATTGGGTAGATGGTTTAGCTCCGCTGAGTCGGGATGAATTTCTAAAATCTTCTGCTTGGAATTTTTTGGCAATGCCTTAGTAACAGAAAAATTTGCCTGAATACTTTTTGGGCTATCTGCAAAGTGGCAATTAGCTAATTTTCTAGTACTTTTTATTATGCTAGTTTTGTGCAGGCAAGATTGGTATTGCTTGTTACTGTTATTTTAATTTTAAAGGAAATATATTAATGTTTTACTTTAGGCGGACAAATCGCATAAGTAAAGTCTATCTTAAGGGGGACGCTTGCAAGATAGGCACTGTAACAAGATGTAAAGCGTAAAGCGACTAGGATTGCAAGCGTGGCTTGAGTCCCTTAAAGAGTTCCTTAGACTGGGATTTTAATTATGACCATAGCTGTAAATGTAAAAAAATTGGGTGCAACGAAAAGGTCATAGCCTGTCGTGAAGAATCTAATTTTGTACACCATTACTGAATTTGGACATGGTTAAAAGACAGAGATTTTTTTCCTAGGGTACAGAGTTTAGTATCTATGTCTATGTGGGTGAAACAATAAAATAAGGTTCGGTTGAAAACCGGGAACAAAATAAACCCACACTTCGTCTATATACCAGGTTTACTATTTACCATTCTGAACTTAACTATTCTAGAGTGCCGGGTTTCCAGTGAAAGCACCTATGTACTGCTGTTTCAACTTTGTCGATGCTATTGCAGTTAAACAGTTTTAGTTAAGTTTTTGAACACAGATTTCTCTGTCAATTTATGACTTTGCTTGCACAAAATCACCAGTATTTATTATGCAGGCATTTCTAGTTTGACAATTGTTGCAAATTTTGTTGTTACCGCATAGAGAGCAGATAATCAGGTTTTTTTTTAATACCTTGACCTGGTTGAATCTAGCTATCTCTACTTATGGTACATCCGAAGTGTTATGCACAACACTTTGGCAGATTGCTGCGTTCACTTTTTCGTGCAGTTGTTTTCTGGAGGTTAAAGATCGTGAAAGTTTTATATCTGATTCAAAGTCATAAAAATCCCGAACAGATTTTTAGACTGGTGCAAACTCTAAAAAAATCAAGTCCCCAATCTCAGATATTGATTAGCCATGACTTTAGGGGTTGTCATTTAGACGTAACGGCCTTTCACGAATTCCCAGGAGTTAATGTAATTAGGGGTACGGGAGGACGAGGAGATTTTTCGATTGTTCAAGGTTATCTGAATGCCATTGACTGGCTTTTTAGCCATAATGTTGAATTTGATTGGCTTGCCAATATTACAGGCCAAGACTATCCGATTCAACCGCTACCAAAAATTGAGAAGTTTCTTGCGGAATCACCGTTTGATGGCTTTTTAGAGTATTTTGATGTACTTTCAGATTTAGAGGGAAATCTTTGGGGAAGCCGGGAAGGTAGCGATCGCTATCTTTATCAGTACTGGCGTTCGGGTCAATATTTACCACTGTGGAAACGCGCTATCGTCAAAATTCCTCGCATGGTCATTAATAATGTCCAGCCTTTGGTGAGAATAAATTCTTCCTATGGGCTGATGCTAGGAGTTCGTACGACTTCATCTCCATTCAATGAAAACTTTAAATGCTATGCAGGGTCTTACTTCAAGACTCTATCGAGGAATTGTGTCGAATATTTACATCATTTTTGCCAGCATAACCCCGAGCTAATTAATTACTATAAAAAGACTTGTATTCCTGATGAATCTTTTGTCCAAACGGTTTTAGTCAATAGCGGGCAATTTCATTTGTGTAACGACTATAAACGCTATATTGATTGGACTGGGACTCGCCACGGTCATCCTCGTACTCTAAATGCTGAAGATTACTCAGCAATTATAAGAAGGGACGTTCACTTTGCCCGAAAATTCGATATGACGCAGGACAGCAGAATTTTAGATATGCTTGATGCAAGAGTTTTAAAAGAAAGTAGCCCAGTCACCTTAGGCATTAGTTAAGACTTAACCCGTCAAATCTGTATAGTCAGCTATAATTCCTTAGTTGGAAGTAGCTGATTATGGGATTTGAGGCTCAACGATGCTTAATGCAGCTATTAATCATTGGTCAACCATTGAAGCGATCGCTAATGTTACATTTGCAGGGCTGGCAAGCGTCCAACCAGTTCTGACTAGTTTATTAGTCTTCGCCATCGGGATTTGCCTCGCCCATATCGCCTTCAAGCTGATTACTAAATTTAGCGCCCAACCAAGCCTTTCGTTAGCTCGAACGGTTCGCCTTGCTGTCATTGCTCTGTTTGCCACAGTCGCACTTCAGCACATCTGGCTTGCTAGCAACATCCTTAACGGTGCATCAGGACAGGCAGAAGTCGTCACTTCCCGCAATTACCGAACCAATGTGTCTTTGGGGGAGACGAATGTTGCAATAGGCGGAGGGGGCTATGTTACGGGTATTTTTCTGCATCCGCTACAGAAGGATCTTGTTTACATCAAAACTGATGTGGGTGGCTTCTATCGTTGGAATTCAGTAAATAAAAGCTGGGTACCGCTAACTGACCACTTTCCACTAGAGAAGAGCAATTACTACGGCGGAGAAGCCCTAGCCCTCGATCCAAAAGATCCAAATATTGTTTATATTGCCGCAGGCAAATACGTCTGGGATGAGCCTGGAACTATCTTTAAGTCTAACGATCGAGGTGCAACCTGGAAAAAGCTGGATTTGGACTTGCCAATGGGCGGCAACCAAGATAGGCGAGAGGTAGGCGAGAGACTCGTCATCAATCCATTTAATTCCAAGATGATTTTATTTGGTTCGCGGCGCGATGGGCTTTGGAAATCTTTAGATGCTGGCGCGAACTGGACTAAAGTGACTTCTTTTCCCGGAAAGCCGGAAAAAGATATCGGCATCACAGCAATTGTCTTTGACAAAGATAAGCCTGGCTTAGTCTATGCCAATGCCTATGGTGATGGAATTTATAAATCTACTAACACAGGCATTACCTGGAGCAAGATTGATGGAAGCCCAAAAAAAGCGATGCGGCTAGTGACAAGTCGCAATAACACTCTCTACACAACAATTAATGGAAGTCCTGGAGTTAAAAAGTATACAGATGGAGATTGGAAAAACATTACTCCACAAGGCTCCAAAGAGGATTTTAATGGGTTGAGCATTAACCCTGCTAATTCTAAAGATATTCTTGTTTCTACAAAAGAGAGAAAAAATACTAAAATTTATCGCTCATTCGATGGCGGAACTACATGGAAAGAGCAGAAGCGATCGCTTAACAATACCGTTCCTTGGTGGTCTAGCTATATGCTCTCCAATCCTTCTGTCTCTGCGATTGAGTTTGACCCCCACGTTTCTGGAAGAGTTTGGTTTACCGATTGGTACGGAATATGGCGGACAGACAATATTAACAAACAACCCTCTGCCTGGACGAACTATCAAAAAGGACACGAAGAGCTTGTCACCTTCACCTTAACTGCGCCTCCGAGTGGCGCGTTGTTGTTGAGTGGGGTGGCAGATGTAGACGGATTTTACCACAACAAGGGATTAGACAATTATCCATCTAAAACCTTTAGTGCTAGTGGCCCTTCGTTCCAGGATACCTACAGCATTGCCTACTATGAAAAAGCTCCCCTGCAAATGGTGCGCGTTGGCGGTAATCGCTGGAACAATACTTATTCGGGAGCAACTTCGACAGACGGCGGCTTAACTTGGAAAGAATTTGCTTCATTTCCAAAAGACACGATGCCGATGCGTATAGCGATGTCAGCAACTAATCCAAAGTTATTTGTTGTCACTGTTAGTGGAGATAAAGCTCTCCGCACAGATGATGGAGGCGCTTCGTGGAAAGAAGTTACTGGCTTACCCAAGGGTTCCAAGGGACCTTGGAATTGGTCTTTGCCGCTGGCAGCAGACAAAGTGGATGGTAACACGTTTTATTACTATAAGAATGGCAAATTCTATCAAAGTACCGATGGAGGTTTGTCTTTTAAAGTCGTGAATTCATCACTTCCCGATGAAAGTTGGCACTCGCTAAGAACCGTATCTGGAGTTAAAGGTGAAATTTGGCTGAGTCTCGATAAGAAACAACTTTACCATTCGACAGACGGTGGCAAGACCTTCTCTAAGATGAATGCAGTTAAGAGATCCTATTTGTTTTCTTTAGGAAAACCACAGCAGGGAAGCACGATTCCAGCACTGTATGTGTACGGAGAAATTAATAATATGGGCAAAGGAATCTTCCGTTCTCTCGACAGAGGGAAGACATGGCAAAGGATTGGTAATCCGAAAAATCCGATTGGCAATAGCCCAAATGTGATGGAAGCAAGCTTGCAGCAGTTTGGTTTAGTTTTTATTGGTACAAATGGCAGAGGAATTTACTATGGCAATTAGTAATCCAGCAGGAACATCCTCCTAAGGCGGCAAGCAAATACATCTCGTGACGCAGTTGTAGCGAAGGGGTTCGGAATGCGATCGACCCTTACAATCTATTTAGAACCCCAGCCTTGCTCGTTTATCGGAAAGAAAGAGCTTGAGAAAAGGTGGGAGAAATTTCTCAAGTAGTCTAATTCAAATAGTCTAATCGCCTGCCAAGATATGTCATCACAAAAATAGACGTTCCGTGGAACATCCATCATGCAACCATAAATTTTAACAGAAAGCCTATAGCTGCTAAGGCTACTTACCCTACGACAAGCAAGCTACAGCATTACAACATTAGGTACTTTACAAACGTCCCTTCAAATAAGAATTTTTTTATTCCCACTTAACTCGTTCTAATTTCACAGATTTTTTCTCTGCCTGAAAAGGCTTTTTATAAAGGTTAAGCTTTTGTTTCAAAATTAACCAGAAGAAAGGCATATCGTCTATTAAATATCTTTTCCATAACCTTTGTGGCTCGGATAAGAGTCTATGTAACCACTCTATTCCTGCGTCGCTCATCCACTGTGGAGACCTTGGTTTATGACCTGCTTCAAAGTCAAGAGATGCGCCAACAGACAAGAAAACTTTGATATTGGGTAATTTATTTTTATACTTCAATATCCACTTTTCTTGTTTAGGGGCACCGACGCCAATGGCTAAGACTGTAGCGCCTGACTTATTAATCCTGTCAATAATTTCTAGGCATTCTTTTTCGCTCTTTTCAAATCCGAAAGACGGCGAATGAGAAGCAACTATAATATTTCTGCCTACTTGGTTATTGATTCGCTCTTGAGCTTTACGAGCCACCCCTTCAGCAGCACCCAGCAAGAAAATCTTAACGCTTTCATTGTTCTTGTGGTGCATATAGAAAGCGGGAAATAAATCTGAACCCGACAGTTTTTCTTTAATCGGCGTTCCCAAAAATTTAGAAGCGTACAATACTATTTGACTGTCACACACTTTATAAGTAGCGATATTGTAAGCTTTGTAAAAATCTCCATCGGTTTGCAGCTTCATCAGGTGGTCTACGTTTGGCGTAAATACGATACCACCTTCCCGATCGAGTTTGGTTAATAGCTCTGCTCTTGACAAGTTGTCAATGGATACATTAAGTACATTAACTTTTTTCATTGACTCCTCTCACTTTAGCAATCTACTCGTGTGGGGACAGCACACTAATAACAACACAATAGTGAGAGTCAAGCTTGCACTACCTCTACCATGAGAGAGGACAAATCTTTATCAACGTTTATTCCCTAGGATAGATTGGAAAATTGAGTGAACAAGATTCGCTATTATAGTGAGGGTTTGTCTGAGCGAAAGAAAAAAGGTTGCGATCGCGCCACAACCAGCCGCAACCTTGGCTGAAAGGCTTGCCCTGTTTACCTCCGGCGCGCTAAACAAGGGAATTCAGCGCTCACTTCCCATCGTTCCCCTGTATGAATCAGTAGGGTTAGCTGAGCAGCAGTGAACTCAAACTCTAACGATCGGCCCTGAAATTCAGCCCATGCTGCATGAAAGTTTTGCCGTGTCAAGTCTCTAAAGGCAACAGTCATGTGAGGAGCAAAGGGACGCTGCTTGGAAACCGCATCGACAATTCCCAAGTTTGTCTCCATATCGGTCATTAAATCGGCTTGTAACGCTAGCAGTTCCGGCGTCTTAAGAACATTGATGTAAATAACACGGGGTGGAAAAGCTCCAAACCCTTTCAGGGTAATGAAGACAGGTGAACGATGGGAAGCAAACGTTCTCAAGCATTCTTCCAGCACTGGCACTGCCTCTACCTGCCATTCAAACGGCGGTTGCAGCGTGATATGCGGGGGAGATTTCTGGGCACCTTTGCTAGCATAGGTTTGGGCGAAGTGCTGCTGAATCTCTTTGGCGTAGTCTTGAATCTCTTGCGGCGGCAAGAGAGCAATAAAGAAGCGGCGTTTTGTATTGTCCAAGAACTTCCAGCGGTAGTTTACTTGTTAAATAGATATAGCCAGATAAGGGAAGAAAGTGAATGCCCTGGTTTGTAAAGATTGAAGAAGGCATCGTTGATAAACCGATCTTTGATAAATCTGTACCGGCGCACAAAGCTTATGTCCAGGATTTGATTACCAAAGGATATCAGGCGCGTAGCGGCTACTGGCTGGAACGGCGAGGCGGCATGATGCTATTTGAGGCGTCTTCACTGGAGGAGGCGCGCGTAATTGTCTCACTCGATCCGCTGGTGCAAAACGGCTGCGTCAAGTATGAACTTTATGAGTGGCGAGTGGTTGCCGAATAAAAGCGAATCCTTGATTGCCGCCAGAGGTTTCAATTTTCAGTGAATGATGTTATGCTTTAGATGATCTGGACCCATGCGATCGCAACGCCTAAACCTTGTCAGAACCGGAAGGTAGCAGCAACACGGGATGCTTGTGATAGGCGTGGTATCCGGATCACCCGAATCGCCGCCTCGCCCTCGTTTGCCTTGTAATTGGTGGGCAGTTTCTCGATTTCACGCTTATGCTGGAATCAGCAGATACTTGCAGATTAAAGGAGCGACTTATTGCGATGGCTGGTTTTGGAGATATTGTTCAAAAAGCGTTTTACTTAGGGGTTGGCTTAGCTGCCTCTGCGGGTGAGAGAGCTGGGGGAAAGTTAACTGAGTTGCGATCGCAAGCTCAAAAGCTAGCCGATGAAATGGTAGCAAAAGGCGAGATGACAACAGACGAAGCCCGCCGGTTTGTCGATGATATGATGAAACAAGCCCAGCAGGCACCCGTTGAGCCATCCACTAGCAGCACCCAACCCGGTGAGCCGCGGCGGATTGAAATTCTCTCAGAAGATGAAGAGCCAAAGTCGGCAGCAGCTCCAAATGCGGCTCCAAATAATGATGTGGACGCGATGCGCCAACAGGTGCAAGCACTACAGGACGAACTGCGTCGGCTAAAGCGCGATTAGCTTTGCAGTAATGAACGATAAACTGCGAACAGCCGAATCGTTAGCTGCATAGGCAAGAGCGAGTCGCTGCGAGGAGCATCACACGCCTTGCGATCGCGCAAGGCAACGGGTGCTAATCTATAACATTGCGATCGCATCATGGATTCGCACTATTTAGAATAGAATTGCAGATTAATTGGCGTCATCGCGTCGCCGGTAAAAACTAAGCCTTTTGTGCTGAGTATCCAAAATGGAAGAGTGGCAAAAAGATTTTTTCGAGATGATGGAAGCAGTCGCTGATGAAGTAGAGCAATTCTTCGTTGGCATCACAGAAGTAGTAGACGCTGTTGCCGAAAGCGTGCAAACTACAATTGCAACCGATCTCAATCAGTGTTTGCAGGAATTATTTGAACCGATCGCTGAAATTTATTTAGAATTTGAAGAAATTGTGGGTGAAGGTGAGCAGCCTTTTTCCTATATGGTGGATACTGTTGAACCCACCCCACAAAAAAATCCTGCATGTATGGGTTGTCACCATTACCACGGACAAGCTTATGGTGGAAACCTGTTAGTCTGCGCCATGCATCCCTATGGCTGGGATGATAAAAATTGTCCGGATTGGGAGGGTAGTACAGATCCGTTCAATTCTAGAGATATTTTCTGAACAAAGCAGGTGAAGAAGGCTGAAAAAGCTTGACCTGCATTCATATTCAAGGGTTATTAGTCCTTTATTTGTTATAAATGACTAATAACTAACGACCCACGTTTGCTACCACTACTGATGAGTCAGTCGCCAACACAACAACAATTATCATCTGAAACGCCGCTCTCGGAAATGAAATACGGTGAGCGAAATATTTCTGAAGGACAATTAATTACCTTCCCCAATCCGCGAGTCGGACGCCACTACGACATTCACATTACTCTACCAGAGTTTACCTGTAAGTGTCCGTTTTCTGGCTATCCTGACTTTGCGACCATCCATATTACCTATGTTCCCGACCAAAGGGTGGTGGAACTGAAGGCGATCAAGCTTTATATCAATAGTTACCGCGATCGCTACATCTCCCACGAAGAATCCATCAATCAAATTTTGGATGACTTTGTGGCAGCTTGCGATCCTTTAGAAGCCACTATCAAAGGGGATTTCGCGCCCCGCGGTAATGTCCACACAGTCATTGAAGTGCGTCATCAGAAGTCCTCTGACGCCTAGATAGCAGCAAAAAAATTCACTTGCATCTGGCTACTTCCACCTGGTTTAAAAATTATCTTTTTCAGAAAGCCCGTCCAACGGGCTTTCTGCTTTGTGTCATCAAAAGTCTATCTTATCGGCTCAAAAAATAGACACAATATCAGTCTCAGGGTGAATGATAACTTCCATTGGCACGCCTAACATTTCGCAAAGCTTCCCGGCTTTTTAGATTACGAAATGGAGGTTTCATGGCAGTTGCACAAAGCCTTAACCATGTTAAGAATAGGTTAACTCAGACAAAACTACTTCCTCCAACTTGGTTACAATTTTTTATCATTGTCGTGCTGGTACTGGGAGTATTTTTTCGATTCGTCAACCTGGATCGCAAAGTTTACTGGGGCGATGAGACTTTCACTTCATTACGGATTGCCGGTTACAGCAAGGCAGAATTCGCCCAAGAAGTCTTTGATGGACAGGTGATGGGGGTCGAAGAATTACAGAAGTTTCAACAACCCAATTCGGAAAAAGGTGCAAGCGGAACCATCAACTCGATAGTGGTCGATACTCCCCAGCATCCGCCCCTCTATTTTTTAATGGCAAGATATTGGGTGCAACGATTTGGTTATTCGCCAGGGATAATCAGAAGCTTGTCTGCATTAATTAGCTTGCTAGCTTTTCCTTGCATCTATTGGCTATGCCAAGAATTATTTGGATCTTCCTTAGCAGGATGGATAGCGATCGCACTCATCGCCGTCTCCCCGTTTCAAGTTCTCTACGCCCAGGAAGCACGACCTTATAGTTTGTGGATTGTGGCGATCTTACTATCGAGTGCGGCACTGCTGCGAGCGATGCGGCTGGGAAATAGAGACACCAAAACCCTTATTTCTACTTGGGGAGTGTATGCAGCAACGCTAACGCTGGGGATGTATACGCAGTTATTTTTTGCGCTGGTTGCGATTGGACATGGAATTTATCTATTGACAATCGAGAAATTCCGATTCACTAAAACAGTCTTTGCCTATTTGCTGGCATCTTTGGCTGGTTTGCTCACATTTGTGCCTTGGCTTCTAATTCTAATTGCTAATTCATCTACCGTTGAAAAGACAACAGATTGGTCTCGCCAGAAAGAAAGCCTATTTTCTTGGGTGAAAGCTTGGACTCGCAACATCACTCGGACATTTCTTGATACAGATCCAGCAGGAGGAGTGATTGAGTTTGGATTTAACAATCAATGGACAGAATTTATCCGACTGACACTGGTAGGAATGATTTTATTCCTGTCAGGATATGCAATTTATTTTCTGTGTCGTAACACTAGCAAGCAAGTTTGGTTATTTGTTTTAACTTTGCTTGGGGTAACTGCCCTTCCCTTTATTTCCAGAGATCTAATCTCCGGAGGAGGATTGTCAGGTTCAACTCGACATCTAGTTGCTGTTTATTTGGGGATTCAGCTAGCAATTGCTTACTTACTGGCTACTAAAATTAGTTTGCCTTCGAGAAGTGCAAAGGTACAAAAACTATGGCAATTTGTGCTTGTTGCAGTAGTTTCGAGTGGTGTTATATCCTGTGCCATCAGTTCTCAACAAGAAATCTGGTGGAATAAAGCTCTCTCTCAAACTGAATACAATCCAAAAGTAGCCCAAATCATCAACAAAACAGCTCATCCGCTTTTGCTCAGCAATGAGAAACTAAACTTTTTTCTTCCTTTAACCTATGCACTGGAACCGAAAGTGCGGCTTCAATTAGTCGTTAAACCAAATGTGCCTCAGATTCCAGATGGGTTCAGTGATGTGTTTTTATACAGGAGTTCCAAGGAATTAAGAAAGGCACTACAAAAGCAGAACTACAAAATAGAGCCTGCATACCAAACGGGTCAAGTTTGGCTTTGGAAACTAGAAAAAAAGGTGTGAGTGGAAGACGTTATTTGTTGGTAGAGGCGCGATGAATCGCCCCTCTACCAACCCACATCAAAAATGGTTTAGGACTGGGTCGCGATCGCTTCTATCTCAACAACTGGCACTTCCTCCTGAGACGGATGACTGACTCGATCCAAAATTTCTAACAGTTCCCGTTCAAAAGCAACCTGTGCGCGGTTAGTTCTGCCGCCGACATAGAAGCGAATCTCCTTGTGAGAAGCGGCGCTAACTCCTTCTTGCAGCGCCCAAATTTGGGAATGAGAAAAATAACTCATGACTACACCCAGCATCAGCAAACCAAAGCCAGCATAAACAAACGGGATACCCGGATCGGCTTTTATTTGCAAGCCAGTGCTGCCGATTACTTCATCAATGCTCAGCCTGACTCCATTCACAGGTACCGACATCCCGGCGCGAATAGTATTGATTAGCTGACCCTTTGGGTTATAAAGCATCAGCGTTCCCTGCAAATCCTTGGCAATTAAGGCAACGCCCTCACTCAAATCCGGTTTAGTGGGAATCCAAGTTCCCCAGATTCGGCCCTTGCTGACAGTATTTAATGACGCCATCGGCAACTGTAAAACTGGGCTATTATTCAGCCGCACCTGGATACCTGCAATTCCCCAATCTGTTTGATAAAGCGTCACACCTCGGTAACGCAGCGGCTGGTTGACGTGAATCGTTTGACGATCAACTTCTTGTCCTTGTTTATCCAAAACCGACAAATCGGAATAAAACTGGTCGATTCTGCCTTCAGGTGTATAGTCGATCCAAAAGCGATTTACCCGCACCGACCAATCTTTGGGAATTTGTGGCAGCGCCCAAGAACCCGCTTCGATGATGTTTTTTATCTGGAATGTATCGCCGCTGGCAACCATTTCCTGGGCGACAAAACCCGTGATACTCCCCCAAATTGCGCCCCCCAGAATAATTAACATACTGGCATGAACAACAATCGGGCCAATCCGCCCCACCAGACCTTTTCGGGCGTAAAGTTTATCTCCTTCTTGAAAAACTTTATAGCGCCGCTGCTGCAACAACTCGGTCAGTTTGTTTAGCGAACCTGTTTCGAGTTCCGCACTCAAGGCGAGTTTCTGAAATTGGCGGGGTTGGTCGTAAAACTTCCAGTGCTGTGCTGCTTTTAAAGCTGGAAACTGGCGGGTGAAGGTACAGGCAGTTAAGCTGCTGCCAAACAAAATTAGGAGTGATAAAAACCACCAGGTGCGATAAACACGATCCAATCCGACTACCTGGATTACCTTCCAAGTCAGGAAACCAAACAAAGCGGGATGCTCTGGATAGTTCGCTTGGTAGAAAGCGGGTGACTGACCCTGCTCAATGACCGTGCCAGAGATGCTGAAAAGCGCGATCGCTAATAGCAACGCGATCGCTAACCGCAAATCTGCCAGTAATGGCAACAACTCCTGTCGCCAAAACCGATAGGAAGTTGACCCCAAATTTGAGAAAAAAGAATTTTTTGCAGTCATTTTTTGATAATTGATAATTGGTAATTGGTAATAGCGAATTCTTTGATTACCATTAGCCAATCGGAATCCGAGACAGCAGCGAAAATACCCCAAAGCCAACTAAAAGCACACCGCTAACGGGTGTAATCCAACTCGACCACTGGCGCAACTCTAGCAACTTCTTAATAGAGGCTGTAAAAGTTCCTGCCAAAATCAACGGTGCTACGTAACCTGCTGTGTAGGATAGCAGTAAGACTGCACCTAATACCATGTCTTGCGTCGTGGCAACCCAACCCAGTAACGTTCCCAATACGGGAGTACTGCACGGAGAAGCAACCACCCCAAAAGTTAGACCAATCAGATAGGAACGCACTCCCGCTGGTAATTCTTTGGAAATCCATTCCATCCCACCCCAAGCAGGCAACGGAAGGGGCAAAGCTTCTAGTAAATTTAGCCCCATTGCGATCGCAAGAATGCTCACAAGGATCGGCAAACCAAATCCCACTTGACCGTAGACGTTCCCCAGCAACGCCGCTAAGATACCAAGCCCTGCCAGCGTTGTTGCCAATCCCAAGGAAAACCAGGTAGCCTGGGCAGCTGCTTGGAGGCGGCTTTTGGTTTCATAGCCCCCAATGTAGCCAAGGGTGATGGGCAACATAGAAAGCATACAGGGGGTCAGACTGGTGAGCAACCCGGCGGCAAAGATAATGCCAATACTGATAACGCTGAGATGTTGCAGCTGGATAAAAACGAGACGGTTGGCAAATTCACTGAGTTCGTAAAGCTGGGTTTGCAGACTTTCAATCATGAGGAGGCTAGTTCGCGGAATGCTGATTCTGCTTGAATTTTAGCTTACTTGGAAGGGTAGAACCGGCGCGAAGGAAAGCGTCCGCATTGTTTGCTTGACAATAACACTCATCAATGTCTTTCATCAACGCAGGTTTCTCAAGAAATTTTTAACGCCGTTTCTATCAATTGCCCCATTAAGCTTGCAGCGAGTCTTTTATTCAAATGTTCTTAATTCAGTCGGCGGATGCATTAAATTGAATATTTCTTTAGTTGGATTGACCCAGGAAACCCAACACCTGTGAGGGTTACGCTATCGACAACCATCCTACAAATTATTAATCCAGCCTACTGATTGTCAAGCCTAAAAAAGAAAACTTTTACTTTTTTCATAAAGGAATAATATTTTTTTTGTATTTATTAACATTAAAGAACATTCAAGATTAGAGTTTTTTTCCAAATTTAGGGAATCCTAAATACGGACACTAGGAGCCTATATTATTCCTCCTTTCCTTAGCAGAGGGATGACTTCGCCAACGAACTGCGAGCATCATTGACTATTTAATTGGAAACTCCAAGAAGGTCGAGGAGAGTGCTATGTCCGTGTTGAATGTTGAATTTGAGCCGCTTAACTTAATTTCGATATATCTAAAACCAAAAGGTATAGAAGGAGGAATAGATGGTTACAAGTTATAGACGCAGTAAAACCAGTACCGGCAAATTGCAGAATCAAGAATCCTTGAAACTGCGTCAGCAAATTGCCGAGCTAGAGCAGACACTAGCCGATTGCAAGGAGGTCGAGAAAGAACTGCGTCAACGGGCGGAGATGTATGCACAAGTCTTAGATGCCATCCCAAATTTAGTAAAGTGCCAAAACTCCCAATCGCGCCTAGTTTATGCCAACAAAGCATTTTGCGACTTTTACGGCATGACACTGGAACAGCTTTGCGATCGCGATCCGACAGATATTCCTCTAAATAACCGGGATGCTACCCAACAGTCTGTCGTGGATGACGCCTATGTCGTGAATACCGGGCAGACGCTCCACATCTCTCAAGAACCTGTAACTCGTTACGATGGGCAAGTCTATTTATTTGACATCGTTAAAGTCCCTATTTTTAATGCTGAAGGCGAAGCTGTAAAAGTTGTGGAGTCCAGTCACGTAGCTTTAGGTGGCAACCTCTCCGACTCAGCCTTAATAGAAGTCAATTCAGCAGATATCCGGGGAGAACAGCGAGATAAATTAACCAACTCTCTCACTTATTTAAATAGCCAAATTATCGAGCGCAGGCAAGCAGAACAAGCCTTACAGGATCTGATCGCCGGAACCGCCTCAGTTACGGGCAAAGATTTCTACCCGGTGTTTGCACAGCATCTAGCCGCAGCGCTTGGAGTTCGCTACGTTATCGTGGCAGAAGCATCCGCCTGGGAGGACGATACACCTGTCCGAGCCAAAGTGCTTTCCTTTTGGAATTCAGACAAATTGGGTGACAACTTTGAGTACGACTTAGTCCATACTCCTTGCAAAAGCATCTTTACACAAGAGACTCTGGTTGAAAACAACGGCATCAGTTGCTATCCCCAAAACGTCCAGTCATTCTTCCCCAAAGGCGAAGCTTTAGCGGCTTTGGGAGGAGAGTGTTTCCTGGGAGTTGCCCTTTTAGATTCAACATCCAGTAAGCCAATTGGTCATATTTGCTTTATCGATGATAAGCCCCTCGTGCAGGAGCAACGGGCAAAATCAATTATGAGCCTCTTTGGAGCACGAGTTAGCGCCGAACTGGAGCGCCAGCGGGCTGAGGAAGCGCTAGAGCGATCGCAAATACAACTGAAACTTTCCCACGAGCAATTAGAAAACTACAACCGGATGCTGGAAGCGAAAGTTCAAAAGCGAACGCTAAAGCTGCAACAAGAAATACGCGATCGCCGAAAAGCCGAACAATCCGCTCAATCCGCCAATCGCGCCAAAAGCGAATTTCTCGCTAACATGAGCCACGAACTGAGAACCCCTCTCAACGGTATCCTCGGCTATGCCCAAATCCTCAAACGAGACAAAACCTTAAATGAGCCGCAAAAAGATGGTTTAGGCGTCATTCACCAGTGCGGCGAACATCTATTAACCCTGATCAACGACATCTTAGACCTCTCCAAAATTGAAGCCCGGAAAATGGAACTCCACTTGAGTCACTTTCATTTTCCCCAATTCCTTGAAGGCATCGTCGAACTGTGCCGCATTCGTGCCCAACAAAAAGACATCTACTTAACTTACCAACTCACCGCCCCACTTCCTTTAGCAGTCCAGGGCGATGAAAAACGCTTGCGGCAAGTCTTAATCAACTTACTTAGCAACGCGATCAAATTTACAACCACCGGCGGCGTCACCTTCCAAGTCAGCTATCAAGACGGAACATTTCGGTTTCAAGTAGAAGATACCGGCGTCGGTATGGCACCAGAGCAATTAGAAGAAATCTTCTTACCCTTCCACCAAGTCGGAGAGCGCGATCGCAAAAGCGAAGGCACCGGCTTAGGCTTGGCAATCAGCCGTCAATTAGTGCAAATGATGGGCAGCGAAATCAAAGTTAACAGCATCTTAGGTAAAGGTAGCGTTTTCTACTTTGATTTAGATTTACCCTTAGTTGACCAGTGGGCAGATGTCACCCAAATAGATGAACGCCCCATTATTGGTTACTTGGGCGACAAGCGCAAAATCCTCATCGCCGACGATCAATGGGAAAATCGCTCAATTCTAGTAAAAATGTTAGAGCCATTAGGGTTTGAAATTATGGAAGCCACTGATGGTTTTGACTGTATAACCAAAGCACAGGAGTGGCAACCCCATGTAATTTTGATGGACTTAATGATGCCCGCCCTCAATGGCTTAGAAGCCACTCGTCGAATCAGAAAGTCACCCAACTTAAAGGTCGTTGTGATTGCGACTTCAGCCAGCGTTTTTGATTGCGATCAACAACAGAGCTTTCAAGCCGGTTGTAACGATTTCCTGCCCAAACCCATCCAAAACCAGGAACTTTTAGAAAAGTTACGCGGTTATTTGGGGCTGTCATGGATTTATGAAGAAATTAAAAATGAAGAATTCCGCGAGCCTTCCGCAAAAGCGATGGTGCCTCCGCCTGTAGAGGAAATCGCGGCACTCTTCGATTTCGCAATGATGGGCGACCTCAGAGGGATTGCCAAGCGAGCCGCTCAACTGGAACAGATGAATCAGGACTGGATACCCTTTACCAACCATTTACGTCAATTAGCCAAGGGCTTTGAAGAAAAACAAATCTTGGATTTTATCAAACAATATAGAGAAAATAAATGAGCGAAGAAATTCCCCACAAAGGCATAATCTTAATCGTTGATGATACTCCCATAAACTTAGGGGTTTTGTTCGACTTTTTGGCGGATTCCGGCTTCAAGATTTTGGTAGCTCGGGATGGCGAAAGTGCGATTCAAAAGGGGGAATATGCCCTGCCGGATCTTATCTTATTAGATGTACTGATGCCGGGGATGGATGGGTTTGAAACTTGCCGTCAACTGAAAGCCAATCAAGTAACGAAAGATATCCCTGTAATTTTTATGACGGCGCTTTCTGAGACGGTAGATAAGGTTAGAGGTTTAAGCCTGGGAGCCGTCGATTATATTACTAAACCACTTCAGCATGAAGAAGTTTTAGCTCGCATTACTGTCCAACTGAGTATGCAGAGTTTAACAAAGAAACTGAAAGAACAAAATGTGCTTTTGGAACAAGAAATTCAAGAACGTACAAGGGTAGAAAAAGCACTCTTACAGCTCAAAGAAGAACTAGAAGAACGGGTAGAGGAAAGACCCTTGAACTTTCCCACTCTAATGCTCTGCTGAAACAAGAGATTCAAGAGCGGATTTCTACAGAAGCAATATTACAACAATCAGAGGCACGCTATCGAGAACAAGCGCATCAGCTAGAACTCGCCTTTCGCCAACTCCAACAGACTCAAGGTCAACTGATCCAAAGCGAACAACTGGCTAGTTTAGGACAGTTAGTCGCCGGTGTTGCTCATGAAATGAATAACCCGGTCAACTTTATCTACGGCAATATTACTCACGCAGAGCGCTATACCCAAGACCTGCTGTACCTGCTGAATCTTTATACCAAGGAATTAACCAATCCGGGGCCAACTATCCTGGAGGAGGCTCAGGCAATTGACCTGGAGTTTCTGGTTGAAGACCTGCCAAAACTACTGGGTTCGATGAAGATTGGGGCTGAGCGCATCCGCGAGATTGTCCAGTCATTGCGGAATTTCTCTCGCGTGGATGAGGCTCAGATGAAGCCAGTGAACATTCACGATGGGCTAGACAGCACTCTGCTAATTTTGAACAACCGGCTGAAATCCAAGGCTGACTATCCGGGCATTCAGATTGTTAAAGAGTATGGCAAGCTGCCTCCTGTAGAGTGTTATGCAGGTCAAATGAACCAGGCATTCATCAATGTGCTGTCGAGTGTGATTGATGCTTTGGAGGAGTATGACCATAAGCGATCGCCTGAAGAAATACACTTCTCCCGCAGTACCATTCGGATTTATACCGAAGTAACTGACCGTGGCTTTGTGACGATTCAGATTATAGATAATGGCCCCGGTATAGCGGAGGAAGTCCGCCCTCACCTGTTTGACCCCTTCTTTACGCCGAAAACGAAGGGCAAAGGCACGAAGGTTGGGTTGTCCCTTACCTATCAAATCGTCGTGGACAAACATGGTGGACAGATGCAGTGTAATTCAGCGCCCGGAGAGGGTACGGAATTCATCATAGCGATTCCGATTCGACAGAATCTTCAGAAAACGCCTTCGTTCGAGTCAATGTAATGTCAACGTCATCAGGGAAAAGCATTTAACTGGCACAGTCAATTCTGGTAGTGGGTAATGGAAATTATCCTCACCTAAAACCTCTCTTTCAATTTGTGCAATTTAGATATATGACAGACAACTTATTGCTCTCGGCGTCGCCGCCTAGCCGCAGACCGACGTCCTTGCAGCGACACAATTTCTGCTTCGCTACTTTCCCTCGCCACACGAATCAGCAGCCCAGCGGCAATCAAACTCGCAATCATTGAATTGCCACCATAACTAAACAGCGGCAAGGGCAAACCCGTAGTAGGTAGGACACCAGTCGCAACGCCAATATTTAGTAGTGACTGCCCCACCATCAAAATCATGGCTCCAATCGCCACCAGCCGGTGAATGGGATTTTGCGCCTTTATCGCCACAATTAGCGCCAGCGCTGCATAAGCCATCAGCAGCAACAGCAGCAGCAAACTGCCTGCAAAGCCAAATTCTTCTGCGTACACCGCAAAGATAAAATCGGTGTATTGAATCGGCAAATAAAACAGCTTCTGTTGCGATAGCCCAAAACCAGACCCCCAAGTGCCGCCAGAACCAACTGCCAGCAAACTTTGAATCAGCTGGTATCCGTCTTGCATGGGGTCAGCCCAAGGATTCAAAAAAGACATTATCCGACGACGCTGATATTCTTTCACGCTGATACTGATTGTCGCCAAGAGCACCCCGCCCAGCGCTGTTCCTCCCAAGTAGGAATAAGGCAACCCAGCAGCAAGTGCAATTAGCCACAAAGTCATCCCGCAAAGTGCGGTTGTACTTAAGTTGGGCTGTAGCAAAATTCCCAAAAGCACGCAGCAAAAAATAAACAGCCAGGTCAAGCGGACTTTCCACGTTAGTCTGTCCCAATGCCCAAAAATCCGAGCGCCTTGCAACACCAGGAACGGCTTGATCAACTCAGAGGGTTGAAGTGGAAATGGCCCCAAGGCTATCCAACGGGTTGCGCCATTGGTGGTGGTTCCCACTCCTGGAATCAGGGTGATGAAAATCACTCCCAACAGGAGTATGACAAACCAATCAGCGATTTCTAGAACAGAACGTAGGGGGAAGTTCACCACCAGGTTAAATGCTACTAGCCCCAGGATGACTGAGATGATTTGGCGCTTAAAGTAGTACATCCCATCTCCAAACTCAGCATCTGCGCTGGGATAGGACGCCGAAAATAGCACGACTAACCCGATAAATAGCCAGAGGAAGGTGAGCCACCGCAACAATCTGGCATCTATTGCCCAATCCTGGGCAGAGGAATTAAAAACAGGAATTAGCTGGCGTAAATTCACAGCGACTTGGCGTATAGGTAACATTCAGCGGCAGGGAATCACAAAGCGATCGCTCTGGCGGATGCACGGAGTGCTGCTCGCTCCCCAACATTAGCAGCGGTACCGACCAAAATGATAAGGCGCTTTGCCCTATATCGGTTCATCCGCTCCCGATTTTCTTTGCTTTTCTATAAATCTTTCTGACATCTAACGGCATCAGGAGATCGCTTTCTAAATCAAAAATTTATTAATCTACCCTCTAAATTAAAGCTTTCAAGAAGATTGCTTCACTGACGATCTTTGTATTGAACTTAACCGTATGATTACCGAATCAAAATTCTAAATTTCAGTGGTTTAAGTAAAAACGCGACCTTATTACTTCGTAATATCTATCGCCCCTATTACGTATAATCACGCAGACCACTTAGAGTTTGGATTGAGCAAGCTGAAAAAGCTCAATTAGCCCCCAAGACTACAGAGACGATTCCCTATTTCCTATAAAGTTGAGCGAGATTACTTAGAAATGCAGGTCAAAACTCATCCTCTCAATGTAACGGTGCTGACTGTCCTGGTGTTGGCAGGATTTATCGGCATCGCCTCCATCCTATTAGCTCTCGTCAGCTCATCTTCACTCTACTCATCTACACATCCAGTGGTGATACCTTGGATAGGCGAGCAGCATCGATGTGAGACAAGCGGTAGAACTTGGAGAGAAGAGAGCGAGGAAGAATGCCTGGATTACGAACACAGCGCTGAGTTCTAAAAGAATTTGGCTTAACAGAAATTCCGGAAAAATCCTTGACAAGAAGTCAATAAATGCTTACCTAGCAAACTTTAGTCGTTCTTTTTAATCTAGTTCTTATATGATTCACAAATTACTAGCAACAGAATCGCTCTAGGCGTCTGCTGAAAAAGGGAGCTTCGGGAATCGAAGTGTAGCCTAATAAAACGAATTGCTATCGAAAGCGGCTATTGAGCCACAAAAAAAGAGGTCCTTAAGACCTCTTTGCATTTGAATCTTATCTAAATGTTGAAAATTCCGTAAACAAGCCTATTTCCGCAAATTAAAGTAGACCAGTATTTACTCCTGGCTTACCAGTAGCCAGCTCAACCTTAACGATTTTTCCACCCATTTTCATAATCCGCTGCTGTTCGCGAAACCAATTTTCGTAGGGAACGAGTTTCGTGAAATAAGTGTTTTGCAATTCCCGCTGAGTCCGGATACGGGTCTGGCTGGGAACACAGGCAGTAATTTTAAACATCCGCATGGTTAATTTCTCCTAGTCAGGTGGTGAGGAAATTTTTGATCTCAATCAATCTTTGGATTGGCGTATCTAATTAAGACACCGAAGGCTGGGAGTCAAGAGTCAATACTAGACCGCTAAAACTTATCAACTTAATTCGACAAGCCTTTGACGAGCTAGCATTCACTCCAGACTTCCCAGACTTCACCAGACAAAACGCAGTCGCTTAAAACTTAAGCGATGAACGAGCGCTTACGCTTAGCTCAAGCCAGAGCAGATGTAGTCTAAATAAACGCCCATTTCCTTACCAGCATCAGCACCCACCAAGCTGGCGGTAACTTCTTTCATGGCTTGGATAGATTGCACAGTAGCGGAGATGGGAACACCCAAGGAGTTGTAGGTTTCCTTCAGACCGTTCAGCACGCGCTCATCCAAGATGGATGGGTCGCCAGCTAGCATGGCATAGGTGGAATAGCGGAGGTAGTAGTCCAAGTCGCGGATGCAAGCAGCATAGCGACGGGTGGTGTACATGTTGCCACCGGGACGGGTGATGTCAGAGTACAACAGGGACTTAGCAACCGCTTCCTTAACGATGGTGGCGGCATTAGCGCTAATGGTGGTTGCTGCACGAACGCGTAGTTCGCCAGTGTTGAAATAGCCCTTGAGCTTTTCCAAAGCACCAGTGTCAAGGTATTTACCTTGAACGTCAGAGGAATTGATAACAGCAGTAATTGCGTCTTGCATTTTTCTTGTTTCCTTATCTTACGTAGTCAGGTTCTAATCCTTAGCAGGGGAAGGGAAACACCCTACTGCATGGCACCAATCACGTAGTCGAAGTAAGCGCCTGCTTCAGAAGCATCTTCGCCAGACATCATGGAGGAAGCAGCATTCTTCATAGCGCGAACGCCTTCAGCAACTGCGTCAACCGGGGTACCCAGAGACTTGTACATTTCACGAACGCCAACCAAACCGATTTCTTCAATCGGGGTGACATCACCAGCAACGACTCCGTAGGTGATCAGGCGTAGGTAGTAGTCCATATCCCGCAGGCAGGTAGCGGTCATTTCTTCACCGTAAGCGTTGCCACCGGGAGAAACAATATCAGGACGCTTTTGGAACAACTGGTCGCCAGCTTGCTTGACGATGCGCTCGCGAGAGTCGGTCAACGTTTGGGCAATCCGGAGGCGACGCTCACCGGAGGTCACAAAGTTCTTGATCCGGTCTAGTTCGCCTGGGCTAAGATAACGAGCCTCGGCATCAGCATTCACGATGGATTTCGTGACGATACTCATTTGTGGATTCCTCCAATCAAAAGAAAAGTTTTACCAGATGGTTTGAAACTGGCATTCGCCAAGGAATGTGGAAGCCTGTCACTGCTACAAGAATACTTGTTCGGTATCTTTAGCATTTTTCAGTGTAACCATCCGTACACACTGCCTGGGACTCAGCTACCTTCCGCAAATAATTTTGCGGCATTCTGTTCACATTCCAGGTCTCTTCTTAACACTTTTTAATATTGTTCCTCATTTTGGGGCTTTGAGGGCGATCGCAGCGGGTTTCGCTGGGGTCAGTTGGTCATCAAAGAGCGATCGCTTGCTTGGGAGGGGAGCGATCGCTGTCAGGATTTTTGAATTTTTGCACCCCTGAGCATCAATCACCTTCTCTTCCCCCTTGTCCTCCACATCTTCGCGGCTCCATAAAAATGCGATCGCCCATTCCATGCCCTAATCTGTTCTGCTGATTTAGCTTTAGCAGAAACTTTAAGGGATTCAAGTTGTGGACACTAGATGAGCCACTTTACCACAATGCAGTTGGACAAGGTTTTGCAGTGCGGTTATTGGGGGAATTTGACCCGAAGAATCTATCTCATTGGAGGATGATCGACAAGATAGCGCTCGCCTCTTCTATTTCTATTTCTGTGGTTTCTGGAGCATTTCTGCGGTTCGATCAACTTCCCGTGTCATCCAGCGCACAGAGCAAAACTTCCGATTCATTAGGAATGGGGAACGGGTCATCAAAATGACCCATTCCCCATTCCCGACTCTCGGATTTATCGGCTCAAGCGATTACCGATGTAGGAAGGCGACATATCTGACCAGGATTGTTTCACCAAGTCAGCTGCTGCTTTCACACTGCCCAGATAATTACCCGCTGGCAGGGACGGGAAGCGGTTGTAAGGCACCACATCCTCGCCGAAGTAACGGGCATACTCAGGACTATCCACCATTGCCTCTACAGCCGCCTTCAAGCCGCCATCCGCCAGCAGTTTGTTGTACTGCCGGATTTCACCTTGGGTCGCGGGTGCGCGTCCCAGCAGGTGCCGGAACAGGAACTCAATCACCTTGGTGTTGGGATAGGGGGCATAGAAGCGACGGCGATAGATCTCGGAACTCGCCAGACTCTTCACAAACTCGCGCACCGAGATTTCACCGTTGCGGAGTCTGCTATCGAGATCCGAACGGCGCAGTTCCCCAGGAACTTGACCGCTGAAGATATCCATCACCTGACAGTAGATGGCATTAATCACCTGTGCAGATTCACCCTGGTTCATTCCTGGGTTCATCCGGTAAATTCGAGCAGGCTTACGCCGCGATGTCCCAACTCCAACTTCAACGGATTGCCCGTCACCGTTGGTAAAGGAACGACCCAACTCGATAAACAGCGGCTTACTCATGTCGCGCTGACGAGCTTTTGCAGCGATATCTGCGATCGCTTTACCCATCAGCGGCATCTTCGCCACATCCATGCGCGACTGCACCGGCTTGAAGCTGGGAACCACCAAGTCATCATTCTGCTTGGTCAGTTGGTTATACAGCTTCTCGGTATTCGGGAAGTTTGCCGCTGGCAGGGTCGGGAAGCGGTTGTAAGGCACCGTATCTTCTCCAAACGCCTGGGCATACTCTGGGCTATTCACCATTGCGCCCACAAAGCCCCGAAGCCCTTCAGATGCAAGGATCTGGTTATACTTGCGAATTTCTACTTGGTCTAGGGGTGCCCGTCCCAAGAAGTGCTTCGTACCCAACTCGATCACCTTAGTGTTCGGGTAGGGAGTATAGAACTCTTTGATGTAGAGGTCTGAACCTCCCAACGCCTCAATAAATTCCTTGAGGTTGATTTCACCATTCCGCAGCTTGCTTTCAAAGTCGCTGAATTGGTTCTTCACGATATAGGGTTCAATATCGCGCTCGAAAATTTGCCGGTATGCTGCCCGGATTGTGTTTTGCACCAACGCTTTGTCGTTGGTTTCTGTCAGCTTAAAGACCTTGGTTTGCTCGCGCTTCTTGCTGACACCCTGGTTGATGCGGAATTGAATGTCGGGTTCTGTCCGCAGCTGCGTGACTTGACCGAGTTCCACAAAACGAGGGGTTTCTTGCTTCTCAATTTTCAGAGCTGTGTCGGCAATGCTGCCAATCCGAAGGCTACGCAAGCTGACTCCAGCTGGTGTCAAATAGCGCTCGTAAGGAATCGTATCTTCCCCAAATGACTCGCTGTATTCGGGGCTATCGATAATCGCGTCAACCAGGGCGTAGAAGCCTTTTTTGGCGCAAATATCAAAATACTTGTTAGTTTCCTGACGTCCATAGGTGGGACGACCCAACAGACGGCGGTGGATGTATTCAATCGACTTGGTAACGTACAGCGAAGTCCAGTACAACTTGCGGAACAAGTCAGACTTAGCCAGAGCGCGGATGAACTCCCGCACTGTGGTTTCGCCGTTCTCCAGCTTGATTTCCGCCACTTTGAGGCGCTGACCTTCATAGACATCCCGCCCGAATACTTGCAGGTAGGCTGCCTTAATCACCGCTTGGGTGGAACTTTCGGAGTATTTAACGCTGGAATTCTTCACATACCGTTTGAAGGATGTGCCGCCGTTCCCACCTGGGCCGGGGAGTTGATCCAGTTTAAACACCTTCGGACCCAAGGAACCCGGAGCTTTGGGACGAGCTGCTGGGTTGCTCAGTTGGTTGTCAATTCCTGGGCCTTGGCGGATCAGGATGCGACGAGTATCTTTACCAAACGGAGCAGGACGGGTGTTGGGATTTTTGGTTTCTTTAGGGAAGATTGCCCCAAACTGAATTTCTAAGGGGTCGTTGCCGGAACCATACGGATGTTGGTCGGGCAGCGGTCGCTCATAAGCAGCAAATGTGGTGAGGAACTGCGGTACCTTGCGGAAAGGCGCGCTGTAGTTCAACAAATCTTGCTGCGGTCCCCAGTTGCGACACTCCTGCGCTTCTTGACCCAAACCCCGGATGTAGGGCACGGTTTCTTCGCCGAAGTAGTCGGAATATTCCTTAGAATCCACCAGGGCATCAACGAGACCGGGTAGACCTTTGCTGGAAACAATGGAGAAGTATTCTTGGACTTCTTCACGGCTGGATGGGCCACGACCCAGGAAGTGACGGAATGCCAGTTCCAGAGCGCGACTGTTGATATATGGCTCGTAGAAGTTTTTGCGGTAAAGAGTAGATTTACCCAAGCGGCGGATAAATTCTTTCATTGAGATGTCGCCATTTCTGACCTTGGATTCTAAGTCAGAGATGCCAAGGCTGTAAGCGCGAGTAATGTCGCGCTCAAAGACTTGCCGATAGGCGGCTTTGATGATTTCTTGCTTTTCCGAAGATGACAAACCGGGCTTCATGGCGTACTTGGGACGCCGCTCGGCTGAATTGAAGTAAATTTGGGGCAGTTGCAGACCTTGCTGATCGCCAGAAGGACGCTGCCGCACTTTGTCGGAGGGGGTGGGGGCGCGGAATTCGCTAATCAGCACTTCAAAGTACTGGTTGACAATCGTTGTCCCTTCCTCGTCGCGCCGGAAATAACCCAAGGCGGCTGCCCGCATTTCCTGCAACGCCACAATTGTCGCTTCGCCGGAGCAAGCATTTTCAATGATTTCCCGCAAACCCCGCGTGTTAACCGCGATGATATTGGGGTCTCCGGCAACAATTGCGTAGGTCAGGTAGCGCAAGAACCAGGATAAGTCCCGCAACGACTTTTGCATATTGCCCGGACCGTAGCGGGCAACGTTGATCGGTCGGAAACCCGCTGGCGTAGGACCGCCGCCGCCTGCGCTGAAGAGCGATCGCAACCCCTGCAAAAAGCCACCGCTGCTTTCCACATAGGTGACATTTCCCAGTGCCATCCCTTGCTTGACATCCGGAACGTTAGCCATCACCAATTCGGGTTCGCGAGGCTTTTCTAAGAAAGCCATCGGGGAACCCCCGACGAAAATCCGGTTGGCTGCGCGGGACACAATCAAGTCTGCATTTTGGGTGAGCGTTTGAGAAATCTCAAGACGCTTGCTGCCAGAACTGAAATAGCTCTTCAGTTCATCTAGCTCACCCCTCCCTAAGAAGCGGTCTTGTTGTTCCGCTTGCGAAATAGTTGCAACTGGTACTGTTTGATATAGTTGCGGACGCGCAACTGAGCTTCCACCACTTGCCTTAACACTCATTGGATCTCAAAAGCTCCCTATCTAAATCGTCACTGCGTTAAACATGACCAGAGTGCCACTGATGAATGATGAATTGTGAAGGGTGAAGGATTAAAGTTAGCCAACCGCCACGGGGGCGACTTACCCTGCGAAAGTGGCTTTTTCCCTACGGCTTATGGCTTATAAGCTTCATTCTTGCGCCTTCAACATCTCAGCGTTCATCTTTGAGCCTTTATCCTTTAACTGCCTGGGGTTAATCAGCTCAGTTTTTAGATTAAAACTTTTCGGGCTTCTCAGACTGGTTTGTTAAAAAGTGTGTAGAACCCTATCTAGGTGTTCACAAGGTCATAATACTAAATGGCGGCAGATTCCCTGAGAAGAGCGATAAGTTTTGTTACTTAAGCAGCCGTCTACCTACAGATGACCTGCTCGGACATCTCTAACTTTACCCTTTAATGTGATATGGAAACTAGGCAGGATATTAGTTCCGCCGTCCAACGACTCTACGATACTTACCCTTTTCCACCAGAACCTCTGCTGGATAGTCCGCCTCCCGGCTATAACTGGCGCTGGAATTGGCTAGCCGCCTATCACTTTTGCACCAGTCAAACGCCCCAAAAGCAAGATGTCCGCATTTTAGATGCTGGATGTGGCACGGGTGTAGGGACAGAGTACCTGGTTCACCTCAATCCGGCGGCTCAAGTGGTGGGAATTGATTTGAGTTCGGGCGCTTTGGAGGTGGCACGAGAGCGTTGTCGCCGTTCCGGGGCAAATCGCGTCGAGTTTCATCACAAGAGCTTGTATGACGCGCAGGAACTACCGGGTGAGTTTGATTTAATCAACTGTGTTGGGGTTTTGCATCATTTGCCCGATCCGATTCGGGGAATTCAATCCCTGGCGGCAAAGTTAGCTCCGGGAGGCTTGATGCATATTTTCGTTTATGCTGAGCTGGGGCGCTGGGAAATCCAGTTGATGCAAAAAGCGATCGCGCTCCTTCAAGGTGAACGGCGAGGCGACTACCGCGATGGCGTTCAGGTGGGACGTCAGATATTTGCGGCTTTGCCAGAAAATAATCGACTTGTCAAGCGAGAAAAAGAGCGCTGGTCTTTAGAAAATCAGCGGGATGAGTGCTTTGCCGATATGTACGTTCATCCCCAGGAAATCGACTACAACATCGAAACCCTTTTTGAACTAATTGATGCTTCGGGTTTGGATTTCGTTGGTTTTTCTAATCCCAAAAACTGGGAATTAGAGCGACTTTTGGGGAAAAATCCAGACTTGCTTGAACGGGCAAAAAACTTGAGCGATCGCGAACGTTATCGTTTAATCGAATTATTATACCCAGAAGCGGTCACTCACTACGAATTTTTCCTAGCACGTCCTCCCCTATCTAAAGTAGACTGGTCATCGGATGAGGCACTGCTGGCAGCCATTCCAGCCCGAAACCCGTGCATGGATGGATGGCCTAGCCGCTGTCTGTTTAACTACGATTATCAGATTGTCAATTTGTCAGAGGGAGAGTTTGAATTTTTGCAAGCGTGTGATGTTAACTCAGAAAAACGTCGAAGCATAAAAGAAATTTTGGCGAGTGTTTCGTTGGAGTTGGATCTTGTGCGATCGCTCTTGAAACAACAGCTAATTATGCTGGCATCGAGTTAACAAATCGGTAATTGTTAATGGGTAATAGGAAATTCGTGACGATTTATTCCCTATCACCTATTCCCATTACCAATATTTCATATATCGGTAGTCCTAAAGATGTAAGGATGCATTGTAATGGTGGACAAAGTACCAAATTGCCCCAATATGGTTCTCCAATTTCTTGGAAAACGATAACGTCTTCCTCACCAAACGTGACACTCGCTGACGCAAGGTACAGTTAAACCGTTCAATTAAGCTAGTTTTGCCACTTTCCTTACCCACACTTTGATGCCGTTTACTGGGGAAGATATCCTCATAAGCAGACCAAAAATCGGTATAAGCAACAGCGCACTGGCGATAAACTGCTGGCAGGGCATCCCACAATCCCTGTGCGCTATTTTGACTCCGGTCTCCCACGCACACCCCAACAATTTCCCTGGTTTCGACATCTAATGCCAACCAAATCCACTGCTTGTTGCCTTTGTTACCCACAAACGACCACATCTCATCACATTGGATGGTTAAGCCCCCCTTTTTTTAGCCTGTACCTTCACTTGACGGGGCACGTTCCGATATTTCTCATTGACATAGCTTTGGAGCCAAGGTTCTGAAACACCTGCTACTCTGGCAATGCCAGCTAACGGAATCTTCTCCAACAGCAGTTTGTCGATCAGAGTTTTGGTGATTTGATCAATGACTTTGTTTTGTGGGTCTTGGACAAATTGTCTACCACAATCGCGGCACTTGTAGTTTTGTTTGCCATTATGGATTTTGCCATTTTTGACAGTATGCGTTGAGTCACAAGCAGGACAGGCAAGTAGAGAAACCGGCATAAATCAATTGGGGTCACTTCGTCTTCTCTATCCTTACATCTTTAGGACTACCCATATATCAATTCAGCTTGCCTTACATTAGTTACCCTGGTTTGGCTGCGGGTTCCTTGGTTCTGCTTCCCAAATGATCTCTCGTTTTGGCTCTTCGTTGTTGTCGTCTGGACTCTCAGCAGGCGTTGGTTCTGGGATTTCCGCAGGAGTCTCAGCAGGGATTTGATTTTGTGGTTCTTCCGGAGTCTCAGCAGGCGTTGGTTCTGGGACTTCCGCAGGAGTCTCAGCAGGGATTTGATTTTGGGGCTCTTCTGGAATCTCAGCAGGCGTTGGTTCTGGGACTTCCGCAGGAGTCTCATCAGCAGGGATTTGATTTTGTGGTTCTTCTGGAGTCTCAGCAGGTGTTTCAGAAGGCGCTTCATCTCCTGCTTCAAACTCAATCGTAATAATCGGTTTAGCCTCCTGATAGATAAAGGCTTCCATATCTCCTATAGGATTTCGGGCACTGTTAAGGCTGTCACCATCGTAGGGGGGAGTGCCATTGAAGAATTTTTCAAGCCGATAGGTTTGAGCCACGGCTGGTGAACTGATAAAGGCACTTAATCCAATGATGCAGATTAACCCTTGAGTTTGAGGTTTCATTTAACCAATACCTCCTCAACTACAGTTACCTGTAGTCTATATAACCACCAAAATTAATCGAAGTTTCCAGTTTATATCCTTTAGTGACTTCTGTAAAACTTGAACAAAAAAATTAGTTCAGATAGAACCGGCAACGGGAAAGACGTGATTGTACTCCTTTAAGTATTTTTTCAGCATCAAAGAATATTTTGATATCGTCAAGAACAAGTTTTGCTGGCATTGCTAATGGAGATGATTACCTCTAAAACAATAGGAAACATAGAAGTTGTAAATAATTTGGAAAGACGAAATTCGCGGCTGCTTAGAAAAGTCGTGAATCTAAACCTCTGTGCAACAAACAATTCCCCTAACTTCCTTGATTAAGAGAAAGTTAGGGGAATCAGTTGTGTAAAAAATGCAATTATAAAAATATAAGCCCTCAACCCTTACCTAGAGTAAATAAAAGATGAGGGCGTTATTATAACTTGCATGACTACCTTAGTGAACCTGGTTGGTAGGGCTGGTTCGTGGGTCTTGCATCTCTTTGTAACTGGCTTTCCGACTGATTAGGATTGTTGTTTTCTGGTTCTGTTAAGTTGCGATTGGTTGCCGGTGTCGCATTCTGAGTTGATTCCCGAACCTCGCTATCATCGTTAGAGGTTTCCCGATTTCCAGTCGGGTTGCGGGGTTCAATAACGTCGTCCCCTGTATATGGGGGGAGACCATTGAAAAAGTCTTGTAACGGTGTGTTTTGAGCTACGGCTGGCGAACTGATGAGGGCAGTTAATCCCAGGATGCCAATCAGCCACTGGGTTTTAAATTTCATTTGACCAATACTTCCTTAACTACGTGTCGTCTCCTAGTATTCAAGTTAAGCAAGTTTGCTTTTTGTAACCTCTAGCTGCCGACGTATCACCTGAGATTAAAACTCAGCCAGATAAAACTAGCAAACGAAGTGATCGCTACTATACCCAGATCGCCACTGTACCCATTTAATGATTCTTCTGGCGTCACAAACCGATGGCGAGGTGATCGCTCCTTGACACTTCTGTTTCTGGAGTGTTCTGTGCGGTTCGTTTTTTAGGAGTCCAAGAGAAGTGCTATAGACGCGCCTTTTCCGTGTGGGCTAAGACAGTAGATGCCGCTGCACACTTCTCGAAAAACCGCTATGCGCTCTCAAATCGGACTCCGCGCCTTCATCACCTTCCTGGCTACTATTCTGAGTGTCGATTTGGGATTTCCAACGGTAGATTGGCAATTCATCCAAAATCTAAAATCTTCTAGCGCTATCCAAAATTCTCAGGCGTTGGCTCAAACCCCCGCTGAGCGAGAAGCCGAAGCCGATCGGTTGCTAGAGCAAGGGATTGAGCAGCAAAAGAAGGGTCAATTTAGAGCTTCCTTACAGTCTGGACAAGAAGCATTGAAGATTTACCGAGAAATCGCCGATAAGAAGGGAGAGGGGGCGGTTCTTAACAATTTGGGAGAAGCTTATCGATCGTTGGGTGACTATACACGAGCGATTGAGTTCTATCAACAAAGTTTAGCTGTGGATCGTTCCCTCGGCAATCGCAAGGGAGAGTCATACGTTCTAAATAATTTGGGCATTGTTCATCATCATTTGGGCGATTATGCCAAAGCAATTGATTACTTTGAGCAACGTTTAACGATCGCGCGAGAAATTCGCGATCGCTCTGGAGAACAAGGCGCTCTGGGAAATATAGGGATTGTCTTCTATTCTTTAGGAAATTATGTCAAAGCGATTGATTTCCATCAACAGAGTTTAGCGATCGCGCGAGAACTTGGCGATCGCTCTGGGGAAGGTGCATCTCTGAATAATTTGGGCATCGCTTACGATTCTCTAGGCGACTATTCACGAGCTATTAATTACTATCAACAGCGTTTACCGCTGGCGCGAGAGTTAGGTGAGCGTCACGCAGAGGGGCAAGTTCTGGGGAATCTAGGCGTTGCTTACATGGATTTGAGGGATTATCCCAAAGCAATTGAGTATCTGCAACAGCGAATCGCGATCGCGCGGGAAATTGGCGATCGCTTAGGGGAAGCAACAGCACTAGGAAATTTAGGCAATGCTTACACTTCCTTGGGCGACTATGCCAAGGCAATTGATTATCAGCAGCAGCGGATCGCGATCGCGCAGCAAATTGGCGACATCGAAGGCGAAGGAACGGCGCTAAACAATTTGGGAGTGGCGCTTCGCCGATCGGGCAAGCTTGCAGAAGCCGAAAAAACCCTAGGCGCAGGAATTCAAATTTGGGAATCGCTTCGGCAAAAATTGGGGAATAACGATACTTACAAAGTGTCAGTTTTTGAACAGCAAGCCAAAACTTACCGTCTGCTGCAACAAGTCCTCATCGCCCAAAATAAGATAAATGAAGCGTTGGAAATTGCCGAACGGGGTCGAGCGCGGGCATTTGTGGAGTTATTGATGACGCGCGTTGCTTCACCCAATGCTCTAACAACCATTACTCCACCCAACATTCAGAAAATTCAACAAATCGCCAAAGAACAAAATGCCACACTGGTTGAGTATTCAATTATCGTCGATAGTTTAGAAAAAAAAATCGAGAACAAATCGAAGAATCAGAACTCTATATTTGGGTCGTCAAGCCCACAGGTGAAGTGAGTTTTCGCTCCTCTAACCTTAAACCTCTGTGGCAGCAACAGAATACAGACCTGGCAAAGCTTGTTGTCAATAGTCGAGAATCAATTGGTGTCAGAGGTCGCGGGTTGAGTGTTGTTAGCAAAGTAGATGAAACAAGCCAAGCCAAACAATTACAACAACTTCATCAGCTACTAATTCAACCAATTACCGATCTGTTGCCAAAAGAGGCAAATGCCCGTGTCGTTTTTATTCCTCAAACATCTTTATTTTTGGTTCCCTTTGCCGCTCTGCAAGACAGTTTTGGCAAATACTTAATTGAACAACACACCATCCTGACTGCACCCTCGATTCAGGTACTGGATTTAACTCGGCAGCAAAAACAACGTGTAGAGACGCGAAATTTAGCCTCTCGACAAAACCCGAATGTGCTAGTCGTTGGCAATCCCAATATGCCCAGTGTTTCTCTTAAGCGGGGAGAATCACCTCAAAAATTGTCAAGCCTCCCAGGTGCGGAACGCGAAGCTTTAGCTATCGCTACTCTACTTAATACCAAAGCTCTCATTGGCAACTCTGCCAATGAATCTGCGGTTGTCCAGCAAATGTCTAAAGCAAAAATGATTCATCTAGCAACTCACGGGTTGTTGGATGATTTTCAAGGGTTGGGTGTACCGGGTGCGATCGCCCTGGCTCCTTCGGGTAAAGATGATGGGTTACTTACTGCCAGCGAAATCCTGAATCTCAAGCTCAATGCCGAGTTAGTTGTCTTGAGTGCTTGCGACACTGGGCAAGGTATACTCACCGGTCATGGTGTGATTGGACTGTCTCACTCTTTAATTACTGCCGGTGTTCCCAGTGTTATCGTCACTTTGTGGGCAATCCCGGATAATTCTTCTGCCTTGTTGATGAGTGAATTTTATCGAAATTTGCAACAAAACCCGAATAAAGCGCAAGCTTTGCGAAGCGCGATGCTGACGACGATGAAACAATATCCCGCCCAACCCAGCGCTTGGGCTGCATACACGTTGATTGGGGAAGCTGAATAACCCGAAAACAATCAGATAGCGTCTGTTGCTGCTGCGATCGCATTCTTGATTCTGATGACGATACTCTCGCATCAACCGATAACTAGACGCGCCTAATTGCCGTAGGTTAAAACAGCGATCGCATCCTTGCACCTTCCTCCAGAATAACTGTGCGTCTCCAAATCAGACTCCTCAGCGCGATCGCTCTTTTGACATCTGCTGCAACGCCGTTCCCGCCTAATTTTCCAGCGCTATTTCCCACAACACAGGCGTTAGCGCAAACCCCAGATGCTCGGAAAGCCGAAGCAGACCAACTACTTGTGCAAGGTATTCAGCAGGCTCAGACCAGTCAATTTGAGGCGGCATTACAGTCTTGGCAACAAGCACTCAGTCTCTATCGGGAAATTAAAAACCGTTTGGGGGAGGGACAATCCCTAGGCAATTTGGGAAATGCTTACCGTTACCTAGGAGATTACGCCAAAGCGATTGATTACCACCAGCAGAGTTTAGCGATCATGCGGGAAATCAAAGACCGTTTGGGGGAGGGGAAATCCCTAGGCAATTTGGGAAATGCTTACGATTCTTTGGGAGATTACGCTAAGGCGATTGAGTACCACCAGCAGTATTTAGCCATCACGCGAGAAATTAAAGACCGTTTGGGGGAGGGAGGTGCGCTGGGCAATCTGGGAGTTACCTACAAAAATCTAGGAGATTACGCCAAGGCGATTGATTACTACCAGCAGAGTTTGGCAATTAAGCGGGAAATCAAAGACCGTTTGGGGGAGGGGGCATCCTTAGCCAATTTGGGAAATGCTTACTTTTATCTGGGAGATTACGCCAAAGCGATTGATTACCAGCAGCAGCATTTAGCCATCGCACGGGAAATTAAAAACCGTTTGGGGGAGGGGGCATCTCTAGGCAGTCTAGGAAATGCTTACTCTTCCCTAGGAGATTACGCCAAAGCGATTGACTATTACCAGCAGCATTTAGCTATTGCGCGGGAAATTAAACACCGTTTGGGGGAGGGAAGTGCGCTGGGTAATTTGGGACTGGCTTACAATTCTTTAGGAGAATACGCCAAGGCAATTGATTACCACCAGCAGCATTTAGCCATCGCACGAGAAATCAAAGACCGCCAAGGCGAGGGGCAATCCCTAGACAATCTGGGAATTGCCTACCAAAACCTAGGAGAATACGCCAAGGCGATTGATTACCACCAGCAGCGTTTAGCCATTGCACGGGAAATTAAAGATCGTTTGGGTGAGGGGCAATCTCTAGCCAATCTGGGACTGGCTTTTCAGGAATCTGGCAATCTCTCTCAAGCCGAAAAAACCCTCCGCGCTGGAATTGAGGTATACAAATCTCTACGGGAACGATTGGGTGGCAATGATGCCTACAAAGTGTCAATTTTTGAGCAGCAAGCTCGCACCTATCGTCTGCTGCAACAAGTCCTGATTGCCCAAAATCAACCCACAGAGGCTCTAGAAGTTGCGGAAAGCGGTCGTGCCAGGGCATTTGTGGAACTACTGGCGACACGCTTCTCATCCCCTTCCTCTACTCAGGCGAATATCTCTACCAATCCACCCAACACCCAGCAAATTCAACAAATCGCCAAACAACAAAATGCCACCCTGGTTGAATATTCGATTATTTATGACGACTTCAAGATTCAAGGTAAAAAAGAAGCTCGCGAATCAGAACTCTATATTTGGGTAATCCCACCCTCAGGCAAAGTAGCTTTTCGTCGTGTTGACCTTAAACCCCTGTGGCAGCAGCAAAATACAAGCCTTGAAAAACTTGTTATCAACAGCCGCGAATCGATGGGTGTCAGAGGTCGCGGCTTGAGCATCATCACTAGATTGGATGAAACTAGCCAAACTAATCGATTACAGCAACTCCATCAACTACTAATTAAACCCATTGCCGACTTCCTGCCTGCTGACCTCAATGCCCGCGTTATCTTTATTCCTCAAGAATCCCTGTTCTTGGTTCCCTTTGCTGCCCTCCAAGATACCAGCAATAAATACCTCATCGAACAACACACTATCCTCACGGCTCCCTCAATTCAGGTACTGGCATTAACCCGTCAGCAACGACAACGGCTTCCAGTATCAGTTAAGGATGTCCTAGTGGTTGGCAATCCCACGATGCCCAGCCTTGCCCCCAAAATTGGGGAAAAGCCTCAACCGCTTTCGCCCCTACCAGGTGCCGAGAAAGAAGCGATGGAGATTGCTCGTCTCCTAAACACAGAAGCCCTCACTGGGAAACAAGCCACTGAAGCCGCAGTTGTTCAGAAGCTACCCATAGCCAAGATGATTCATCTGGCGACTCACGGCTTGCTGGATGATTTTCAGCGTAGCGGAGTACCGGGAGCGATAGCGCTGGCTCCTTCTGGTCAAGAGGACGGGTTGCTCACCGCCAGCGAAATCCTCAATCTCAAGCTCAATGCCGAGTTAGTTGTCTTGAGTGCTTGCGACACTGGGCGAGGTAAACTAACCGGCGATGGCGTGATTGGATTGTCTCGCTCTTTAATTACTGCGGGTGTCCCCAGTGTCATCGTCACTTTGTGGGCGATACCCGATAATCCTTCTGCCTTGTTGATGACCGAATTTTATCAAAATCTGCAACAAAACTCCGATAAAGCGCAAGCTTTGCGAAATGCCATGCTGACGACGATGAAACAATATCCCAACCAACCTAACGCTTGGGCTGCATACACGTTGATTGGGGAAGCTGAGTAAAAAGCTAGGGAAAATCGCCGCAAGCTGCTACAACAAGGGGCGGGGCGATACTCACGCTGATGCCTAAAATGCTTTTTAAATAAGAACCCATGAGCATGAATGCGAAAAATGCTTCTTGGATGAGAACTCATGAGCATGAATGCGATCGCTACCAGAGAGAACCTTTTAATTTGCTGACATCGACTTAATTCTTTTTTAAGTAATGTTACCTCTGCATGGTATATTCAAAATGTTTGGTTCTGACCTGTAGTAGTCAGACCAAATAGCACAAGCTGAAACACATCAGTTGTGAACTTGTCAAACGAATCTCAAACAACCACGCCGACCACCGAGGAGTTACCACAAACTGGTTCGCCTGTATCAGAACCAGATGGCTCCATGCAAGAGTACTACCAACTTCAACAAGAGTTGTTGCTGACTACACTTGCTTTGAGCGGGATTATTTTTATCTCCGTCTGGATTTTTTACTCTCTCAACATTGCCCTGAATTACTTGATAGGGGCGTGCACATGTGTGGTTTACTTGAGGATGTTGGCTAAAGACGTTGAGCGACTTGGCGCAGAGAAACAGCGTCTGAGTAAGACTCGGTTTGCTCTGTTTATTGGGTTGATTATAATCGCAACCCAAGTGAATAAGCTACAGATTCTGCCCGTTTTTTTGGGATTTCTGACTTATAAAGCCTCCCTCATCGTCTATATGCTTCGGACTTTGTTTCCCCCGGACGCTCGATAGGTTGGACAGTGTTAGAATTCTCCACTCTTTAATCCCTGGAGAACCCTCATTGAATGGAAATGCTAAGTATTCTTTCCGCCTTTAATTCATTCCCTCTCGCCAAACTAGAAGTTGGTCATCACCTTTATTGGCAAGTGGGAAATCTTAAGATTCACGGGCAAGTTTTTCTAACTTCCTGGGTTGTTATTGGTATTCTTCTGCTTGCCTCGTTAGCTGCAACTCGGAATATTCAGAGAATTCCTAAAGGTATCCAAAACTTCATGGAATATGCTCTAGAATTCATTCGAGATCTGGCTAGAAACCAGCTTGGCGAGAAAGAATACCGTCCGTGGGTGCCATTTATTGGCACGCTGTTTCTGTTTATCTTTGTCTCAAACTGGTCTGGCGCATTAGTTCCCTGGAAGCTAATTCACCTTCCAGAAGGAGAACTAGCAGCTCCCACTAATGACATCAATACCACAGTGGCACTGGCATTGCTAACTTCTTTAGCGTATTTTTACGCAGGTTTTAGCAAGCGGGGTTTAGGGTACTTTAAAAAGTATATTGAGCCGACACCGATCCTATTACCCATTGCCATTTTAGAAGATTTCACAAAGCCCCTTTCCCTCAGCTTCCGTTTATTTGGCAACATTCTGGCGGATGAACTGGTAGTAGCAGTATTAGTGCTACTGGTTCCCCTGTTTATTCCTCTGCCAGTTATGGCGTTGGGGCTATTTACCAGTGCCATTCAAGCTTTAGTGTTTGCCACCTTAGCAGCTGCATACATTCATGAAGCGATGGAGGGGCATGGTGATGAAGGGCATGAGGAGCATTAACCTTTTTTAGGGTAGGAAGAAGGATATAAGATGAATAAAATCATCCCTCCTTTTCCATATCGCATTCGGGATGCCCTCAGTTGATAGAATTTGAGATTTGAGATTTAAGATTAAAAATCTTGACTCAAAACTCAACACTTGTAAGGGCACGGCAGTGCCGTGTCTCTACTCGAAACTCTCTGTTGTTTGTTCTGTACTTCAAGGTAAGGAAATAATCATGGATCCATTGGTTTCTGCTGCTTCAGTTCTGGCTGCTGCTCTCGCAATTGGTTTAGCTGCAATTGGCCCTGGTATCGGTCAAGGAAATGCTGCTGGTCAAGCAGTCGAAGGTATTGCTCGTCAGCCAGAAGCAGAAGGTAAAATTCGCGGCACATTGCTGTTAACCCTGGCTTTCATGGAATCCCTTACCATTTATGGTCTGGTGATTGCCCTAGTGCTGTTGTTTGCTAACCCCTTCGCTTAACATTTTTTGTTCTTAGTAGAGACGTGGTAAAGCACGTCTCTACTAAAACAAAGTTTTTAGTTTCCAGTCCTGTTGATGTAAGTTGAACCCCTTGCCTAGAGGGTATAGAGAATATGACAAGTGAGATAATTTTGCTTGCCATTAAAACTGCTGTTCAAGCATAAAGAGGGAAGAAATGTTTGATTTCGACGCTACCTTGCCCTTGATGGCAGTGCAGTTTCTGCTATTGGCAGCGGTATTAAATGTGGTTTTCTATAAGCCACTGACTAAAGTGCTAGACGAGCGCGACGATTACATCAGATCGAATGAGATGGGTGCGCGGGAACGCTTGGCAAAAGCTGAGCAGTTAGCAAAGCAATATGAGCAACAGCTAGCGGATACCCGCAGGCAGTCTCAAGCGCTGATTGCAAATGCTCAAGCCGATGCCCAGAAAATAGGCGCTCAACAAGTAGCTGAGGCACAGCAAGAAGCTGTTGCAAAACGAGAACAGGCGTCTATAGAGATTGGGCAGCAAAAGCAAGAAGCTTTGCAATCTCTAGAAACCCAGGTGGACGAACTGAGTCGCCAAATTCTGGAAAAAATATTGGGACAGCAGCTGGTCAATAGATAGAGAGCTTGAAGGAAAAGCTGTCATTAGTCATTAGTCATTAGTCATTAGACCAAAGCCAATGACTGATGACGAATGACCAACTTCATACTTCAATGGGATGGGTATCATGGGGACTTTTTTCTTATTAGCCGAGGTGGCTCACTCAGCTGGCGCTGAATTAGCAGAGGCAGAGGGGCATCATGGTTTCGGTTTAAATCCGGACATTTTTGAAGCCAATCTAATTAACCTGGCAATTCTTATTGGTGTACTGTTTTACTTTGGACGTAACTTATTAGGAAATATCCTAAGCGAGCGTCGTGCAAGGATTGAAACGGCGATTAGAGAAGCAGAGCAACGCCAGAAAGAGGCAGCAGCTGCACTCTCTGATGCCCAGCAGAAATTAACTCAGGCTCAAGCGGAGGCAGAACGAATCCGCAAAGATGCTGAAGAAAGTGCGAAGGCAGCGAGAGAAGCCATTTTGGCGAAAGCAGCAATGGATGTCGAGCGCTTGCACAGAACAGCTGTTGCCGATTTGAACACTGAAAGGGAGCGAGCGATCGCTGAACTCAGAGCGCAAGTTTCTGCAATGGCGTTGCAGCGCGTTGAATCGCAACTCAAAAGCCAATTGGATGATGCTGCTCAACAACAATTAATTGACAGCAGCATCGCTAGTGTAGGAGGTCGCTGATGAAAGGTAGTATGGTTAGCGGTGAAATCGTAGAGCCGTATGCAGAGGCATTAATGTCCTTGGCTCAGTCGCAGAACCAGACAGAGCGGTTTGGCGAAGATGTACGATCTTTGTTGGGAGTCCTAGAAAGTTCTGAGGATCTACAGCATTTTCTGGGCAATCCAGTTGTAAGCGCTGAAAATAAAAAAGCGGTATTGCAGCAAATTGCTGGCGATGGACTTCACCCCTACATCCTCAACTTTTTGATGTTGCTGGTAGAGAGGCGACGTATCCTCTTTCTAGAGGGAATTTGCAAACAGTTCCAGGCACTTCTGCGGAAGCTGAATCAGACTGTTCTAGCAGAAGTTATCTCAGCGGTAGAACTGTCGGAGTCTCAGCAGCAAGCCATCGGTGAAAAAGTAAAAGCGATTAGCGGTGCCCAGCAAGTAGAACTCGATACCAAACTCGATCCAGATTTAATCGGTGGTGTCATCATCAAAGTGGGGTCTCAGGTATTGGATGCCAGTTTGCGAGGACAACTGCGCCGTATTGGCATACGCCTGAACAGTGCCGCCTAAAGTTGAAAGTTGAGAGTTGGAAAGGTAAGCAGTTTGTCGGTGGAAACTTTTCAGATGTTTGCAAGTTAAGCAAGTGAAATTTGCAAATCTTAACTTCTAATGTTCAACCTACCACCGCCAAAATAGAGAGCTTCAACCTTTAAGCTACCCTTCGAGAAGGGATTCTTCTTAAAACCTTCAACCTTTAACACAAACCCTTTCCTCCTTTAACAAGTAACCATGATCAGCATCAGACCTGACGAAATTAGCAGCATTATTCGGCAGCAAATTGAACAATACGACCGAGACGTTAGTGTTTCTAACGTGGGTACCGTATTGCAAGTAGGTGACGGGATTGCCCGGATTTATGGCCTAGACAAGGTTATGTCCGGGGAACTGGTGGAATTTGAAGACGGTAGCGTTGGCATCGCCCTGAACTTAGAAGAAGACAACGTGGGCGTGGTGCTAATGAGCGATGGTCGCAACATCCAGGAAGGTAGCTCTGTGAGCGCCACCGGCAAGATTGCTCAGGTGCCAGTGGGCGAAGCCTTGATTGGTCGTGTTGTGGATGCTCTCGCTCGTCCGATTGATGGAAAGGGAGACCTTAACACCACAGAAACCCGCCTCATTGAATCAGGCGCACCGGGAATTATTGCTCGGCGCTCGGTTTACGAACCGATGCAAACCGGCATTACCGCTATTGACGCGATGATTCCGATTGGTCGGGGTCAGCGGGAGCTAATCATTGGTGACAGACAAACCGGAAAAACTTCGATCGCGGTTGACACCATCCTCAACCAGAAAGAAGAAGACGTGATTTGCGTCTACGTCGCTATCGGTCAAAAAGCTTCTACCGTCGCCCAAGTGGTGAACGTGCTTCAGGAACGAGGCGCAATGGACTACACCATTGTGGTAGCAGCAAACGCTAACGACCCAGCAACCCTGCAATATCTGGCTCCCTACACGGGCGCTAGCTTGGCAGAATACTTCATGTACAAGGGCAAGGCGACGCTGATCATCTATGATGACCTCTCCAAGCAAGCCCAAGCTTATCGCCAGATGTCCCTGCTGCTGCGTCGTCCGCCCGGACGGGAAGCTTATCCTGGGGATGTGTTCTATCTCCACTCCCGTTTGCTGGAGCGTGCGGCAAAGCTGAGTACAGAACTGGGTGAAGGCAGCATGACCGCGCTGCCAATTATCGAAACCCAAGCTGGGGACGTTTCCGCTTACATTCCCACCAACGTGATTTCGATTACCGATGGTCAGATTTTCTTGACCTCCGACCTATTCAACTCTGGCTTGCGTCCCGCAGTGAACCCTGGTATTTCCGTGTCACGGGTGGGTTCAGCGGCTCAAACCAAGGCGATGAAAAAAGTGGCTGGTAAGCTAAAGCTGGAGTTGGCTCAGTTTGACGACCTGCAAGCTTTTGCTCAGTTTGCCTCGGATTTGGATAAGGCAACCCAAGACCAGTTGGCGCGGGGTCAGCGCTTGCGGGAACTTCTGAAGCAGCCGCAATACTCGCCGCTATCAGTGGCTGAGCAAGTGGCAGTTGTGTATGCAGGTTTGAATGGCTATTTGGATGATATTCCTGTAGAGAAGGTGGCTCCTTTTGCGCGATCGCTGCGGGAGTACCTGAAAACCAGCAAGCCGAAGTACATGGAAATCCTCCGCAAAGAGAAGCAGCTGACGGAAGATGCAGAAGGCATCCTCAAGGAAGCGATCGGTGAAGCGAAGAAGACCTTCATGGCGATGGCGTAACTTGTCCAAAGCGAATAGCTAAGCGCGAATAGCTAATTGTAAAAAGTAGCGCTTCGCAATTAGCTATTCGTAATTAGCCACTCGCAAAGGACAACTGACACCGGACAAAACTATGGCAAATCTAAAATTTATTCGCGATCGCATTCAGTCGGTCAAAAACACCAAAAAAATCACCGAGGCAATGCGCCTAGTTGCCGCCGCCAAAGTGCGCCGCGCCCAACAACAGGTGACTGCCACTCGCCCCTTTGCCGACCGCCTCGCTCAGGTTCTCTACGGTCTGCAAAACCGTCTGCGGTTTGAAGAAGCAAATCTGCCTCTGTTGAGAAACCGGGAGGTTCGGTCTGTAGGAATTTTGGTGATTACAGGCGATCGCGGTCTCTGCGGTGCCTACAACACCAACGTCATCCGTCGCGCTGAAAACCGCGCCAAGGAACTACAAGCCGAAGGTCGGGACTATAAATTTGTGCTGGTAGGGCGCAAAGCTATCCAATACTTCCAGCGTCGCGACCAGCCGATTGACGCTACTTATACTGGCTTAGAGCAAATTCCTACAGCAGCAGAAGCATCCAGAATCGCTGACGAACTGCTTTCCTTGTTCTTGTCAGAGAATGTAGACCGGATTGAATTGGTCTACACCAAGTTTGTCTCCTTGATCAGCTCTCGCCCAGTGGTGCAAACCTTGCTGCCGCTGACAACCCAAGGACTAGAAGCAAGAGATGATGAAATCTTCCGCCTCACAACTCGCGGTGGTGGTTTTGAGGTAACACGGGAGAAAGTCTCTACCCAAGTTCGAGAGTTCCCACGGGACATGATCTTCGAGCAAGATCCAGTACAGATTCTCGATGCCCTCCTGCCGCTGTATCTGAATAACCAGTTACTGCGGGCTTTGCAAGAATCGGCAGCGAGCGAACTAGCAGCACGGATGACGGCGATGAACAACGCCAGCGACAACGCTAAGGAGCTGATTGGTTCTCTTACTCTGAAGTACAACAAAGCGCGTCAGGCGGCAATCACCCAGGAAATTCTGGAAGTTGTCGGCGGTGCCGAAGCGTTACAAGGCTAGATTTAGCTTTTCAATTTAATTTACACAGAGCGTCTGAGATTACTCAGACGCTTTTTTGTTGTATGCACTCGCATCATCGAACGGATATAGCGGTTCTCAGTTGGATGGCATACAGTAAGGGAGTAGCCCAGCCTGCCAGACAATCGCCGATCATGAAAGCCTACTCGCTTGACCTACGCCAAAAAGTGATTGATGCCT